>JAPSHS010000395.1 GCA_031179495.1 Kocuria sp. | reverse complement strand
CCGCTCCAGCAGGGCGGTGTTGCCGGTCTTCACGGCCATGCCGAGCTGCTCGCCGGTCTCGATCTCCTCGACCAGCTCCAGCTCCGGGTTGTCGGAGATGGCGGGGCCGGTGACGGAGATGTTGCCGAGCACGGCCTCGACGTCGTCGGTGTTGAGGCCCTGGATCATCAGGGAGGAGGTCTCGTACTGGACGACGTCGGCCCCGTTGTCCCGCGCGTAGGCCTCGCCGGTGGTGGCCTGCTGGGCGCCCACGCGCCGGCCCTCGATGTCCGCCACGGAGCCGATGCCGGAGCCCGGTGCCACGAGCAGGGCGAGGTTGTCCTCGAGGTAGGGCTCGGAGAAGTCCATCACCGACTCCCGCTCCTCGGTGATGGTCATCCCGGAGGCCGCGAGGTCGCACTGGTCGGTGTCCAGCGCGGAGCCCGTCTCGATGGCCTCGAACGGCGTGGTGATGACGTTCGCCTCGACCCCGAGGTCCTCGGCGATGTTGTTGACCAGATCGATGTCGAAGCCCACCGTCTCCCCGTTCTCCACGTACTCGAACGGGGCGTAGGGGATGTCCGAGCAGACGGTGAGGGTCCCCGGGCTGATCAGGCTGACCTCGCCCTCGGCCGCCTGCTCGCCCCCTCCGGTGCTCGTGCACGCGCTCAGGGCCAGCGCGGAGACGGCCAGCACGGACAGGGTCGCTGCCCCGTGGAACCTGCTCTTCATGGATCTGTCCTTCCCTCGGGAGGTCGTCGGCCGCCGTCCCCGGCGCGGTGTCGTGCCGGAGCGGGGCCCACTGCTGAATGTGCCTCAGTGTAGGACGTCCCGGAGCACTGGTGTGTCGCGCACCACTGACCGGTAGCACACCGGCTGTCCCCACTGCTGCCCACGCGCGCCGGAGCCCGCGTCCTCCCCGGACCCCGTTCTTCGGCACAATGGGCCCATGACCCGGACGGACGACTCCCCGACCCCGCAGGGGGACCGATGACGGCGGCGCCGGCGAGCGTGCGCGTGGACGTGTGGCTGTGGGCGGTGCGCGTGTTCAAGACCCGTTCCGCCGCCACGACCGCGTGCCGGGCGGGCCACGTCAAGATCGACGGCACCTCCGTCAAGGCCGCCCAGCCCGTGCGGCCCGGCCAGCGGGTCACGGTGCGCCGCCCCGGCCACGAGCAGGTCCTGGAGGTCGTGCAGCTGCTGACCAAGCGGGTCGGCGCGCCCGTGGCCGCGGCCGCCTACGTGGACCACAGCCCGCCCCCGCCCCCGGCCCTGCACTCGGCCGTCCCGCGCCGGGACCGGGGCGCCGGCCGGCCCACCAAGAAGGACCGCCGCGAGCTGGACCGGCTCCGGGGCCTCTGAGAGGGTTCCGTGCGAGGCGGCGCGGCGGACGGGAGGTCGTCGGTAGCCTGGTCCGGTGACCACGACCGCACGCCCGCGCGGGCTCAACCGGCAGATCCTGGCCCTGGCCGTCCCCGCCTTCGGGGCGCTCGTGGCCGAGCCGCTGTTCCTGCTGGCGGACTCCGCGATCGTCGGCCACCTCGGCACCCCCCAGCTCGCCGGGGTGGGCGTGGCCGCAGCCCTGGTCCAGACGGTCGTGGGGCTGATGGTCTTCCTCGCCTACAGCACCACCCCCGCGGTGGCCCGGCACCTCGGCGCCGGCCGGCTCCCGGAGGCCGTGGCGGTGGGCCGGGACGGGCTCTGGGTGGCCGCCGGGCTCGGCGTCCTCCTGTCCGCCGCGGGCTGGGCGCTCGGCCG
>JAPSHS010000076.1 GCA_031179495.1 Kocuria sp. | reverse complement strand
GGGCGAAGGTGCCCAGCCCCGCCCAGCGCGGGGTCAGCGAGGCGTCGACGGGCCCGACCACGGGCGCGCCGTCACCGGTGGTGCCGGTGATGCGTTCAGGAATCATGGCGTGCAGTCCTCTCGAGGGTGAAGCGCCCCGCAGGGCGTATTCCAGGCAACTTTTGTTGCTCTCTGAACAACATCCTGCCAGACTGTGCCAGGAATCACATCCCGGGGTGCCGGACGGACCGCGCTCGTGGCACCGGCCCCGCTCGAGAAAGGCCGCCCATGAAGATCGCCGTGCTCCAGGCCGAGGCCACGGTCCTGGACCTGGAGGCCAACCTGCAGGCCGTCGACGCCGCAGCACGGCGGGCGCGCCAGGACGGGGCGGACCTGCTGCTGACCCCGGAGCTGTTCACGTGCGGCTACAGCCCCGCGCTCGTCCGCGAGCGCCTGGGTCCCGCGGACCTGCGCCTGATCGCCGACCGGGCGGCCGCGATCGCCCGCCGCCACGGGATCTCCCTCGTCTACAGCGCCCCTCGAGAGGGCGCCGGACAGCGGTGGCACATCTCCGCGACGCTCCTCGACGCCGCAGGCCGGGCGGTGCTGACCTACGACAAGGTGCACCTGTTCGGGGCGGAGGAGCAGCGGGCCTTCTCCCCCGCCGAGGACGCGCCCCGGGCCGTGGCGCACGGCGGCCTCAGGGTCTCGCTGCTGATCTGCTACGACGTGGAGTTCCCGGAGAGCGTGCGCGCCGCCTCCGACGAGGGCGCGGAGCTCCTGCTGGTCCCGACCGCCCTCGGGGCCGGGTTCGCCGCCGTGCCGAACATCCTCCTCCCGGCCCGGGCCCTCGAGAGCCAGGTGGTCATCGCCTACGCCAACCACTGCGGCGTCGAGAGCGGACTGGAGTTCGGCGGGGAGAGCGTGGTCGCCGGTGCGGACGGGAGCCTCCTGGCGCACGCCGGCACCGGCCCCGAGCTCGTCCACGCCGTCGTGGACTCCGCGCTCGTGTCCGCGGCCCGCGAGCGCGTGCCCTATCTGCGGGACCGCCGCCCGGACCTGTACGGACGCTGGGGCGGACGCCCCACCGCCTGAGGCCCCGGCCCGGCCGGGGACCGCACCGCCCGGAGGACTACGGGGACCCGGGCACGAACTGGAGGGCGATCAGCAGCTCGGCGCGCACCCGGGCGTCGCCCAGGTCGACCCCGAGCAGTTCGGCGGCGTGCTGGACGTGCCGGCGCACGCTGTTGCGGTGCACGCCGAGCTCCCGGCTGCACGCGTCCCAGTTGCCGTGGGCGCCGAGCCAGCACCGCAGCGTCTCCAGCAGCACCTGCCGCCGCGGCCCGGGCAGCCCGTCCAGGGGCGCGAAGAGCCGGTCCGCGACCAGCCGCCCGGACGCCGGGCCGAGCAGGCCCGCCACCGAGCACGGGACGTCCTCCACGCGGACGCTCGCGCCGCCGGAGCGCAGCCGCCCGCGCAGCGCGGAGACCTCCTCGTGCCCGGCGCGCAGCCCCGGCGGCCGCACCGGCCGGCCGACCGCCACCAGCCAGCCCCGGGCCTCCAGATCGGCCACCAGGCGGGCGGGCACCGGCGAGCGGGTCACGGTGACGAACCCGTACCCGGTGATCTCCACCAGCCGGGTGTCGAACAGCCGGCGCAGCTGGAGCAGCTCCTGCAGCTCGTCCTGGGCACCGGGCGGCCACGCCCCCTCGCGGCCCTGCCCCGGGATGCCCTGCACGACCCGCACCGGCTCCCCCTCCGCGCCGGAGACGCTCTGGGCCAGGGAGCGACGCACGGCGCGGTCGCCCCCGGTGCCCTCCGCCCCCAGCAGCAGCGTGGTGGCGAGACGGCTCGGCGCGAGGTTGCCGACCGTGCGCTGCCGCAGGAGCACCTCGAGCAGACCCACCGCGACGGAGATCGTGGTGTGCTGGGCCGGGGTGAAGGCGGCGGACGCCCCGAGCACCAGGGTGCCGAGATTGACGTCGCCCTCGCTGCGCAGGGGGTGCCCGACGACCGTGCCCGCCTCCGGCGCGGCGAAGGTCGCGACCTCCACCCGCGGGCCGCTGCCGGCGAAGATCTTCTCCTGCAGGGGCCGCAGCTGCTCCTCGTCGAGGGCGGGCCGGCCGGCGGACGCGCTGATCCGCCCGTCGGCGCCGGTCAGCACGACCCACGCCCGGACCTCGGCGGCCAGCACGTCCAGCAGGGAGCTCTCCGGCGCGCCCGAGAGCACCGCCCGGAGCATGCGGCGGTTGGTCTGCACCAGGTGCCGGGCCATCCGGTCGCTCTCCGCCTCCAGCATGGCGGCGAACTTCCGGGTCACGGCGACGAACGGTGTGCGCTCCGCGACCTGCACCAGGGGCAGTCCGCGCCGCGCGCAGGCCGCGGCGAGCCCCTCGGGGAGCGCGTCGTGCACGGGCGAGACGCCGAAGCCGAGGGCCGTGACCCCGGCGGCCGCCAGCCGGGCGACGTAGGCCTCGGCCTCCTGCGGCGTCCGTCCCGCCAGCGGGACGCCGGCGGTGAGGAGGAACTCCCCGCCCAGGAGGAAGGGCGTCGGGTCCTCCAGCTCGCTCGTGGCCACCCAGCGCAGGGGCGGGGCGGCCGCGTCCGACCAGCGGTTGACGAGCTCCAGCTCATCGGGCATCTGCGCCAGCAGACGGTCCAGGGTCAGCTCGACCCACCCCTCGGTCGGGCCGGCCCGCTCCCCCCGTGGTGCACTTCCGCTCATGTCACGGAACTATAGGACACTTCGTCCCGCATGAGATGCGCATCACATCCCTAGTGTTTGTGGTGCCACGCAGGCCGCTCATCGAAAGGGATGCCTCCATGACCATGTCACCCACCCTGCCGGACCGGCGGACGCGTCCGGGCCTCCCGCTCGGCCGCCAGCTGGCCCGGCGCAAACCGCTGCACCAGATGGCGCGCGAGTCGGACACCGCCAGCACCGGGCTCATCCGGAGCTTCGGGCTGCTGCAGCTGACCATGATCAGCGTGGGCGCCACGCTGGGCACGGGCATCTTCGTGGTGCTCGGGGACTCGGTGCCGCTCGCGGGGCCGGCGGTGTGGATCTCCTTCGTCATCGCCGGCGTCGCGGCCATGCTCTCCGCACTGTCCTACGCGGAGATGGCGGGTGCCGTGCCGGTCTCCGGCTCCAGCTACTCCTACACCTACGCCACCATGGGCGAGGGCCTCGCGTGGGTCTGCGGCTGGTGCCTGCTGCTGGAGTACGCCGTGTCCGTCGCCGCCATCGCCGTCGGCGCGGGCGAGTACATCACCGAGATGGCCGCGGCCCTCGGCGTCGTGCTGCCGGAGGCCCTCGTCCAGCCGCCCGGGGAGGGCGGCGTCTTCAACGTCCCGGCGGTCGCGGTGGTGCTGCTCGCCACGGTGGTGCTGATCCGCGGGGCACGGGAGAGCGCCTGGGTGAACACCGTGCTGGTGGTCCTCAAGATCGCCGTCCTGCTGTTCTTCGTGGCCGTGGCGTTCACCGCCTTCGACTCCCGCAACTTCGCGCCGCTGCTCCCGATGGGGACCGCGGGCGTCACCGCCGCGGCGTCCCGCCTGTTCTTCTCCTACATCGGCTTCGACGCCGCCTCCACCGCCGGGGACGAGGCCCGCAACCCGCAGCGGGACCTGCCGCGGGCCATCATCCTGTCGATGGCCGTCATCACCTCCCTGTACATCCTCGTCGCGGTCGCCGCCATCGGCGCCCGCCCGTGGCACTGGTTCGACGGCCAGGAGGCCGCCCTCGTCGGCGTCCTCCAGGAGATCACCGGGCGCCCCTGGGTCTCCCTCGTCTTCGCCACGGGGGCCGTCGTCGCGATCGTGAGCATCGTGCTCGTCGTGCTCTACGGGCAGACCCGCATCCTCATGGCCATGTCCCGCGACGGGCTGGTGCCGGGCGTCTTCGCCCGGGTGTCCCCCCGCACGGGCACCCCCGTCGCGAACACCCTGATCACCGGCGGAACCATCGCCGCCGCCGCGGGGCTCGTCCCCCTGGGCGAGCTGGCCGACGCCACGAGCATCGGCACGCTCTTCGCCTTCGGCCTGGTCAGCCTCGCCGTCATCCACCTGCGCCGCACCCGCCCGGACCTGCCCCGCACCTTCCGGGTGCCGCTGTACCCCGCCACGCCGGTCCTCGCCGTGCTCATGTGCGCCTTCCTCATGGTGAACCTGGGCAGCTCGACCTGGATGGTGTTCGCCCTCTGGATGGTCGTCGGCGCCGGCGTGTACCTCGGCTACGGCCGCCGGCACTCGACCGTGGCCGCCCTGACCGACGAGGAGTACGCCGAGGCCTCCGCACCCGTGACCCCGACCCCCGAGACCGTGAAGGACACCGAATGACGATCGCGACCGACATCAACCACTCCGGCGCCGGTGCCGCGCCGATCACCATGCTCAACCCCGACTTCCCCTTCGGCTACGACACCTACCTCCAGCACCCCGCGGGCCTGGGCAGCGTGCCCGAGGCCGCGCTGGGCACGAAGGTCGCGGTGATCGGTGCGGGCCTGTCCGGGCTCGTGACGGCCTACGAGCTCATGAAGCTGGGCCTGCACCCGGTCGTCCACGAGGCGGGCGAGATCGGCGGCCGGCTGAGGACGGCCTCCTTCCCCGGGGCGCCGTCCGTGACCGCCGACCTCGGCGGGATGCGGTTCCCGGTCTCCGGCCGGGCCTTCTACCACTACGTGGACAAGCTGGGCCTGCGCACCGAGGCGTTCCCCAATCCGCTCTCGGACGTCACCTCCAGCACGGTGATCGAGCTCGGCGGACAGGCCCACTACGCCCGCACGCCCGACGAGCTGCCCGCGTTCTTCCAGGAGGTGGCCGACGCCTGGCACCACGCGATGGACGACGGCGCCCAGTTCCTCCAGATGCAGGAGGCCATCAAGGCCCGCGACACCCGCCGGATCAAGAAGATCTGGAACGAGCTGGTCCGCGACCTGGACGAGCAGACCTTCTACGGGTTCATCGCGGCCAGCAGGGCGTTCAAGGAGGCCGGCTTCGAGCACCGCGAGGCGTTCGGCCAGGTGGGTTTCGGCACGGGGGGCTGGGACACCGACTTCCCCAACTCCATCCTCGAGATCCTGCGCGTGGTCTACACCGATGCCGACGACGGCCACCGGAGCATCGTCGGCGGCGCGCAGCGGCTCCCCGAGGCGCTGTGGCACCACGCCCCCGAGGACATCGCCCACTGGCCCGCAGGGACCTCGCTCGCCTCGCTGCACCAGGGGTCCCCCCGGGGCGCGGTGGCCCGGATCTCGCGACCCGCCACGGCGGACGGCGGCGTCGGCGACCTGCTGATCGAGGAGAAGTGGGGGCGCGCCGCGCAGTACAGCGCCGTCGTGGCCACCTGCCAGTCCTGGCTGCTCTCCACGCGGATCCACACGGAGGAGGGGCTCTTCCCCGCGCCCCTGTGGACGGCCATGGAGCGCTCGCACTACATGCAGTCGTCCAAGACCTTCGTCATGGTGGACCGCCCGTTCTGGAAGGACGTCGATCCGGGCACGGGGCGGGAGACCCTCAGCATGACGCTGACCGACCGCCTGCCGCGGGCCACGTACCTGCTGGACGACGGCCCGGACCAGCCCGCCGTGATCCTCCTGTCCTACACCTGGAACGACGACGCCCTGAAGTGGCTCGCCCTGGACGCCGACGAGCGCGTGGAGCTGATGCTGCACTCGCTGAAGCAGATCTACCCGGACGTGGACATCGCGTCCCACATCGTCGGCGAGCCGATCACCGTCTCCTGGGAGGCGGACCCCAACTTCATGGGGGCCTTCAAGGCCAACCTGCCCGGCCACTACCGCTACCAGCAGCGACTGTTCACCCACTTCGCGCAGGACGACCTGCCCGAGCGGCAGCGCGGCATCTTCCTGGCGGGCGACGACATCTCCTTCACCGCCGGCTGGGCCGAGGGCGCGGTGACCACCGGGCTCAACGCCGTGTGGGGCGTCGTCCGGCACCTGGGCGGGTCGAGCGCTCCCGGCAACCCGGGTCCGGGCGACCTCCTCGACGACCTCGGGCCGATCGTCCTGGACTGAGCCGGGCCCAGGAGGACCCCCGGCGCCGCGAGTGCCCCCGCCCGCGACGCCGGGGGATCCGTCGTCCCGGAGCGGCCGGCCCCACATCTGCGGACAGACAGGTGTTTGCCTCTGCACACATGCTGGTGCCGAACGATCGCCGCCGTCGGAAGGCCCGCCATGCCAGACTCCCTCACCTCGTGGGTGCTGCTGACCGCGATCGCCGTGCTGCTCGTCGTCGGAAGCCTCTCCGCCCTGCACTGGAGCCGCTACATCGGGACCCTGACCCGGCTGGACCGGTCCCGCAGCGCTCCCCGTGCCGCTCTCGCCCCCTCCGCGGTCGCCCGGCTCGAGCTCCGCGGTGAACGGCACTACCGGCTGGCCTACCGCCGCACCTGGGAGGTCGCGCTCGTCCTCGCCGTGGGGCTGGCCGTGGCCCTGGCCGCCGGCTGACCCACCGGCACCCTCGATGGCACAGCTGCCCGGCGTCCTCCTGCTCTACGGGTGCTTCGCCGTGGCCGCCTCCGTCGCCACGGTCCTGTGGAGCCTGGTGCAGGCCGGTCTCGACCTCGCCGGGACGGCCCGGCGCCCCGGCCCGCGGGCGTCCGCGGCGTCCCACCTGAGCCGGGCCACGGCCGGCGCGGCCGTGGCGGCGGTGACCGCCTCCGTCCCCGCCTGCGTGGGCCACGCGCGGCTGCTCTCCGCCCTGTGCTCCGCCCTCTGAGCGGCCCCGGTGGACCGCTCCGGCCCGGCGGGCCCCGTCCGTCACACTTCGTGATGAAGTCGTGATCTGCGTGTATATCTTTCCGCATGTATTTGCTTATGAGAACCTGTTCCGGGATCCCCCCACCCCCCTTCAGGAGTACGCCCATGCACCGATCCATGCTCGCCCCCACCATGTCCGCCCTCACCCTGGCCCTCGTGCTGGCTCCGCTGACCCCCGCAGCGGCGTCCCCGGGCAAGGACGGCGCGACCCTGTCCACCCAGCAGGTCACCGACCAGGCACCCCCGGAGGTGACCGACCGGATGATCGTCAAGTACAAGGCCGAGGCCCCCGCCGCCGAGGTGGAGCGGAGCGTCGAGGACGCCGCCGCCACGGCGGAGGTCCCGGAGGCCGGGAAGGCCACCGAGGTGCGCAGCACCGCCGACGGCGCCGCCGTCGTCGAGCTGGCGGACGAGGTCACCACCGACCAGGCCGAGAAACTCGCCGAGGAGCTCGCGAAGGACCCGGAGGTGGCCTACGCCGAGCCGGACCGCCTGGTCTCCACCGCCCGGGTCCCCGGCGCGGACGCGGAGGAGACCGAACGGACGGGCTCCGTCGCCGCCACCGCGGCCGACCCCGGGGTGCCGTCCCTGTGGGCGCTGACCAACGTGCGCGCCTTCGACGCCTGGGACACCGCGACCGGCAGGGGCGTCACCATCGGTGTCGTGGACACCGGCTTCGCCAACCACCCGGACCTGGACTCCAAGGTCATCGGCGGCTACGACTTCGTCTCCGCGGTCAACCTCAGCAACGACGGCACGGGCCGCGACGCCGATCCGCGCGACCCGGGCACCTACTCCTCCTACGGGCAGTGCTACGCCGGGTCCGC
>JAPSHS010000075.1 GCA_031179495.1 Kocuria sp. | reverse complement strand
CCGCCACCACCCTTGACTTGTGAACAGGAAGAAGGCATGACCCCCTCTGCCTCCGGGGCTCTGGCAGTCGAACTGCGCCCCCATTCCCCCACCCACTGGATCGTCACCTACTACCCCATGGTGGACACCCCCGCCGGTCGCTGGGCCGACGTCACTTGGGAACTGCACCAGTACCTCATGCCCACCATCTGCGTTCCGCCGCAGTCCGTACGCTGGCTCGATCTGCGCAGCCCCGATCCCGACCACCCCGGCTACGCCAGCCACCGCCCCTGGGCTGCTGAGCTGGCCGTCGGCTACGCCGCAGCACTGGCCGTCTACCACGCCGAGGCCATCGAGGAACCCCTGCCGCCCTACGAAGCACAACAGCTGCGGGCTGGCACGGTCGTCGTCCCGACGGGACAGCTCTCCGAGTGGGTACTCGACGATCTGCAAGAGGACACCTCAGACCTCCACGGGTGATGGCGCGCCTCTATCGCGCCCAGACCATCCAGGTCACCACCTCACGTCCGAGGTCGTTGCTGGCCCCAAACACCACAACGCGCATTCATCCCCTCGACTGTCCCCGGTGTACACCCCGACACAGACGTTGCTTGCCCTGGTCCTCGGCCCCGGCGCACGGTGGCGGGAACATCGTTGCTCCCCCCGCCCCACCCCCCTGCGCTCCTGACCGATCCCCGGGTGCCGTCACATCTCAGGACCGGCCCACAGGCTGCGGTGGCACTTCCCCACACCAGGATCAGCACCGGGACCTCGACCAGCCATCCGCCCAGCACTCGGATGCGTTCCTGGGCCGGTCGTACTCCCCATGGACCCGGAGGGCCTCCTCCGACCTGGAACAGATTTCCGAGGCTCCTTTTTCTGAGCACCGACCGGAGTGGTGGTGATTCAGGTGCGCAAGGTGGTGGACGGACTCTCTCCGAAGCGGTCCCGATAAGCGGCAGCGAAACGCCCAGGATGGGCAAAGCCCCACCGGGCAGCGATCCCGGCCACAGTGTCCCCGGCCCTCGGATCCGCCACCGACAGATCGGCATGCACCGCCTCCAGGCGCAGAGCCCGTAGATGACCCAGCGGGGTGGTGCCCAACTGGCGCCGGAAAGCCACCTGCAGCCCCCGCGGACTCATCCGCGCCACGTCGGCGATCTCAGCCAGACCGATGTCAGCGCTCAGATGCTCCTCCATGAACGCCACCGCCCGCGCCACCGCGCCCGGGGCCGGACGGTCGGCCACGGGCCGCGTCTGCTGATCCCGGAAAGTACTGGGGAACGCCTGCAGCACAGCGGTGGCCAGCCCCCGGAACACCTCGGCCCGGGCAATCGGGGAAGCCATCGCCTCCTCGTTGCCCAGCTGGTCACGCCCGAAAGCCGTCACCGCCGCGGTCAGATAGCGAGCCATGGACGCAGACACCGGAGTGGTGCCGGTGAAGCGCAACCGGAAGCGCTCCACCCCCAGCAGCCCGGCCGCATGAGCTTCCAGAGCCGTCACGTCCAAGGAAGCCGTCAGCAGATCCAGATCCCCCCACATTGCGGTGTAGGGACTCGCGGGGAACAGGAACGGGCCAGATCCCGCGGTGGTGGAGCTCGAATCAGCGATAGCGACTCGCCCGCCCAACACCCGACCGATGCGCACCGTATCGGGGGCCTCGACCAATGCCGCTCCTGGAGCCCCGGCGAACCGAGCCCGCTCCAGACCCACCCTCTCGATGCGCTTGGCCTCCTGGGTGATGGAGAACGGCGCGTCCGGGGCCACCCGCAACTTCTTGACCGCATACACACGTTCGAGCACCTCCAGCCCTTCGGCCGGATCACAGGTGGCAAACCGCAACCGACCCACCACCGGCGAAGCCCTGACCACCTCGTCCTGCAAGGGCTGGGATGCTTGGCGCCCAGGGCCAGCCATCCCTCCGGGGGCAGCCGGGGAACGCGTGGGTGGAACAAAGGCGGACACGTCGGGGAACCTCCGGAAGAAGACGAGCACTACCGTTCTTGACCTGACTTACCAAGCGACGATCAACGCTCCACACCGCCGATGACAACGCGAGATGACGCTCGCCTCCCAATATGCTATCCGCGCCCCCTGCCCCCCGGTCCAGGCCACGCGACAAGTCACCACCAGCCCCGCAACCGTGGCCGAGGCTACCCGACCAAGACCGTCGCTGTGCACCCACGACCACGAGAAATCCTGACAAGACGTCTCGCATCCCTTAGCTCGCGAGCCACTGTTCATATCAGCGGCCGTTGCCCCAGATCATGAACGCGCAATGGAAGCTGTGGTGCTGATGGAGGCCCTGGAGAGCTTGCTTGCTCTGGGCGGCAGGAACTCCCTGAGCAGACCACCCCAGAAGACCGTCGGGGCGCGACGGGCATGCCCCACCACCCCTGGATCCTCTGGTTGATATGAATCCGTTTACAGTAGTCCAAGCAGTGGTGCGGGCGACCTGCTGTTTGAGGTGTTCCACAAGAGAAGGACGCCGTTAGCGGGGGCCCCGGCCGTGACGATCCAGAAGCGCGCAGTGATCTCGATGGACAAGGCCGCCCATGAGCTCATCGACTCCCCTGACACAGGGGAACTGCTCTTTGGTGCCGACCGCCAGGTGATGGCCCTGCGCCCGGCCGAGGACACCTCCCCGCACGCCTACGGGACACGAGCTGGGTCGCGGAACAATCTCGTCCGGAGCGGTTCGTGCCGCGGCTGACGACCGGCTCAGGCTCGGCGCTGCAGGCCGCGGACCCCGTCCTCGATGACGTACGAGGCCTTGGTGTAGACGGGTGCGCCAGGAGTGGTCACCCGGTCCAGGACCCGGAAATCCGCGGTCATCGCGTCCTTGGTGATGGTCGTGCGGACGTAGCCGCGCTGGTCGTTGTAGAACTTCAGGTGCGGGTTCCAGGGCATGATCGGGTCCGCCACGGCCCCGGAGCCATCGCCGGTGGAGGTGATGGAGGTGCAGACCAGCTCGGAGCCCACCACCGGGGCGTCGGGATCCTGGAAGTCGGTCTTGATGTCCGCGGCCCAGTTCCGGTGCACATCGCCGGTGAGGACCACCGGGTTGCGCACCCCGGCATCCTGCCAGCCCTGCACGATCCGGTTCCGGGAAGCGGCGTAGCCGTCCCAGCCGTCCATCGACACGTCGTCGACGTCCGGGGCCTGCGCCCGATCGCGTTCGGCGAAGAACACCTGCTGGCCCAGCACGTCCCACCGGGCCGTGGAAGAGCGGAAACCGTTGAGCAACCACTTCTCCTGGGCAGCACCGGTGATGGAGCGGGACTCGTCCCAGCGGGCCTCGACGTTCTTGTCCCAGCCGTCACCGGCGAGCTGATCATCGCGGTACTGACGGGTGTCCATCATGTGGAAGGTCGCCAGCTGCCCCCACTGGATGCGGCGGTAGATCTGCATGTCGTTGCCCGCCGGAATTGAGGGCCGGCGCAACGGCATGTTCTCCCAGTACGCCTGAAAGGCCGCCGCCCTGCGGGCACGGAAACGCTCGGTGGTGTCGTTCCACTGGGGCGCGTCCCGGTTCTCCGGGATCTCGTCGGCCCAGTTGTTGTCGACCTCGTGGTCGTCCCAGATGACCAACCAGGGCGCCACCGCATGGGCTGCCTGAAGGTCCTCGTCCGCCTTGTACTGCGCGTGCCGCAGCCGATAGGTCGGCAGGTCCACCGTCTCGGGGCCCTTGTGGTCACGGACGTTGCCGTCCCCGGACACGTAGGTCTTGGCCTTGTACTCGTACTGATAATCCCCCAGGTGCAGCACCAGGTCCGGCTGGTCCTCCGCCAGGCGCCTGTAGGCGGTGAAGAACCCGTGCTCGAACTGAGAGCAGCTGGCGAAGGCCATCGCCAGTGCTGCCGGGGTCTCACCCCATGCCGGGGTGGTCAGGGCACGGCCGACCGGTGAAACGTGCCGGCCGCTGCGGAACCGGTACCAGTACTCCCGACCGGGCTTCAGCCCGTGCAACTCCACGTGCACCGAATGGGCGGATTCGATCCGGGCGTGCTCGACACCGCGCTTGACCACCTTGGCCATGCCTTCGTCCTCGGCGACTTCCCACGAGACCTGCACCGGACGGTTCGGCATTCCTCCCAGTCCGTCCTCGGCCAGCGGGTCCAGCGCCAGACGGGTCCACAGCACGAAGCCGTCGGGCCACGGGTCCCCGGAGGCCACCCCGAGGGTGAAGGGATCACCGGTAAGAGCGGCACCACGGGCGCTGCTGGGCGCAGCGATGGACGTTGCAGGAGATGCCATCACAAGGCCCGCACCGATCCCGGCACCGAGGCCGGCGGTCAGAAGAGTTCTGCGCGAAGTTTCCATGAGCCCGAGGCTAGGAAAGGGGGTTGAACCGCCCCACGCCGGACGATGACAGATGCATGAACATCCCGGGGCCACTGACCGGCCCAGCGGCCACCACGCTCGGCAACCGGCATCCCACCACCAGCTTCTCGCACCCGACTCGACTTACAGCCCCTTGCTCGTGGAGCATCCCGGCTCTACCGAAACGCACCGGACTTCATGTCACCCACACGAAGGCTCGCCTGCATCACGGCGGTGGCGTCCCAGTGGCTTCGTGGCCTCTGCGCCATCCGTTTCGGGGACGACGGTGGAGCGCTGGAGGCGGGTCTCGGTGCGCATGCGCACGGGACGGCGTTGCACCGCCGGAACACGGGACCGGTAGGGTGTCTCAGCGAACCCACCCGCCCACCGAGCCCGACAGGGGCTGAGCCTTGGACAACCCCCTCCTGCGCCCCAGCGAGCTGCCCTACGAGCTGCCGGACTTCCGCAACATCCGGGAGGAGCACTTCCTCCCGGCCTTCGAGGCGGCGATGGCCCAGGACCTGGAGAGCGTGCGGGCGGTCCTGGCCGACCCCGCGCCCCCCACGTTCGCGAACACCGTGGAGGCCCTCGAGCGCGGAGGACTGGCCCTGGACCGGGTCGAGTCGGTCTTCTTCACCCTCACCGCCGCGCACAACACCGCCGGCGTCCAGCGGATCTACCAGGAGCTCGCACCGCGACTGTCCGAGCACAAGGCGGACTTCACGCTCAACAAGGAGCTCTACGCGCGGGTGCGGCGGGTGGACCGCACGGACCTGGATCCCTGGCAGCTGCGGGCCCTGGACGAGTACGTCTCCTGGTTCCGGGACTCCGGGGCGGAGCTGAGCCTGGACGACCAGCAGCGCCTGCGGGAGATCAACGACGAGCTCTCCGAACTGAGCATCCGATACGGCAACGACCTGATCCGGGAGGTCAACGCCTCCGCCGTGGTGGTCGACGACCCCGCGGCGCTGGACGGGCTCGGGGCCACGGACATCGAGGCGGCCGCCTCCGCGGCCGCCGAGAACGGCCGGCCGGGCTGCTACCTGCTCACACCTGCACTGTTCACCGTCCAGCCGGCGCTGTCGGTGCTCACGGACCGCGCGCTGCGCCGGCGGATCCACCTGGCGGCCGTCCACCGGGGCACCGGCGAGGGCCCGCAGAGCCGCACGGACCTGCGACCCCTGGCCGCGCGGATCGCCCGGCTGCGCGCGGAGCAGGCGGGGCTGCTCGGCTACCGCAGCCACGGCGACCACGTCATGGCGGGGAGCACGGCCCCCTCCCCCGAGGCGGTGCACGAGATGCTCGAGCGGATCACCGGCCCGGCGGTGCGCAACGCGCTCGCGGAGCGGGCCGAGCTCGAGCGGCTCGCGGGCCACCCGATCGAGGCGTGGGACTGGCCGTTCTGGGCCGAGCGGCTGCGCCGGGAGCGCTACTCCGTGGACGCCTCCGCGCTGCGGGAGTACTTCGAGCTGGAGTCGGTGCTGGAGCACGGGATCTTCCGCACCGCCCGGGAGCTCTACGGGCTGGTCTTCACCGAGCGCCCCGACCTGCACGGCTACCTGCCGCAGGTGCGGGTGTGGGAGGTCACCGACGAGCAGGGGCGCGGGGTGGGCCTGTTCCTGGGCGACTGGTTCACCCGGCCCACCAAGCAGGGCGGCGCCTGGATGGGATCGCTCGTGCACCAGAACCGGCTGACCGGGCAGCGGCCCGTCGTCGTCAACAACGCGAACTTCACGCGGCCGCCCGCGGGCCGGCCCAAGCTGCTGAGCCTGGACGAGGTGGTCACGGTCTTCCACGAGTTCGGCCACGCGCTGCACGGGCTGCTCTCCGACGTGCACCTGCCCTCGTTCTCCGGCACGAAGGTCCCGCGGGACTTCGTGGAGTACCCCTCGCAGGTCCACGAGATGTGGGTGCTGCACCCGGACGTGGCCCCGCACTACGCCCGCCACCACCGCACCGGCGAGCCGGTCCCCGAGGCGACCCTGTCGGCCCTGCGGGAGGCCGCCGCGCACGGGCAGGGCTTCCGGACCGTGGAGTACCTCGCCTCGACCTGGCTAGACCTCGCGTGGCACGGGATAGAGGACCAGTCCGGGGGGCCCGACCCGCACACCGTGGAGCAGGACGCGCTGGCCCGGGCGGGGGTCGACGTGCGGGGCATCGCCCCGCGCTACCGGACCGGGTACTTCAAGCACATCTTCGCCGGCGGCTACTCCGCCGGCTACTACGCCTACATCTGGTCGGAGATCCTCGACGCGGACACCGCCCGGTGGTTCACCGCCCGCGGCGGGCTGACCCGGGAGAACGGCCGCCGCTTCGCCGCGGAGGTGCTCTCCCGCGGCAACGAGACCGCGGCCCTGGAGACGGTGGAGGCGCTGCTGGGCCGCCGCCCGCAGCTCAACGCCCTGCTCGAGCGGCGCGGGCTGCTGCCCCGGGAGGAGTTCGTGCACCGGCGGCGGGGCACCCCGGCCCCGGAGGCCGGCGCCCGGGCGGCCGCTGCGGGAGCCGACCACCGCTGAGCGCCGCGCTCTGCCCGGGCATCCGGACGGGGCTGGGAACAGGGGCCGCGGCGACCGGACCCGAGGGGCCGGGGTCAGGTCTGGGGCCAGGCCGCGGCGATGTCCTGCCGGGTGTCCCCGAGCGTCTGCATGATCGCCTTGGTCCCGGCGAGGACGGGCATGAAGTTGGCGTCGCCGTTCCAGCGCGGCACCACGTGCTGGTGCAGGTGCCCGGAGAGCGAGCCGCCCGCGGCGGCCCCCAGGTTGATCCCCACGTTGAACGCGTGCGGGGAGGCCACCTGCCGGATGGTCGCCACGGCGGTGCGGGTCAGGTCCGTCAGCTCGCCCAGCTCCCCGTCCTCCAGCTCCGTCAGGTCGGCCACGTGCCGGTACGGGCAGACCATGAGGTGTCCCGGGTTGTACGGGAACAGGTTGAGGATCACGAAGCAGTGCTCGCCGCGGTGGACGATCAGGGACTCCTCGTCCGCGCGGTCCGGGCCGTGGCAGAACGGGCAGCCGGGGTCCTCCTGCACGGACGGGTCCTCCCCGCGCACGTAGGCCAGCCGGTGCGGGGTCCACAGCCGCTGGAAGCTGTCGGGGACCCCGGGGATCTCGAACTCGTCCTGGCGGATCCAGTGGTGCGGGGGCCCGTCCCCGGGCGCCCGCCCCGTCACTGCCCCACCCCCGCCGTCTCCGCGGCGGCACGGGGGTCCTCCGGCAGGGCGGCCGTCGGCTCCTCGTTCACGCGGCGCTGGACGTGCGCCACGATCCGCTCGACGGCCTCGCCGACCGGGACGCCGTTGTCCTGCGAGCCGTCGCGGAAGCGGAAGGACACGGCGTTCGCCTC
>JAPSHS010000394.1 GCA_031179495.1 Kocuria sp. | reverse complement strand
CCGGCTCTGGGCCGCGCTGGACTGGCTCGAGGACCGCCTCGCCACCCGCCGCTACCTCATGGGGGAGCAGATCACCGAGGCCGACGTGCGGCTGTTCACCACCCTCGTGCGCTTCGACCCCGTCTACCACTCCCACTTCAAGTGCTCCCGCAACAAGCTCACGGAGATGCCGCACCTGTGGGGCTACGCCCGGGACCTCTTCCAGACGCCCGGGTTCGGGGACACGGTGGACTTCCAACAGGTCAAGGAGCACTACTACATCGTCCACGAGGACATCAACCCCTCCCGGATCGTGCCGGTGGGGCCCGATCTGCGCAACTGGGTCTCCGCGCACGGCCGGGAGGCCCTCGGTGGCGCGCCCTTCGGCACGGGGACGGCGCCGGGCCCCGTCCGGCCCGAGGAGCGGGTTGACCGACGTCACACACCCCTGACCGTCTGAGCGCCGCTCCGCTCCGGCGCGCCGCCTAGAATGGACAGCGCCCGCGGCCCGGGCCCGCTCACGAGGACGTGGACCACCGGGGCCCTCCGTCCCTCCTCCCCGAAAGGACCTCCCGTGGCCCCCTACCGCAATCAGCGCGCCGCCGCACTGCCGGCCCGCCTGTCCCGCTCGTGGCTGCTCACCTCGGCCGCCGACCCGTCCGTCTTCCCGGCGGCGCTCGCGTCCGAGGCCGACTCCGTGGTGTTCGACATCGAGGACGCGATCCCGGCCGACGACAAGGACCAGGCCCGGCGCAACGTCGTGAAGGCCCTCGACGCCGGTGCGAGCGCCTGGGTGCGGATCAACGACATCACCACGCCGTACTGGGAGGAGGACCTGGCCGCGCTCAGCCGGGGCGGCCGCCTGCGCGGGATCATGCTGGCCAAGACGGAGCACCCCGACCACATCACCAAGACCGCCATGATGGCGCCCGCCGGCACGCCCGTCGTGGCCCTGATCGAGTCCGCCGTGGGCATCATGAACGCCAACGACATCGCGCGGGCCCCGGGCGTGTTCCGGCTCGCCTTCGGGGTCGGCGACTTCCGCCGCGACACCGGCACCAGCGGGGACCCGATGGCCCTGGCCTTCGCCCGCTCGAGCCTCGTGGTGGCCTCCCGCGTGGGCGAGCTGCCCGGCCCCATCGACGGTCCCACCCTGGGCGCCTCGGAGGAGGAGCTCGCACAGGCCTGCGCCGTGACCCAGTCCATGGGCATGACCGGCAAGCTGTGCCTGGACCCGGCGCAGACGGACGGGATCAACCGCAACCTCGCCCCGAGCGAGCAGGAGGTCGCCTGGGCGCACGAGCTCATCACCCAGCACGACTCCGGGCACGTCGTGGGCGACGGCAGCTACCTGCCCCGCCTGGCCCGGGCGCGCAAGGTCTCCGAGCTGGCCCAGACCTACGGCATCTGGAACCGCTGAGCCGGCCGGGCCGGGTCCCGGCCGGGGCCCGGCTCAGCCCAGCCAGCGGGCCATGAGCTCCCGGAACGCGGGGTCCGTCAGCGAGGCCGCCCGGTGGTGGGCGGGCACGGGGTCCCCGTCCGGGACCGAGGGCACGGCCACGACCACCAGTCCGGCCGACACGGCCGAGGTCGCCCCCACCACGGAGTCCTCCACGGCCAGCGCCTCCGCCGGGGCGAAGCCCAGCCGCCGCACGGCCTCGGCGTAGATGTCCGGGGACGGCTTGCCGCGCGGCACGTCCTCGGAGGAGACCCACGTGCTGAGGTGGGGGGCGAAGCCCGCCTGCTCCAGCTTCACGCCGAGGATCGTGCTCG
>JAPSHS010000015.1 GCA_031179495.1 Kocuria sp. | reverse complement strand
GCACGCGGGCCCAGGAGCGGCTCCAGGCCGCGCTCAAGCGCGGGCGCAGGGCCGGCCGTGCCGGGGCCGGGGGCGGCGAGCAGCCCGGCCGCGGCGCCTCCGGGCGGTCGGCGGGCAACGACTAGGATGGGGACCGCGCCCGCCGCCGGCGGGCGCGAGCCGTGCCCCGGTCCCCGGGTCCCGCACGTGCGCACCGACCGGGAAGGAAGACCCACCGTGAGCCTGGCCGCCCTGCCCGTCCGCCTCGCCGACGTCGAGGACGCCGCCGCCGTCCTCGACGGCGTGATCGACCGGACCCCGGTGGCGCACTCGCGGGCACTGTCCCGCCTGGTCGGCTCCGAGGTCAACCTCAAGGCCGAGAACCTGCAGCGCGCGGGCTCCTTCAAGGTCCGCGGGGCCTACGTGCGGATGGCGAAGCTCACCGCCGAGGAGAAGGCGCGGGGCGTCGTGGCGGCCTCCGCCGGCAACCACGCCCAGGGGGTGGCCCTCGCCGCGGACCGGCTCGGCATCAGCGCCCGCATCTACATGCCCATGGGTGCGGCCCTGCCCAAGATCGCCGCGACCCGGGACCACGGCGCCGAGGTGGTCCTGCACGGCACCGCCGTGGACGAGGCCCTCGCCGCGGCGCAGCACTACGCCGAGGAGACGGGGGCGGTCTTCGTCCACCCCTTCGACCACCCGGACATCGTGGCCGGGCAGGGCACCGTGGGCCTCGAGCTGCTCGACCAGGTGCCCGACGTCGACACCGTCATCACCGGCGTGGGCGGCGGCGGGCTGCTCGCCGGCCTGGCCGTGGCGGTCAAGGCCCGCGCGGAGCAGCTCGGCCGCCCGATCCGGCTGATCGGCGTGCAGGCGGAGAACGCCGCCGCCTATCCGCCCTCCCTCGCGGGGGACGCCCTCGTGACCCTCGAGCGGGTCTCGACGATCGCGGACGGCATCGCCGTGGGCAAGCCGGGCCAGCTGCCGTTCAGCATCATCAAGGAGCTCGTCGACGACGTCGTGACGGTCTCCGAGGACTCCCTGGCGCAGGCCCTGATCTTCCTGCTCGAGCGCAACAAGCTGGTGGTCGAGCCGGCCGGGGCCGTGGGGGTCGCGGCCCTGCTGGACGGGCGGCTGCAGGAGCGGTACCCGGACCTGGGCAGCACCGTGGTGGTGCTCTCCGGCGGCAACATCGACCCGATGCTCATGCTCAAGGTCATCCAGCGCGGTCTCTCCGCGGCCGGCCGGTACATGACGATCAAGATGATGCTCACCGACCGGCCGGGCGAGCTCGCCCTCATCTCCAAGGTCATCGCGGCGCAGGACGCCAACGTCACCGGCCTGGACCACACCCGGATCGGCGGCTCGCTGAGCATGGGCGACGTCTCCATCACGATCGACATGGAGACGAAGGGCCACGACCACTGCCGCGAGGTCCTCCGGGCGCTCGAGGCGGAGGGCTTCCACCCCGTCGTCGTGCACTGAGCCCGGAACCCGACGAGAACGGCGCCGGTCCCCGCGGGGACCGGCGCCGTCGTGCGCGCGGGGGACGTCCGTCAGGAGCGGCGCCGCCCGCTGAGGAAGGTGGCGAACCCGCTCACGAACGTCGCGAAGACGAAGACGTTGCGCAGGCTGCCGGGGGCGCTCGCCGCCGGGTCGCCCTGACCGGTGAAGTGCAGGACCACGGCGACGACCCCGAGCGCCACGGTCAGGACCATCAGGGCCCGGGTGGCGGGACCGGGGCTGCGCAGCCAGTGGGTCGTCATGGCGCGCTCAGCCCTGGAACGGCTTGGCGTCCAGGATCTTGACCGGGATCTGCTTGCCGTTGGGCGCGGTGTAGGACAGCTCGTCGCCGACCTTGTGGCCGGAGATCGCCGAGCCCATGGGGGACTTGTCGGAGAACACCTCCAGGTCGCTGCCCGCGGCCAGGTCCTCGGCCACCTCGCGCGAGCCGATGAGGAAGGTCATCGCCTCCCCGGCGATCTCCGCCCTGACGACCATGCCGGCCTCGACGACCCCGTCGTCCGCGGGGGCCTCGCCGACCTGGGCGTTCTCGAGCAGGCCCTTGAGGTGGGCGATGCGGCCCTCGTTCTTGCCCTGCTCCTCGCGGGCGGCGTGGTAGCCGCCGTTCTCCTTGAGGTCGCCCTCCGAGCGGGCCTGGTCGATGCGCTCCACGATCTCGTGCCGGTACGGACCGGAGATGTAGTCGAGCTCCTTCTTCAGGCGGTCGTAGGCCTCCTGGGTCAGCCAGGCGCCCTGGTTGCTGGTCTTGGTCACAATCTCTCCTCGGTGGACGGACGGCCGGGCCGCCGCGCCCGGCCCCGGGGATCCGGGCGGGACGGCGGACCGGAGCGACGGCGCGGGCGCCGTCGTCGGTGCGGGGATCCGAATAACGCAAAGACCCCGTCCCGGTGCGGGCCGTCCCTGCGGACGGTGCCCGGCGGCCGGGGACGGGGAGTCCTGGTGACCCAGTCTAGGCGGGGCGGGCGGGCAGGCCCAAAGCACGGTGAGGGTTACGCCACGTCCGTGCCGGTCGCCTGCGCCGCGCGGTCCTCGACCCAGCAGGAGTCGACGACCGCGGTGGTGGCGAGGTTCGTGGTGCGCACGGACACCCGGTGGGCGCTCGTCCCGCCGTCGCCGAGCTCGTCCTCGGGCACGGCGCCGACGGTCACCTCCGTCCAGCCCACCACGGCGTACTCGTGGTTGAGGGCGGTCACCGCGCAGGTCACGACGTCGTCGGGACGCTTCGTGAGGTCGAAGTCCGCGGTCGCCCGCGCCTCGGACACGACCTGGAAGCCGATGTCCTTGAACGTGGGCGCCGCGCTCCGGCCGGCGAGCACCCAGACGGCGAAGCCCGCCGCGAGCAGGGTGGCCAGCGCGACGACGCCGATCCAGCCGCGCGGGCCGAGGCGGCGCGCACGGCGGGTCGCTCCGTAGCGGTCGCGGAGCAGGTCGGGGGAGTCGGTGGACACGGCGGCCTCGGGTCTCGGCAACGGGGAAGGCGGCGCCGGGCCCGGCGACCGCCCGTCCACTGTAGCGGAGCAGGCTGGGAGCGGCCCGGGCGCGCGCGGGCCGGGCAGGCGCGTAAAATGGACGGCGGCCCGTGCCCGCACCGGCCGATCCCATGGACCCCCGACCGTTCCCGAGAGGACCTCCCGAGTGACCTCCCTGTCCCAGATGCGCCTGCTGGCCGTCCACGCCCACCCCGACGACGAGTCGAGCAAGGGTGCTGCGACCATGGCCCACTACGTCCGGCAGGGGGCCGAGGTCCTGGTGGCCACGTGCACCGGCGGGGAGCGCGGCTCGATCCTCAACGCGGAGATGGAGGGCCACCCCTACGCCGAGCGCGACCTGACCGGTCTGCGCCGGCTGGAGATGGCGCAGGCCGCAGCCGCGCTCGACGTCCAGCACCGGTGGCTGGGGTTCATGGACTCGGGCCTGCCCGAGGGCGATCCGCTGCCGCCGCTGCCGTGGGGCTGCTTCGCCCTGCAGCCGCTGGAGCGCGCCGCGGCGCCGCTGGTGCAGCTCGTGCGCGAGTTCCGCCCGCACGTGATCCTCACCTACGACGAGAACGGCGGCTACCCGCACCCCGACCACATCCAGACGCACAACGTCTCCGTCGAGGCGTTCCGGGCCGCGGGCGACCCGGAGCGGTATCCGGGCCTCGGCGAGCCCTGGGCGCCGCTGAAGCTCTACTACGACCGGGCGTTCAACCTCGAGCGCTTCGTCGCCCTGCACGAGGCCCTCGAGGAGCGCGGGCTGCAGTCCCCGTACGCGGCGCGGATCGCGGCCTGGCAGGAGGCCGATCCGGAGGGCCACCGCCCGCCGGCCCCGCGCCACGACACCACCACCAAGATCGAGTGCCCGGCCACCTTCGCCCACCGGGACGAGGCACTGCGCAGCCACCGCACCCAGGTGGCGCCGGACGGCATGTTCTTCGCCGTGTCCTCCGAGATGCAGGCCGAGGTGTGGCCGTGGGAGGACTACGTCCTGGCCGAGTCCCGGGTGGAGACCGTCCTGCCGGAGAACGACCTGTTCGCCGGGATCAGGGGCTGAGCGAGGAGATGACCGCCGTGCTGAGCGCTCTGGCCCTGCTGCCCGCGATGGTGCCCAACCCGATCGACGAGGGCACGCTGCGGCCCGGTCTCGACCCGAGCCAGGTGACCCCCGGGATGGCCGGGTTCCTCATGTCGCTGGTGCTCGCGGTGGCCGTGATCCTGCTCGTCCTCGACTTCAACCGCCGCAACCGGCGCATGCGCTACCGCGCGGAGTACGCCGAGCGCCGCGCCGCCGAGGAGCACGTGGGCGGCTACGCCCCGGGAGCCCAGGACGACCGGGACGACCAGGGCGTCCCGGGAGCGCCGGCCGAGGACCCCGAGGGGCCCGACCGGCGCGGCTGAGACCGGGGCCCCGGCCGCCGGGACCAGGGCGTGCGGGCCTCCGCACTGTCCGAGCCGGTGGTCGGCGGGCTCAGCCGAGCATCGCGATCATGATCGCCACGTAGTGCAGCCCGAAGCCGAGCACCGTGCAGGCGTGGAAGACCTCGTGGAAGCTGAACACCTCGGGGAGCAGCCGAGGGCGCCTGGTGCCGTAGGACACCGCGCCGGTGATGTAGGCGACGCCCCCGGCGGCGGTGAGCACGGCCGCCGCCGGGCTGGTCTGCCAGAACTGCGGGAGGTAGAAGAGGGCGAGGCAGCCCATCACCACGTACAGCGGGGTGTAGAGCCAGCGGGGCGCGAGCGTCCACAGCAGCCGGAAGAGCACCAGCCCGGCGGCGCAGCCCCAGATCACGCTCAGCAGCACCCGGGACTGGCCCGGGGACAGCAGGGCGACGGCCAGCGGGGTGTACGTCCCCGCGATCAGCAGGGCGATGTTCGAGTGGTCCATCCGCCGCAGGGCCATGTGCATCCGGCGCGGCCAGTAGGCGCGGTGGTAGATCGCCGACACGCCGAAGAGCAGGATCCCCGTGACGCCGTACACGGCGCACGCGATCCGCAGCTCCGCGGTGGGGGCCAGCAGGATCGCCACGAGTCCCAGGACGACGGCGACGGGCGTGAAGCTGGCGTGGATCCAGCCCCGCCACGCGGGCTTGCGCTCCGCCAGGTCCTCGAGCCGGTTCCCGATCGCCTCCCCGAGCTCTCCGGCGACGCGGCCGGGCCCGCCGTGCGAGTGCTTCATGGTGTTCCTTCCGGCGTGCTGGGCGGAGATCCGAACGATCCTCCACCGGGTAGTTTAGGAGGCGTCCCCGGCGGACGGGTGGGCCCGTGACCGCCGCCACCCCCGGGACCGCGGCCCCGCCACCCCCGGGACCGCCGCCACCACGGTCCACGCCATGTCCTGCACCACGACCCCGACCACGACCCCGACCCTCGCCCGACCCGATCCCGCGCCCCGCGGGCGACACCCCCCGGAGGACCCACAGATGCCCAAGCCACGGCCGCTCTACCGGTTCTACGAGCGCCGGCTGGCCGCCGGCCTCGACCCGCGGCGGCTGCCCAAGCACGTCGGCGTCCTCGTGGACGGGAACCGGCGGTGGGCCCGGCAGTTCGGCGCCTCGACCGCGGACGGGCACAAGGCCGGGGCGCAGAAGATCGTGGAGTTCCTGGGCTGGTGCCGGGAGCTGGACATCGAGGTGGTCACCCTGTACATCCTCTCGACCGAGAACCTGAAGCGCCCCGCGGCCGAGCTGGAGCCCCTGCTCGAGATCATCTCCGACCTCATGGACACCCTCCGGGAGGCCGGCACCTGCCGGGTGCAGCCCGTCGGCGCCCTCGAGATGCTGCCGCCGCGGCTCGCCGCGTGCCTGGCCGACCTCACCGAGCGCACCGCGGACAACGCCGGCCCGCACCTGAACATCGCCGTGGGCTACGGAGGCCGGCAGGAGATCGTGGACGCCGTGCGCGAGGTCCTCACGGAGGCCCTCGACGCCGGCACCGACGTGCGGGAGCTGGCGCAGGAGCTGTCGGTGGAGCACATCTCCGAGCACCTCTACACCCGGGGGCAGCCGGACCCGGACCTGCTCATCCGCACCTCGGGGGAGCAGCGGCTCTCCGGCTTCCTCATGTGGCAGTCCGCGTACAGCGAGTACTACTTCTGCGAGGCGCTGTGGCCCGACTTCCGGCGCGTGGACTTCCTGCGGGCGCTGCGCGACTACGCGTCCCGCCAGCGGCGCTTCGGCGGCTGATCCCTCCTCGTCGCGGGCAATTTCCGCGCCGTTCACCGTTTCTGCTCGCGCAGCGGGTCCGGTCTGCGTACGTTGTCCTCAGGCGGACGGCGAGGACGCCGCCCGCCGGACAGAGCAGGAAGGGCCGCCATGAGCATCTCCAAGAACCAGGAGCGCATCGTCGACATCTCCGCCCCCCTGGCCGCCGGCAGCGCCGCGGCCGCGGAACGGCGGACCGGTGTGCGCTCCTACGTGATCGACACCTCGGTCCTGCTCTCCGATCCACGGGCGCTCCTGCGCTTCGCCGAGCACGAGGTGGTGCTGCCCGTCGTCGTGATCACCGAGCTCGAGGGCAAGCGGCACGACCCGGAACTGGGCTACTTCGCCCGGCAGGCCCTGCGGCTGCTCGACGACCTGCGCGTGGAGCACAACGGGCTCAACCGCCCCGTCCCGATCGGGGACGAGGGCGGGAGCCTCGTGGTGGAGCTCAACCACGTCTCGGACACCGTCCTGCCCGTGAGCTTCCGGCTCAAGGACAACGACTCCCGGATCCTCGCGGTGGCGCTGAGCCTCGCGAACGAGGGCCGGGACGTGTGCATCGTCTCCAAGGACCTCCCGATGCGCGTGAAGGCCTCGGCGCTGGGCCTGGAGGCGGAGGAGTACCGGGCGGAGTGGGTCGGCTCGGACATCGAGTGGCCGGGCACCGCGTCCGTGGACGTGCCCGACGACGTCGTGGACCGCCTCTACGACGGCGAGTCGGTCGTGGTCCCGGGCACCGACGGCCTGCCGGTCAACACGGGCCTGACCCTGCACTCGACGCGCGGCAGCGCCCTGGCCCGGATCCGCGCGGACGGAGCGGCCCGCGTGGTGCGCGGGGACCGGGACGTCTTCGGCGTCAACGGGCGCTCCGCCGAGCAGCGGCTGGCCATCGACCTGCTGCTCGACCCCGAGGTGGGCATCGTCTCCCTCGGCGGCCGCGCCGGCACCGGCAAGTCCGCCCTGGCCCTGTGCGCGGGCCTGGAGACGGTCATGGAGCGCCGCGACCACCGCAAGGTCATGGTCTTCCGGCCGCTCTACGCGGTGGGCGGACAGGAGCTCGGCTACCTGCCCGGCTCCGAGGAGGAGAAGATGAACCCGTGGGGCCAGGCCGTCTTCGACACCCTCGGCGCGCTCGTCTCGCCGGAGGTCGTCGAGGAGGTGCTCGACCGCGGGATGCTCGAGGTGCTGCCCCTGACCCACATCCGCGGCCGCTCCCTGCACGACGCCTTCGTGATCGTCGACGAGGCACAGTCCCTCGAGAAGAACGTGCTGCTGACCGTGCTCTCCCGCATCGGCCAGAACTCCAAGGTGGTCATGACCCACGACGTCGCCCAGCGCGACAACCTGCGGGTGGGCCGCCACGACGGCGTCACCGCCGTCGTCGAGGCGCTCAAGGGCCACCCGCTGTTCGGCCACGTGACCCTCACCCGCTCGGAGCGCTCGCCGATCGCCGCCCTGGTGACGGAGGTGCTGGGCGACCTGGACGGCTGAGCCCCGCCCGTCCGGGGCCCTTGCCCCGGGACGCGGCCCTCGGCCGGAGGGATCAGGGACCGACCGGCCAGGGCAGGTGCTTGCTCACGTCGGTGAGATCCAGGCGCACGGAGCGGAAGAGGTCGTCGATGAAGTAGTCGTCGACGGCCTCGATCCGCAGGTCGTGACCGGTGCCCGCGGACGGTCCCTCGAGCACCTCCGAGTGCACGCAGACCCCGGTCCGCTCGTCGAGGAGCACCCGGGTGCGTGCCGGGGCCAGCGGGTGGCCCGGCGTCGTGGGCGCGTAGGCGGAGCCCGGAACGACCACCGCGCCGCGCACGAGGCGCCCGTGGTGGGTGCCCACGGAGACGTCCTCGACCGTGCACGGGCGCCGTTCCGGCAGGTAGGGCGGCACGGGGGCGTCCCCGGCCAGCTCGACCGGGTCGAGGATGGCCTGCCAGCGCCCGCCCCCGAAGACGGGATCCCCGTAGGCGGCCTCGGGCCGGCGCGCCACCAGGCCGGAGTCGGTGAACACCGGTGCCACGAGGGACGGGGCGAGCAGCCACGAGGACGGGGTCGAGGCGACGTAGAAGTCGTCGCGCGAGCGCTCCAGCGAGGTGGCCGTGTAGAGCGGGACGCGGTCGAGGGTCTCCACCCGCAGCTCGGACGGACGTCGCACCCATGCCCGCACGGGCTCGCGGGGGGCGGCGGACCCGGGGGCGAGCCAGGACAGGACGAAGCGCAGGGTGTCCCAGCGCCACGGCGAGGAGCGGCACAGCGCCGCGAACTCCTCCGGGTCGGCGGGCGCGGGGGAGGGGTGCATGGCCCCAGTCTAGGGACGGGGGCGCGGGTCCACAGGCCCGGGCCCGCCGGCGGTCCCGGCGGCTACGATGCCCCGTGTGCGCGCCTTCCTGACCGACCAGTCCGCCCGCGGCGACGCCGCCGGGTGGGCCGCCGCCGTGCTCGCCACGGTGGGGGTGCTCGTGCTGGCGGGGGCCTGCGCGTGGCTGTGGCGCACGGACGTGCGGGAGCACCTGCTGCCCGGTCGCGTGGTGCGCCCGCTCTATCCCGTGTGCGGTGCGCTGCTGGGGGCCGCCGCGCTCGTGGCCGGCGAGCCAGCCCGGCTGCTGTGGATGCTGTGGGGGCTGGCGGTGATGGGCGGGCTCTACGTCCTGCTCCGCCTGCTCCATCCCGCGGGCATGGGGATGGGGGACGTGCGGCTCTCCGGGCTGCTCGGCATGTGCCTGGGCTTCGCCTCGGTCTGGCACGCGGTGCTCGGGGCGGTGGCCGGGTTCGTGGTGGGTGGTCTCGCCGGGGCGCTGCTCCTGGTCGCGGGACGGGTCGGGGCCCGCTCCCGCGTGGCCTTCGGCCCGGCGATGATCACCGGGGCCCTCGGGGTGCTCCTGCTGCTCTGAGCCGGCCGGTCCTGCCAGAATGGGCCGGGGCCCGGGCCCCGGGCCGCCCACCGCCGGACTAGGAGCGCGCATGCCCGTCCCCGAATTCGTCCTCTCCCTGCGGGAGAAGATCGGCCACGACCTGCTCTGGCTGCCCGCCGTGACCGCCGTCGTGCTCCGCGAGGACGGCCGGGTGCTGCTGGCCCGGCGCAGCGACAACGGCAACTGGGGGCTGGTGAGCGGGATCGTGGAGCCCGGCGAGGAGCCGGCGGTCACGGCGGTGCGGGAGTGCCTGGAGGAGACCGGCGTCGTCGCCGTCGTGGAGGACCTCGTGGCGATCAGGGCGGGCGAGCCGGTGCAGTACCCCAACGGGGACCGGTGCCAGTTCCTCGACCACACCTTCCGCTGCCGGTGGGTCTCCGGGGAGGCCCGCGTCAACGACGACGAGTCCCTCGAGGTCGGCTGGTACGACCCCGCCGGGACCCCGCCGCTGCCGGCGCACCAGCGCGCCCGGCTCGAGGCGGCCCTGGCCCACGACGGGCGCGTCCGCTTCGTGGTCTGACCCCGCCGCCGGGACCGCTCGCGAGAACACAGCGTACTTCCTTGTGGGCGGTGTCACATGTTCCTAGACTCGGAAGCGTCCACCCGACGAGCACCACGAGCAAGGAGGAACAACATGGCTACAGGTGAAACCGGTTTCGACGACGTCACCTACGACCTGGTGTCCGTGCAGTACCACGCGCTCAAGGCAGGTCACGACTACGGCCAGTACGTGCGGGACGCCCGCAACGCCGGCCGCGACGACATCGCCGACTTCTTCGAGAAGGTGATGTCCGAGGACTCCGCACGCGCCCGGCAGTGCCACGAGTTCATCAAGGAGCTCTCCAAGTCCGACGAGTCCGGCCCCGCCGTGACCTCCTGACCCGGACCGCCGGTCCGGGAGCACGAGCGGCCACCGCACGAGGCGAGGGGTCGCGTCCGTCCCGGGAGATTCCCTCCCGGGCGGACGCGACCCCTCCGTCGTGCGCGAGCAGCTCGTGCGGGAGCGGCCCGCGGAGAGCCGTGGGTCAGGCGTTGGGGCCCGTCATGGTGGTGACGTCCAGCGCCCGGTCCAGCTGCTCCTCGGTGAGCGAGCCGTTCCCCACGTAGCCCAGGGCGATCGTGGCCTCGCGCACCGTCATCTTGTTCGCGACGGCGTGCTTGGCGATCTTGGCGGCGGCCTCGTAGCCGATGGCCTTGTTCAGCGGGGTCACGATGGACGGGGACGCCTCGGCGAGGAAGCGGCAGCGCTCCACGTTGGCCTCGATGCCGTCGATCATCTTCTCCGCCATCACCCGGGAGGAGTTGGCGAGCAGGCGGATCGACTCCAGCAGGTTGGAGGCCATCACCGGGATGCCCACGTTGAGCTCGAAGGCCCCGTTGGTCGAGGACAGGGACACCGTGGTGTCGTTGCCGATCACCTGGGCGCAGACCTGGATCGTGGACTCGCAGATCACCGGGTTGACCTTGCCCGGCATGATCGAGGAGCCGGGCTGCAGGTCGGGGATGAGGATCTCGCCCAGGCCGGTGTTGGGCCCGGAGCCCATCCAGCGCAGGTCGTTGTTGATCTTCATGTAGCTGTAGGCGATGGTCCGCAGCTGGCCGGACGCCTCGACCAGGCCGTCGCGGTTGGCCTGGGCCTCGAAGTGGTTGCGCGCCTCGGTGATCGGCAGCCCGGTCTCCTCGGCGAGCAGCTCGATCACGCGGGCGGAGAAGCCCTCCGGGGTGTTGATGCCGGTGCCCACGGCGGTCCCGCCCAGCGGCACCTCGGCCACGCGGGGCAGCGCGGACTCGACGCGCTCGATGCCGTAGCGCACCTGTGCGGCGTAGCCGCCGAACTCCTGGCCGAGGGTCACCGGGGTGGCGTCCATGAGGTGGGTGCGCCCGGACTTCACGACGTCCCGGAACTCGGCCGCCTTCCGCTCGAGGGACTCCGCCAGCTGCGTCATGGCGGGGACCAGGTCGTTGACCAGGGCGCCCGTGACGGCGACGTGCACGGAGGTCGGGAAGACGTCGTTGGAGGACTGCGACGCGTTGACGTGGTCGTTGGGGTGGACCTCGACGTCCTGGCCCTCGAGGGCCTGGTTGGCGAGGGTCGCCAGGACCTCGTTGGTGTTCATGTTCGAGGACGTCCCGGAGCCGGTCTGGAACACGTCGATCGGGAAGTGCTCGTCGTACCGGCCCGTGGCGACCTGGTCCGCGGCCTCGGCGATGGCCCGGGCACGCTCGCCGTCGAGCACCCCCAGCTCCGCGTTGGCCTTGGCCGCGGCCTTCTTGATCTGCGCCAGCGCGACGATGTGCTGGGGCTCCAGGGCCTTGCCGGAGATCGGGAAGTTCTCGACGGCGCGCTGTGTCTGGGCGCGGTAGAGGGCGCGCGCGGGCACCCGCACCTCGCCCATGGTGTCGTGCTCGATGCGGTACTCGGTGGTCTCTGCCGTGCTGTCTGCCGTGGTGTTTGCCATGGCGTCAGTCTAGGTCAGCCGGAGGTGACGTCCGGCACGGTGACCCGCCGCGACGGGCCTGCTCAGCGCGAGGGCAGCCAGGTCCCGTGGCCGTGCACGAGCTCGGCCTGTCCGTCCTCGAGGTGGTAGAAGACGCCGATGACGGCGACCTCCCCGCGCGAGACGGCCTCGTTGATGATCCGGGACTGCTCGAGCAGCCGGGACGCCGTCTGCTTCGTGTGCTCGACGACGGCCGAGTTGACGTCCGTGCCGCCGCTGCGCCGGGCCTCGAGGACGGAGGGCAGGATCCGCTCGATGAGGTCCCGCTGGAAGCCGCGGGGCATGTCCCCGGACTGGGCGGTCCCGTGCGTGGCGCTGACCGCGCCGCACGAGTCGTGGCCCAGCACCATGACCAGCGGGGTGCCGAGGTTGGCCACGGCGTACTCGATGGAGCCCAGGACGGCGTCGTCGATGACCTGCCCGGCGGTGCGCACCACGAAGGCGTCCCCGAGGCCGAGGTCGAAGATGATCTCGGCCGCCAGCCGGGAGTCCGAGCAGCCGAAGATCACGGCGAAGGGGTCCTGCCCGGCCGCCACGGACTGCCGGCGGGAGGCGTCCTGGTTGGGGTGCTCGGACTCCCCGGCCACGAAGCGGGCGTTGCCGTCGCGCAGGCGCTGCCACGCGGCGGCGGGGGTGCGGGGGGAGGTGTCCTGGGGGCGGGTCTCAGCGGTCATGGCAGCTCCTTCGGTGCGGGGTCGGACTCGGGGGCGGGGGCCTCGGCGAGGGCCGAGGTCACGGCGGTGGCGAGGTGGTCCAGCTCGGCGCCGGGCGCGTCGCCCTTGAGCACCACGGTGGAGCCGTTGACCTCCCCGGTGTACACGGTCAGGGCGTCCTGGTTCCGGGACTCCTCGCGGACGCCGACGTCCCACTGCACGCCCCCGGCCTCGACGGCCGCGGAGACGGGCAGGGCCTCGGTCTGCTGGGCCAGCCACGTGGGGTTGGACAGCGACGTCTGCACGAGGCCGATGAAGCTGCCCTGCGGGGTGGCGTAGCCGATCTCCCAGAACGGCACGCCCTCCGCGGCGCCGGCGTTCCAGCGGGCGTAGTTGGCGGTCCAGCCCTCGCCGGGCTCCGGCACGACCGGCGTGAAGGGCGCGTCGTCGGCGACGAAGGACGCCTCCTGGGCCACGTCGACGTCGGGCCGGTAGGGCTGGGCGTCCGGGCGCGGCTGGAGCCACACGAACGGCAGGACCAGCAGGAGCAGGACGGCCATCGAGATGATCATCCCCTGCACGGGCGCGTTGAGCCGCCGCGCCTGCTTCTCCGTGATCTGCGGCAGGGGCTGCGCCTCGGACCCGGCGGCGGTCCCGGGCGCGGCGTCGGCGCGCCCGACCACGGGGGGCTCGGCGGAACGGTCGGGGGTCGGGGAACTCACGCGTCCATTGTGCCCTGTCCGCACCGTCCGGGCGCACCGCGGGGCGTTTCTGTGAGCCGGGTCGCAGCGACGCGACGGCCGGGCGATATGCTGGGCGGGACGCGGACCGCGCCCCGGCCGATCCTCGGCCCGGAGGCCCGCAGACCGGAAACTCGAAGGTGAGGAACATCGTGGCCGAAGAATCCACCGGAACGACCAAGGCGCGCATCAACAACGTGGCCGACCGCAACCTGGCCATGGAACTGGTGCGCACGACCGAGGCCGCGGCGATCGCCGGGGGCCAGTGGGTGGGCGCCGGCGACAAGAACGCCGCGGACGGGGCCGCTGTCGACGCGATGCGGTCCCTGCTCTCCACCGTGCACTTCAACGGCACCGTGGTCATCGGCGAGGGCGAGAAGGACGAGGCCCCCATGCTGTTCAACGGCGAGCAGGTGGGCGACGGGTCGGGGCCGGCCTCCGACGTCGCGGTGGACCCCATCGACGGCACCCGCCTCACCGCCCTCGGCATGAACAACGCCCTGGCGGTCATCGCGGTGGCCGACGGCGGCTCGATGTTCGACCCGTCCGCCGTGTTCTACATGGACAAGCTCGTGGTGGGCCCGGAGGCCGCGGACTTCGTGGACCTGCGCCTGCCGGTCAAGCAGAACCTGCACCTCGTGGCCAAGGCCAAGGGCATCAACATCAACCAGCTCACCGTGTGCGTGCTCGACCGCCCGCGCCACCAGAAGCTCGTGGACGAGGTCCGGGCCACCGGCGCCCGCACCCGGATGATCCTCGACGGCGACGTGGCCGGCGCGATCGCGGCGTGCCGCGAGGGCACCGGCGTGGACGTCATGATGGGCATCGGCGGCACCCCCGAGGGCATCGTCACCGCGTGCGCCGTCAAGGCCACGGGCGGGATCATCCAGGGCCGGCTCGCGCCGGTCGACGACGACGAGCGGCAGAAGGCCGTCGACGCGGGGCTCGACGTCGACGCGGTGCTCTCCACGGACGACCTCGTGACCTCCGACAACTGCTTCTTCGCCGCCACCGGCATCACCGACGGAGACCTGCTGCGGGGCGTGCGCTACCGCGGTCCCCGGATCACGACCCAGTCCATCGTGATGCGCTCCCGCTCCGGGACCGTGCGCATGGTGGAGGCGGAGCACCTCGCCTCCAAGTGGGAGAAGTACGCCCGCTGACCCGGCGCGGCCGGCCCCTCGGCCACGGCGCAGGACCCCTCGGACCGGCCCACCGGAACGGGGGGTCCTTCTCGTCCAGGTCAGGCCGTGTCCGGCCGCCCCGCGGCCCCCGCCGGACCTAGACTGGTGCCGAACTGCGGGCGCCGACCGCGGTCCCCCCACCGGGGCGGAGCGCCCGGGTGATGAGGAGGACTCCATCGTGAGCACCACGGTCAGCCCGTGCCCCAACCGCAAGACCTGGGACGCCACCGTCCGGGTGACCGGCGGTCATCCCCAGCAGCTGTGGGGCATCGGCCAGGCGCAGGTCTCCGCCGAGGGCCCCGGCCTGCGGGTGGACCGGGTCATGGTCCACGACGCCGAGCACCGGACCGTGGGCTACGCCCAGCTCTACCTGCGCTCCGAGGCCGAGCGCGTGGTCGCCGGGACGGTCCACGCCCACGTGCACCGGTCCCAGGACCTGCCGGTGGTCGCCGAGGCCCTCGCCGCCTGGGCCCGGGAGGAGCACGGGGCCGCCCTGCTGCGCTTCCAGCCGGACACGCTGCGCACCCCGGGCACGCCCGAGGCGCTGGGCGCCGCCGGCTTCGCGCGTCCGGCCGCGGGCGCGGACGAGCCGCGCCGGCTCGAGGTGCTGCTGGGGGAGACCGAGCGGGACCTCTCGTGCCGGCTCTCCGAGGCGACCCTCGAGCGGTGCCGCGCCGCGCTGCGCACCCCGGGTGTGGCCGTGCGCGAGGTCACCGCACAGGGCCGGGCCCTGGCGAACATCGGGCTGCGCACCCGGCTCATCAACCAGCTGCTCGAGGACCTGGGCGACGACTCCCTGCTGCTCGTCGCCACGGAGGCCGGCGACGACGGCGCCGAGACCGCGCTGGGCTACCTGTGGTTCGTGCACACCCGCGGGCTCGCCACGATCTACCGGCTGGGCTTCACCCGCCGCGGCCGGGACCTGGGCGTGGACGACGCCCTGCTGCTGACCGGGATCGTGGAGCTGCAGAAGCGCCGCGTCCAGCGCCTCGACGGCGGGGACCCCGACGAGACGGACGTCCCTCAGGTCGTCCGGGAGCTGGCCGGCACGGAGCGGCCGGTGCTGGGGGTGTGGGAGAGGTCCCTGGGCCGCAGCCCGGCGGGGGAGTTCTCGGCGGACGAGGCCGAGGCGGTGGCCGCGCGCACCGGCACGGCGGTCGCCGCCGAACTGGGCCTGGACGAGCCCGTGCCGGCGAGGTCCCGGCCGCCCGAGGCCGGGGAGCCCGACGCGGCGGCCGCCGACGGCGACGGCGCGGGGACCACCGGCCGGTCGCGGGTCCGGCGGGCCCGGGAGCTCACCCGGCGCGTGGTCGGCGAGGGGCTCTCCGCCCTGCGCGACGCGGCGGGGCGCTGACGCGTCCCGGTCCTGCCCGGGCCGGCGCGTCCGGCCCCCGCCCGGCGGCCGGACAGGCGGCCGAGCCGGTGGAGGTCCGGGCCGGCCCGGTCAGGCCTCCCGGCGGCGGGAGACGACCGCGCGGGCCCGCGCCGGCAGGCCCGGGAGCTCCTTGCGGGCCGAGGCCGCGGTCTCCCGCGCGGCGCGCAGGCCGGTGTAGGCCGCGTACCGGCTGCGGCTCACGGGCAGGTCCCAGGTCCCCGGGTAGGCCTCGGGGCGGCCGCCGAAGGACTTCTTGAACTTCGTGAAGCCGTGCCACTCGTGCTCGGGGCCGGCGTCCTCGGGAGCGGTGCCGAAGAGGTCGAAGCGGCGCAGGCCCTTCTGCCGGGCGTCGAGCACCATCCGCACCACCAGGGGGATGCCCGCGGAGAGCCTGCGGTGCTCGAAGTCCATCGCGGCGTGGGCGTAGGTGCGGGTGTCGTCCGAGTCGTAGACGAGCGAGGCGCCGATGGGCTCCCCGTCCAGCCGCGCCACGTACAGGGCCGCCGCGCCCAGGGGCATGAGCGTGCGCGCCGCCTCGCGCAGGTAGGAGTCCTGCTGGCGGTTGAAGTCCTTGCGCTCGGCCGTGGCGTCCAGGAAGCCCAGCAGGACCTCGACGTCCCCGGGGTCGGTGGACGTGGTGAACGTCACGCCCTTCTTGGCGATGTTGCGGTGCAGGTTGCGGTTGGTGGACTTCATGTCCTTGAGGATCGTGTCCTCGTCCCGCGTCAGGTCGATCACCTGGGTGTGCCCCGGCTGGACCTGGCGCGGCGCCGGGCGCAGGCCGCGCCGGCGCAGCGACGCCTCGGGGGTCTCCAGCCCGTCGGTGACGGCGGCGTCGACGGGCTCGACCCGGACGAACCAGCACCGCTCGCCCTGCGCGGTGCGCACCAGGTGCTCGAGCGCCTCCTCGAAGGCCTGCGGGGTCCGGGCCACGGGACCGTACGGGCAGTACAGGTAGCGGCCGAGCCGGCCGCCCTCGAGGACCGCGAGGTAGCGCCACCCGTCCCCGGAGGCCTGGAAGACCTGGTGGCCCAGGTTCCGCTGGAAGTCGGCCCATGCATTCGACTGAAGTATGTTCGACACGCCCCCACTGTACCGGTGCGTCCGGGGGCCTCCGGCCGGTTCCGGGATCGGCCGGAGGCCCCCGGTCAGGGCACGGAGCAGGTGCCGTTGGGCGTGAGCTCCTGTGCCGTGACCAGGGGCGGTGCCGCCGGGACCGGGACGGTCATGGCGAGGCCCGGGCCGACGGCGGTGCCGCGGGGGAGGGCCTCGGCCTCGCGGGCCCCGCGGTCGGTGGCCTCCTCGAGCACCCGGTCGACGTCCTGGTGCAGCTGCTCGTAGTCGGGGTAGGTGGGGAACATCGCGTCGTAGTACGGCGGGCCGGCGGCGAACTGCACCAGCTCGTGCTCCTTGGCCTCGATCGCGAGGTCCACGAAGGAGCCGATCTGGCTCTGCGGGATGTCGGTCTCGACCACCTGGGTGCCGGACTCGGCGAGGTCCTGGAACCGGGTCATGACGTTGACCGGGTTCAGCTGCTGGAGCATCGCGGCCTGCACGCAGCGCTGGCGGGCCTGGCGGTCGTAGTCCGTGGCGCCCTCGCGCGACCGGGCGTACCACAGCGCGTGGAAGCCGTCGAGGTGCTGGACGCCCGGTTCGATGTAGCCGAAGATCTCGTTCGGCAGGCCCGTGGTGAGGTCGGTGCCGCCGCCGATCGGGACGCGCCCGCCGACGTCGACGGTGATCCCGCCCAGCGCGTCGACGAGCTGCTCGAAGCCGCTCATCTCGATCATCGCGTAGGCCTGGACCTCGATGCCGAGGATCCCCTCGGCGGCGTCCTTGATGGCCTGCGCCCCGGGGTCCTCGGCGTCCGGGTAGAGCTCGGCGTGGTTGTCGGTGACATCGGTGTACAGGGAGTTGAGGATGCACTCGTCCCCGCAGTTGTAGCCCTCGGGGTACACCTCGGCGAGCGGGGAGTCCTCGGGGAAGGGCACGTTCTGCAGGTTGCGGGGCAGCGAGATCGTCACGGTGCGCCCGGAGTCCGCGTCCACGCTGAGCACCGACATGGAGTCGGGCCGGCGCCCGGTGCGGTCCTCCCCGGAGTCACCGCCCATGAGCAGGATGTTGTACCGGCCGTCCGCGGGACGGAAGGGGAGCCCGCCGGCGAAGACGTCGGAGACCGCTCCGCGGGCCACGGACAGCAGGTAGGCGGAGTAGGCCAGTCCGCCCGAGGTGACGAGCATGAGCGCGACGGTCGCCGCGGCCACCGCCCGGCGCGCGCGCTGCGCGAGCAGCCCGGGGCGGATCAGGCGCAGCGTGTCGAAGAAGAGGAACGCCCAGCCCAGGGCCAGGCCCACGAGCCCCGCCGTGAGCAGCAGGGAGGTGAAGAAGTTCGTGAGGAGCCAGACCACGGGCGTCCGCCACAGCAGGAGGCTGACGAGCGCCAGGAGGGCGGCGACCCAGACCACCACGTCCACCTTCAGGGCGGTGCGCCCCGTGGCCCGCCGGCCCGCGACGAGCTGGGCGCTGCCGGGCACCACGAGCGTCGACAGCAGCAGCGTCCAGGCGCGCCGCGCCCGGGTGCCCTCCCCGGCGTGCTGGGGATGGCGCAGCGGGTCCGTGAGCCGGGGCGGGGCCGCCGGGCCGTCGTCGGTCCGCCGCACGGCCGTGACCGCGTCCTCGGGCAGCGCGCGGGGCCCGAGGTCGTCGGCGGACGGGTCGCGCGGCGGTCGGGGGTCCTGATCGGCGCGGGGGGTGTGGCCGTTCACGGGCAGCTCCGGCGGGGGAAGGGCGGGCGGGGAAGGACGGGCTGCGGGCTCAGGCGCCGATGCGGGAGCGCAGGGCGGCGCCCTTGTCCTGGGCGCTCTGCCGCAGCTCGGAGGCGAAGCGCACCAGGTGCTCGCGCAGGGCGGCCGCGCGCTCGTCCGTGCCCGCCGCGAGGATCCGCGCCGCGAGCAGCCCGGCGTTGCGGGCCCCGCCGATGGAGACGGTGGCCACCGGGACACCGGCCGGCATCTGCACGATCGACAGCAGCGAGTCCATGCCGTCGAGGGTCTTCAGGGGGACGGGGACGCCGATCACGGGCAGGGGCGTCACCGAGGCGAGCATCCCCGGCAGGTGGGCCGCGCCGCCGGCCCCGGCGATGACGACGCGCAGGCCCCGCTCGTGGGCGCGGCGGCCGTAGTCGATCATCTCGGTGGGCATCCGGTGGGCGGAGACGACGTCGGCCTCGTAGGGGATGCCGAACTCCTCGAGCGCGGTGGCCGCGGCCTCCATCACGGGCCAGTCGGAGTCCGACCCCATCACGACGCCCACGACAGGCTGCTGCTTCTCGTTCACTGGTACTCCTGGGCTGCTCGGGTGGTGAGGGGCGGGACCGCGCTCCGGTCAGGGGCTACGGTAACCGTCCCGGCTGGACGGGCCGTGGGAGGCGCGCGGGTCAGGCGCGGCCGTCGCGCAGGACGGCCGCGGCGCGGGACGCCCTGCGGCGCAGCTCCGGGATCTCGCCGGCCGTGCCGGTGACGTTGACGTGGCCGATCTTGCGCCCGGGCCGCACGGCCTTGCCGTAGTTGTGGATCTTGGCCCGGGGCTCGGCCGCCATCGCGTCCCGGTAGGCGCCGAAGAGGTCCTGGTTGGCACCGCCCAGGTAGTTCTTCATCACCGCCGACCCGCCGATCAGCCCGGTGTCCCCGAGGGGGAGGTCCAGCACGGCGCGCAGGTGCTGCTCGAACTGGCTGGTCACGGACCCGTCCATGGTCCAGTGCCCGGAGTTGTGCGGGCGCATGGCCAGCTCGTTGACCAGGAACCCGGCGCCGCGGCCGGGGGTCTCGAAGAGCTCGACGGCCATCACGCCGGTCACCCCCAGCTCGGTGGCCAGGATGCGGGCTGCGGCGGCGGCGGCGGCCGCGACCTCGGGCAGCAGCTCCGGGGCGGGTGCGAGCACCTCGTCGCACACGCCGGCCACCTGGATCGACTCCACCACCGGCCACGCCCGGACCTCGCCGGACGGGGTGCGGGCCACGAGCGCGGACAGCTCCCGGGAGAACGGCACCTTCTCCTCGGCCAGCAGCGGTCCGGCCGTGCGGGAGAACCACTGCGCCGGTTCGTCGCCGCGGGCCTCGCGGGCCGTGCGCAGCACCATGACGCCCTTGCCGTCGTAGCCGCCGCGCGGGGTCTTGAGCACCACGGGCCAGCCGACCTGCTCGCCGAAGGCCACGAGCTCGTCGGCGTCGCCGACGGCGGCCCACTGCGGATTGGCCAGGCCGAGGCGCTCCACGGCCGCGCGCATCCGCAGCTTGTCCTGGGCGTGCACGAGGGCGTCGGGCCCGGGGCGCACGACGACGCCCTCGGCGAGCAGGGCGTGCAGGTGCTCGGTGGGCACGTGCTCGTGGTCGAACGTCAGGACGTCGACGTCCGCCGCGAACCGGCGCAGCACCTCCAGATCGGTGTAGTCGCCCACCGGGGCGGTGGGCACGGCGGCGACCGCCGAGACGTCGGGGCCCTCGGCGAGCACGCGCAGCTCGATTCCCAGGGCGGTGGCGGAGGGCGCCATCATGCGGGCGAGCTGCCCGCCTCCGACGACGCCGACGACAGGGGCGGTTCCAGAAGTTCTCACCGCTCCAGGGTAGCCCGGCCCGCAGGGATGCCTTCGCGCGGGGTGCGCGGGGTGCGCGTGCTCCCGCGGGCGGAGCCGCCGCCCGGATCGGCCCGGCGCGTCATGGGGCGCCTCATCCCGTGCGTTCCCGGGCGCCTGCCCGGGAACGCACGGGAGGGCCGGGGTACGATGACCCGAGGTCCGCCGCGGGTGCACTCCCGTGGTCGTCGACCGCTGCGCCCGCCGGCGCCCACCGACCACCACCTGGGAGACCCGAAGCCGCGTGAACCGTCTCGTCGACCGTTTCGATGCCCTGTGGCACCTGTTCGTCAAGGAACTGATGAAGTTCGGTGTCGTGGGCGCGCTCGCCTTCCTCATCAACGCGTCGCTGACCTGGGTGCTGATGCACACGTGGTTCCCGGACGGGCACCTCAAGGCGAAGTTCCTCGCGACGGCCGTCGCCATCCTCTTCGCGTGGGTGGCCAACCGGCTGTGGACCTTCCGGCACAAGCGCCAGTCGGACAAGCGCCGCGAGCTGATCCAGTTCCTCGTGGCCAACGGCATCGGGATGGCCATCGAGCTGGGCTGCCTCGGGTTCAGCTACTACGTGCTCGGGCTCACCAGCGCCTACGCCTCGTTCGTCTCCGGGACGATCATCGGCACCGTCCTCGGCACGGTCTTCCGCTACTTCGCCTACCGCTTCTGGGTGTTCGCCGAGGAGCTCGACGAGGACCCCAACTTCGCCGACACCGCCGCCCTCGAGATCGCACTGATCACGGGCCGCCCTCCGGCCGGGGAGACCGGGCGCGAGCGCTCCGGCAGCACGGACGGCCCCGGCGCGACGAGCAGCCCGAGCACGCCGAGCGGTGCGGGCCGCTCCCGGGCGGACGGACACGAGGACCCGGGGACCCGGGCGGACCGCTGAGCGCCCCACCCGGAGCTCCCGCGCTGCCGGCCGCGCCGCCGGCCCGGGACCGGCGCGCCCGTGCGGCCCGGCCTTCCGGACCGGTCAGAAGCCCACGGCGTTCTCGGCCGCGAGCACGGACGGCCACGACCCGTCGGAGGCGTCCGCCGTGCGGTCGGTGACGACCACGGCCCGGCCTCCCGCCAGCACGCCGAGGACGCGCAGCAGGTGCTCGGCGTCCATCCGCCGGCCCGGCACGTGCACCGCCGCGGCCCCGCCCCACACCTGCTCCCGCCCGGACACGCGCTCGGCGGCGTCCTGGAGCAGCCGCCCGTGGCTCACGGACCCGTCCTCGGCCGGCGGCCACAGGGCGGGACCGTCCGGGTCCGGCTCCTCGAGTCCCAGGTACACGTCGGCGTGGGCGCGGACCTCCGCGCAGTAGTCCAGGGCGTCCCCGCCGGGCAGCTCGCCCCGGTACCCCAGGGAGAGGGCCGGCCGGTCCAGCACGACCGCCCGCGCCCCGGCGGGCGCCCGGCCGAGCAGCGGGGGCAGTTCGCCCCGGGCGTCCACGAGGCCTGCCACCGCCCGGTCGCCGGGGAGCGCACCGTTCCCGGACGGGGCCACCGGACGCAGCGCGCCGCCCATCGTCCACGTCCCCAGGGCCACGGCGAGGGTGCGCCAGTGCACCTCGTCGCCCAGTGCGACGACGTCACCGGCCTGCAGGTCCAGCTCGTCCACCCACAGGTTCGCGGTCTTGGCGGCCCAGTTGTCCAGGACGCGGCCCGAGAGCTCCACACGCTCGCCGTCCTGCCCGTACCAGATGAGGGCGGGGTGGGAGCTGGGCCGCAGTCTGTCCATCAGACGGGGGACAGAGGTGGGGAGCGGGGTGTCCATGGGTCCTCCTGGTGGGGCGCTGGGGTGCTGGGGCCGGCCCGGAAGCATATGCGCCGGCGCGTATTCGTCCCGCCGCGGCGATCTGCGCAGGAAACCGGGCGCGACGTGGAAAAACGTCTACTCCCAAAGGAATTCAAGACGGCTAGGGTTCCAAGGGCGGCGTTCCGACAAGGGTTGACGCCGCAGGAGTTACACCAGTGTAATTAGAGAGTCCGGCAGGCGATCACCAAAGATACGTTCTCCGGGATGCAACGGACCGGCACCCCCCCGCAGTATGCCAGTCCTGAGCCAACGTGTCGGATGGAAGGAAATTCATGGGAGAGGCCGCACGCCAGCAGCTCGTCGATTCCACCCCCCTCGGTGCCCTGCGGCGGAGCGTGCGCTCGGTGCCGGAGGACTGGTTCGTGGACCCGGCCGACCCTCGGGCCGCCGAACGTCACGTCCGCCGTGCCGGAGGCAGCCTGGAGGACCGGGCCACCGCCTACCTCGCCGCGCACGAGGCCGTGCAGAACTTCTCGGACGGATCGACCGGCCCGGCCGCCGACCTCCTGGAGGTCCCTGCCGCCGACGAGGGCCCGGACTGGGGCGCCGTCGCCGGGCTCTACGCCGTGGAGGAGGACGAGGGGGAGCTCTCGTGGCAGACCGACGCCCTGTGCGCCCAGACCGACCCGGAGGCCTTCTTCCCCGAGAAGGGCGGCTCCACCCGTGACGCCAAGCGCGTCTGCGACGCCTGCCCCGTCCAGACCGCATGCCTGGACTACGCCATGAGCAAGGACGAGAAGTTCGGCATCTGGGGCGGTCTCTCGGAGCGCGAGCGCCGCCGCCTGCGCCGCCTCGCGCGCTGAGGTAGTTTCGTCCGATGAGTTCCTCCGGCAGTGCCACCCGCCGCTGCTCCCGCCAGACCTGCACGCGGGACGCGGTCACCACCCTCACCTACGTGTACTCGGACTCGACCGCCGTCGTCGGTCCGCTGGCCGGGCACGCCGAGCCCCACGCCTACGACCTGTGCGCGGTGCACGCCGACCGGCTCACCGCGCCGCGCGGCTGGCAGGTGGTCCGGCTCGAGCTGCCGGAGACGCGGGCGCGCCGCGAGGACGTCGGTGCCGTGGCCGAGGCGGTCGGCGAGCCGGAACCACCCGCGCCCGTCCCGGACCGCCCCCGCGCGCTGCTGCGCGACGTCTCCCTGCCCCGGACCACCACACCGCGGGAGGCGCCGCGGGAAGAGCCCCGGCAGCGCGAGGCGCACCGGACCCCCGAGCCGGTCCTGCACGACGTCCCCATGCCCGATTCCCTGCGGCGGGCGCACCTGCGCCGGCCAGCGGGACGGGGCGACGCGGCCCTGCCCGAGGTCTGAGCGCCGGGGCTCCCGGCGCGGCGCCCGGCCGAGGTCCCCGGCGCGGTCCTCCTCCGGGCCTAGGCTGAGGAGCAGACCGTGCCTGTCCGGCACGGAGGCTCTTCCCCCCGGAGCACCAGGAGACCCCCCATGACTGTCCCTGCAACGACGCAGCCGACGAACGCCGTCCCGGCCGAGATCCCGCACGGGAGCCGGTCCGCGCACCACCCGGCGCCCGCGCCCGGTCCCCGTCCGGCGCCCTGGGCGCCCCGCGGCGCCGACCCCGAACAAGAGCCCCCGGCGGCGAGCGTGCTGGCTCCCGGGCTGGCCGAGATCCTGCGCTGCCCGCTGACCGGTGGGACGCTGATCCCCGTGGACGCGGACCGTCTGATGAGCGACCGTCCCTTCCGGGACGGCGTGCACCCGGTCTATCCGATCAGCAACGGGATCGCCTGCCTGCTCCCGGTCCGCTGAGCGAGGGCCGGGGCGCCGTCCGTGCCCGGACGCGGGCCGTGAGGCGCCGCACGGGGTCACGAAGTCGTTAACATTCGCAATTTACGGCCGTCCGATCCGGCCGCGCGGAGGCCGGTGCGCCTATCGTGGTGTCCGTCCCGGAGCGGTTCCCGCCCCCCAGATCCACGTCCGAGGTGCCCGCACGATGTTCCTGTCCTCCCGTCCCGGCCCGGCCCCCCGCCGTCTGCCGGCCCGCCGCCTGCTCGCGCTGGGTGCTGCGACCCTCCTGCTCGCCACCGGCTGCGCTCAGGCCGCCGGGAATTCCTCGGCCTCCCCGACGGCCGCCGGGTCCTCGGCGACGGCGGCCCCGACCGCCACGGAGCGCCCGGCCGCGGCGCCCGCCGACGTCTCGGTCACGCCCGCGGACGCCGCCGTCGAGCACAACCCCGTGGACCCGGTCGTGGTGCGGGCCGAGCGCGGTGAGCTGGGCGAGGTCGTGCTCGCCCCCACGGCCGGCGGCGAGCCCGTCCCCGGGGAGCGCTCCGCCGACGGGCGCACGTGGACCAGCACCGGGGTCCTGGCCTTCGACACCGCGTACGCGCTGCAGTGGGGCGCCACGGCCGGCGGCGGCACGAGCGCGGGGACGAGCACCTTCAGCACCGTGTCGGCGGCCCACGAGGTCGACGCCCGGATCAACGTGGCCGAGGACGGCGTCTACGGCACCGGACAGGTGCTGCAGTTCTCCTTCTCGGAGCCCGTCCTGCACCAGGACGAGGTCGAGCGGGCGATCACCGTCCAGGGCGGCGGCGACCGGGCGGGTGCCTTCCGCTGGTACTCCGACACGATGCTGCGCTACCGCCCCGCCGAGACGTGGGCGCCGCACTCGAAGGTGCGCGTGTCCCTCGACCTCCTGGGCCTGGACGTCGGCAACGGGATGGTCGGCAACCACGACCTGCGCCGCAGCTTCTCGATCGGCGCCGAGCACTACGCCCGCGTGGACAACGCGACGAAGACCCTGACGGCCTACGTGGACGGCGAGGTCGCGGGGAGGTTCCCCGTCACCCTCGGCAACCCGGACTGGCCCTCCACCACGGGCCGGAAGGTGATCATGGAGCAGGCCCCCACGTACCTGTTCAAGGCCGCCTCCCTGGACCTGCAGCCGGGGGACCCGCACTGGTACGAGACCTTCTGGGCCTCGAACGTCTCCCGGCTCACGGCCAGCGGCGAGTTCGTCCACCAGGCGCTGCCCTCGGCGATGCCCGTCCTCGGCGAGGCCAACGTCTCGCACGGGTGCGTGGGCATGTCCCCCGAGGGCGCGAAGTTCATCCACGACGTCTTCCGCCCCGGGGACGTCGTGGAGGTCGTCGGCACCGGGTACCCGCAGGCCGATCCCGACGACGGCTACGGCGACTGGAACATCCCGCTGGAGCACTACGCGGACGAGTCCTGGAAGGGCAACTGGTGAGCCGCCGCGCCTGAGGTCCCCGGTGGGTAGGATCGGGACCGACCGGCGCGGTCCCGCCCGCGCCGGGCCCCCGACCTCCGCCGACCGAAGGACCCGCCCGTGCCCCCCTCCAGCAACGACAAGGCCCCCTGGCAGCAGGCCGGCTCCACCGCGGCGGACGCCGCAGGGAGCGAGGAGCCGGTGTGGACGGGCCTGCTGCCCGCCGTGGCTCCCGCGGAGCCGGCTCCGGGCCGGGAGCCGGGCACCGACCCGGAGCGCGGCCGCGACGACGGACCCGACCACGACGGCGGAGCCCGGCGCGCCCCGGGCGGCTCCCGTGCCGTCGGCGCCGCCGACGCCGCGGGGGACGACGAGACGGACGCGGAGGCCCGCCGCCGGGCCGCCCTGCGCCGGGACGCGCTCGCGGACGAGCCCCGGTTCCCGCGCCTGCAGCAGGTCCTCCTCACCGTCCTGCTCCCGCTCGCGCTCCTGGCGGCGGCCGTGCGCGCCGTGGCCACGCCCCTGTTCCTGTGGGCCGAGTACCACCGGCCCGGCTTCCCGGCGGACGCCTACGGCTTCTCCACGGAGGAACGGATGGTCTTCGGCTCCTACGGGCTGGACTACGTGCTCAACTGGGCCCCGGCCGGGTTCCTCGGCGGGCTCGCGGGCCCGGACGGCGGCCGGCTGTTCCTGGGCTCCGAGGTGGCGCACATGACCGACGTGAAGGTGGTGCTCCAGAGCGCCCTCGCGGCGGTCGCCGTCCTCGCCGTCCTGGGGGTCGTCTCGGCCCTGTACCTGCGGGCGAAGGCCCCGGGGGCGGCCTCCGGCGCCCTGTTCTTCGGGTCGTGGCTGACCGTGGTGCTGCTCGTCCTGCTGGCGGTCGCGGCGGTGCTGGGCTGGCAGCAGTTCTTCGCGCTGTTCCACTCCCTGTTCTTCGCGGAGGGCAGCTGGACCTTCCGGGCCTCCGACACCCTCATCCGGCTCTATCCCACCCAGTTCTGGATGGACGCCGCGATCGCCGTGGGTGCGCTGACCCTGCTGGGCGCCCTCGCGGTCATGGCCGCGACCTGGCCCACCGCCTTCCGCCGGCACCGTGCCCTCGACCGGGTGCGGCGGCGGCAGGAGCTCAAGCAGCGGCTGGCCGGGCGGTGAGCGGTCCGGGTCTCAGATCCAGGCGGTGAACCACATCCGCTCCCGCCACTGCCCGTAGCCGAGCGTCTCGGCGTACCAGACGGGCGCGAAGTGGGCGCTCAGCAGCAGCACCGCGGCCGTGAACACGCCCACCACGGCCAGGCCCGCCCGCTGCCGGCGCACGGGGTCCTCCGGCCGGCCCAGCACCAGCCCGAGCATCCCGGCCAGCATCAGCATCAGGGCGGGCTGCACGGGCAGCGCGTAGAAGTAGTACATGGTGCGCTCGGGATAGAGGAACCAGGGCAGGTACCCGGCCGCGAACACGCCGAGCAGCGCCCCGGAGCGCCAGTCCCGGCGCACCGCCCACAG
>JAPSHS010000393.1 GCA_031179495.1 Kocuria sp. | reverse complement strand
TTCTTCACCCGCGTGGAGGGCACGGACGACGTCGAGGTCACCGTGCCGATCACGTTCCCCGAGGCCGCCCTGGGCGCCACGATCGAGGTGCCCACCCTGGACGGCGGCACGGTGCGGGTGAAGGTGCCCGCGGGCACGTCGTCGGGCCGGCGCTTCCGCGTCAAGGGCCGCGGCTTCAGCACCGCCAAGGGCGCGGGCAACCTCATCGTGACCGTCGAGGTGCACGTGCCGGACCGCCTGGACGGACCGGCCGAGGCCGCCGTCCGCGCGTTCGCCGAGGCGACCGCGGACGAGGACCCCCGGGCGGGACTGGCCGCGAAGGCGCAGGTCTGAGATGGCCCTCGACGCCGATCAGCCGCTGTTCGTGATCTCCGTGGCCGCGGAGATCGCCGAGATGCACCCGCAGACGCTGCGCCAGTACGACCGGCTCGGGCTGGTCAAGCCGTCCCGTGCCCCGGGCCGGGCCCGGCGCTACTCCCAGCGCGACATCGAGAAGCTGCAGCAGATCCAGGTGCTGTCCCAGCAGGGCGTCTCGCTCGAGGGCATCCGGCGCATCCTGCAGCTGGAGAACCAGGTCGCGGTCCTGCAGGCGAGGGTGGCGGAGCTGTCCCTGGACCTCGAGGAGGCCCGGGACCGGGCCGAGGAGTCCTCGCGGATCTTCGCCGCCGGCGCCGGCGGGGACGTGGTGCGCATGGCGCGCGGCTCCCGCCCGCGCGCCCGCAAGATCTCCCAGGCCGTGGTGCTCTACCGGCCGCCGCGGCAGCAGGAGCGCTGAGCGCCCGCCCTCAGCGCAGCCGCTTCTCGAAGCCCACGTCGTACACGCCGTCCGCGTAGACCTGGGCCCGTCCCGGCAGGAGCACATAGCCGCTGCTGCGGTACAGGGCGAAGGCCTCGGGCTGGCGGTTGCCCGTGGTGAGGCGGACGCGCCGGTAGCCCGCCGCGGCGGCGAGCCGCTCGAGCTCGGCCAGCACCCGCCGGGACAGCCCACGCCGGCGGTGCGCGGGCGCGGTCCAGATCCGCTTGAACTCGGCCGTGGCGTCGTCGTGCCGGCGGAACGCGCCGCCGGCCACCGTCAGTCCTCCCTCGAGGAGCAGGACCAGCCCGCCGGTGGGCGGTCCGAAGTCGTCCACCGGGTGCTGCTCCATCTCCTCCGCGCCGATCCGTGACCCGTAGCGCTCCACGTACTCGTGGTGCAGGCCCTCGAGCAGGGGCCGCGTGCGCGGATCCTCCGGGGTCACGAGGACGAACCCGTCCCGCCCGGTGGCCGCCTCCGGGCTCACGGGAGCCGGCGGTAGGTCAGGTCGCGCGGCACCCGGCCGGCCTCCTGCGCCTTGCGCTCGAAGCTCGTGAGGACCCGCCCCTCCCAGCGGGGGGCCCAGCCCGCGTCCGGGTGCTCCTCGTCGGCGAGCGGGCCCGGGTGGACGTTCTCGAAGTGCGGGGACGCGTCCAGGACCTCGCGCATCACCACCGCGTACTCCTGCCAGTCCGTGGCCAGCCGCCACAGCGCCCCCGGCGCGAGCACCCGGGCCGCCAGCTCCGCGAACCCGGGGGAGACGAGGCGCCGCTTGTGGTGGCGGGTCTTGTGCCAGGGGTCCGGGAAGAACACCCACAGCTCGCCCACCGAGGCCGGCGCGAGCATGTGCTCCAGCACCTCGGGGGCGTTGGCCTGGACCACCCGGACGTTGTCCACGCCGGCCTGGGCCGCCTTGAGCAGCAGGTCCGCGATCCCCGGCTTGTACACCTCGACGGCGAGGTGGTTGCG
>JAPSHS010000392.1 GCA_031179495.1 Kocuria sp. | reverse complement strand
TCGCGGCGCAGCACCTCAAGCCCGCCGTCCTCGAGCTCGGCGGGAAGAACAGCCTGGTCGTGCTCGAGGACGCGGACCTCGACTACGCGGTGGACGCCGCGGCCTTCGGCGCCTACATGAACGCCGGACAGATCTGCATGTCGGTGGACCGTGTCCTCGTGGACCGCAGCGTCGCGGAGGAGTTCACCGAGCGCTTCGCGCGCAAGGTGCAGGACCTGCCCACGGGCGACCCCACCGACCCGGGCACCGTCATCGGCCCGGCCGTCAGCGCCCGTTCGGCCGAGCGGCAGTACGGCCTCATCGACGACGCCGTGGCGAAGGGCGCCGTGGTGCGCGCCGGCGGCCACCGGCTGGGGAACTCCCTGGTGCCGGCGACCGTCCTCACGGACGTGACCCCGGAGATGGACATCTTCCACGACGAGATCTTCGGCGCCGTCACCACCGTCTTCGAGGTGGACGGACCGGACGAGGCCGTGGAGTTCGCGAACAACACCAACTACGGCCTCACGGCGGGCGTCATCACCGAGAACCTGGGCGAGGGCATCGCCGTGGCGAACCGGCTCAGGACCGGCATCGTGCACGTCAACGACCAGTCCGTGTCCGACGAGCCGCAGGTCCCGTTCGGGGGGATCCAGGAATCCGGGTACGGGAAGTTCGGCGGCCAGGCCGGCGTCGAGTCGTTCAGCGAGCGGCGCTGGATCACCGTCCAGGAGCAGGGCCACGCCCGGTTCCCCTTCTAGGCCCGTCATGGCACACCGGGAGCAGAGCACGGACAGCACGGCCGACGAGCTGCGAGAGGTCGCCGCGTCCCGCTTCGGCATCGAGGAGTTCCGTGCGGGCCAGCTCGAGGCCATGGAGGCGGCCGCCCGCGGCCGGGACGTCCTGGCCGTGATGCCCACCGGCCACGGCAAGTCGGCGATCTACCAGGTGCCGGGCGCCGCCCTGCCGGGCACCACCGTGGTGGTGTCCCCGCTGATCGCCCTGCAGCACGACCAGGTCGAGGCGATCAACGAGGACCTCGGCGCGGAGGCCGCCTTCGCGGTGAACTCGACGGTCGGCGCCCGCCGTGAGCGCGCGGTGTGGCAGGCCGTGGAGTCCGGGCAGGCCGAGTTCCTGTTCCTCGCCCCCGAGCAGCTGGCCCGGGAGGAGGCGGTCGAGCGGCTCGCCGCGCACCGGCCGTCCCTGTTCGTGGTGGACGAGGCCCACTGCGTCTCCTCCTGGGGCCACGACTTCCGCCCCGACTACCTCGTGCTCGGCGAGACCGTCCGGCGCCTGGGCCGTCCGCCCGTCGTCGCCCTGACCGCCACCGCCTCCCCGCACACCCGCGACGAGATCGTGGACCGGCTCGGCCTGCAGGACCCGCTGGTGCTCGTGCACAGCTTCGACCGGCCCGAGATCGAGCTGCGGGTGGTGCGCCACCACGAGGCCCCGGAGAAGCGGCGGGCGCTGCTCGAGGAGGTCACGGGGCTGACCGGGCCCGGTCTGGTCTACGTGGCCACCCGCAGGGCGGCGGAGCAGTACGCCGCGGAGCTCGCCGAGCGCGGGGTGCGCGCCGAGGCCTACCACGCGGGGCGCCGGCAGGCCCTGCGCGAGGACGTCCACGCCCGCTTCCTGGACGACGCCCTCGACGTCGTGGTGGCCACCACCGCGTTCGGGATGGGCATCGACAAGCCCGACGTGCGGTTCGTGGTGCACGCGGACGTCCCCGACTCCCTGGACAGCTACTACCAGCAGATCGGCCGCGCCGGCCGGGACGGCGGACCCGC
>JAPSHS010000391.1 GCA_031179495.1 Kocuria sp. | reverse complement strand
GCGGCCGGGGACGGCGAGTGGGGCGGGTTCTACACCGCCGTCCTGGCCGGCGGGGAGCTCACGGCCGGCAACGTGGCCGCCGCCCTGCTCCTGGCCCTGTTCCTGTACTGGGGCTGGGACTCGACGTTCTCCCTCACCGAGGAGTCCACCACGCAGCGGGCCCCGCGGGTCTCCGCCTGGATCGCGCTGACGGCCGTGGCCGCCGCCTACGCCGTCATCGGCTGGTCCTACGTGCCGGGGGCCTCGGTCGGCTCGCCGCTGCTGGCGGGCCTCGTGGCGATCTCGGCGGCCGCCTCGATCGGGACCACCATGATCCCCACCTCGCGCGGTCTCATGTCGATGGCCCGCGGCGGGCACCTGCCCCGCCGGTTCGTGTCCCTGGCCTTCGCGACGTGGTCGACCGCGGCCGTGGCCGCCGCCTGGATGACGTTCTCGGGCGCGCTCTTCGACGACACCGTCGGGGTCATCTCCGTGCTCGTGGCGCTCTACTACGGGCTGGCCTGCGCGGCGACCGCCAAGCTCGCGCGCACCCCGGGCGCCCGCGCTCTGGGGGTCGTGGGGGCGGCGCTCATGGCCGTGGCCCTGGTGCTCACGGGCCTGGAGTACGCGCTCTCCGCCACCTGGGTCTGGGCGGGCGGGGTGCTCGTGCTGCTCGTGGTGCCGCTCTGGTTCCTCGTGGGCCGCGGCCGCGACCCGCTGCCCGGGGCCCACGAGCGCGCCCCGCACCTGGAGAGCCTGCGCAACTGAGCGGTGGGACGGGACTGCGGAGCGCTCAGGGCAGCACGCTGAACCCCGGCGGCAGCGCCTGCCGTCCGGTGAGCGCCAGGAGCACCTCCGGCAGGTGGCCGCGCTCGGCGGCGATCTCGACGGCGGTGTGCCCGGCGTCGGCCAGCACGGCGTCCGGGGGCAGGCGGTCCAGGCCGCAGGCCGCGGCGACGTCCAGGCCGTGCACGGCCAGCTCGAAGGTGCGCGTGGGCAGGTAGGCGCTCAGGCGCGTGCCGCCGACCACCGTGCAGATCACCGGGTCCTCGTCCGCAAGCACCCGTGCCAGCGCCTCGCGGGCCCGCTCCAGGGACGCCCGCACCGTGGCCCCGGGGTGCCGGCCCAGCTCCCGGCCGGCCGCCACGCCGCGGGCGGCGACCGCCCCGGGCTCCGCCGCCGCGGCGGCCAGCGCGTAGTACTGCCCGGTCCGGGTGCAGACCGGCTCGCCCCCCGGGTCGTCCAGGTAGTCGGCGAGGGTGAGCAGGGCCCGGTGGGTGTGCCCCACGAGGGCGCGGACGTCCCAGGTGCCCAGCCCCGGTCGTGTCCAGTGGTGCGGCCGCAGCTCCTCGACGAGCTCGGCGAACCAGGCACCGGCGTCGAGGAGGGCGGCGCGGGCGGCGGCAGGGTCTCGGGTCACAGCATCCCCCTGGGTCTCGGCGGCCGGTGCCCCGACCGCCACGGACGGCGAGGGCCGGGTCCCGTCCGGACGGACGGCACCCGGCCCTCTGGTGAGCCGTAGCCTACTGCGCGGACGCGGCCGCGACCGCGGATCCGCCCCCGGTGGCCGCTTCCGTGACGTCCTGTGCCGCGCGGGCGTCCTCGGCCTGCTTGCCCTTGGGCTCGGGCCTGGCGTCCACCCCGGCCTCCTTGCGCTGCTGCGGGGTGATCGCGGCGGGGGCCGCCGTCAGCGGGTCGTAGCCGTTGCCGGTCTTCGGGAAGGCGATGACCTCCCGGATGGAGTCCGTCCCGGCCAGCAGCGCGACCACGCGGTCCCAGCCGAACGCGAT
>JAPSHS010000390.1 GCA_031179495.1 Kocuria sp. | reverse complement strand
CGGACGAGCGTCTTCAGCTCGGACTTGTACGCGTTGTTGCGCAGGCGCGACTTCTCGTTGGTGAGGTTGCGCTTCTTCTGGGACTTGATGTTGGCCACGTGAAACTCCTTGGCGGTGGGTGCGGAATTCGGTCAGTGAGGGCAGACAGGCCGGCCATGTGACTGAGTGGGAGTGGGGACGCCCGTGTGGCGACCGTCCTGCGGTGCCCAACGACCAGCGCGGACACACAGCAGAAAAGTCTAGCAGACGTTCGCCCTCCGCCCCGCGGTGGCGCCACGGGGGCGCGCCCCGTCCGGGGCGCAGCCGCTCAGCCACGACGGCGGCGCAGCTCCTCGGCGACCTGCCGGAAGCGCTCCTCCGGGAGCACGGCGCCCTCCCGGCGGACGGCGGCGGGCAGCACCTGCACCACGCGGTCCAGCTTCACCTCGGAGGCCCGTCCCCGGCGGTCCCACGGCCCGGCGCCGACGTCCAGGTAGTCGTCGCGGGCGTCCGGGTCCCCGGAGCGGTCGCGGGACGTGAGCATCAGGCACAACAGGTGCTCCCCGTGCCGGTCGACGACCAGCACGGGCCGGTCCTTGCCGCGGCGGTGGTCCTCCTGGTAGGGCACCCAGGTCCACACGACCTCGCCGGGATCGGGCTCACCGTCCGGCCGGGGCCGGTAGACGGGGCGCACGGGCCCCCTCCAGTCACCGGGGTAGGGCCGGGACGCCCGCCCGGGCCGGGTCCCGGGTGGCCGCGGAGGGACGCCCACGGGGCCGCGGCCCGGGTCCGTGCGGCTCCCGGCCGAGCGGCGGTAGGCCTCCACGGCGCGGGCGGCGAGGCGCCCCAGGGCGCGCAGGTTCGGGGTCATGCGCCCACTCTAGGCGCGGGACGTGCGCCGTCGTCGGCGGGGACCGCGGCGCGGCGCGGGACGAAATGGCCCCCCACCGCCAAACGTGGGAAACTGGACAGCTGAATCCCCGGCGCGGTCTCCTCGCCGGTAGCCCCAGGACCTGCCGGAAGCGACGATCTCCCGGAGAAAGGACCGCCCGTGTCACCGCTGGCCGTCAACCCCCCGGTTCCCGCCTCGACCGATCCGTCGATCCTGCGCAACTTCTGCATCATCGCCCACATCGACCACGGCAAGTCCACGCTGGCGGACCGGATGCTGCAGGCCACGGGCGTGGTGACCTCGCGGGAGATGAAGGCACAGTACCTGGACCGCATGGACATCGAGCGCGAGCGCGGGATCACGATCAAGTCCCAGGCCGTGCGGATGCCCTGGAACGTGGCCGGCGAGGACTTCGCCCTCAACATGATCGACACCCCGGGGCACGTGGACTTCACCTACGAGGTCTCCCGGTCCCTGGCCGCCTGCGAGGGCGCGCTGCTGCTGGTGGACGCCGCCCAGGGCATCGAGGCGCAGACGCTGGCCAACCTCTACCTGGCCATGGAGAACGACCTCACGATCATCCCGGTGCTGAACAAGATCGACCTGCCCGCCGCGCAGCCGGACAAGTACGCCCAGGAGCTGGGCAACCTCATCGGCGTGGACGCCGACGACGTGCTGCGGGTCTCGGGCAAGACCGGCGAGGGCGTCGAGGCGCTCCTGGACCGGATCGTCCAGGAGGTCCCCGCCCCGGTGGGCCGGGCGGACGCGCCGTCGCGGGCGATGATCTTCGACTCCGTCTACGACACCTACCGCGGCGTGGTCACCTACGTCCGGGTGGTCGACGGCCGGCTGACCCCGCGCGAGCGGATCAAGATGATGTCCACCGGCGCCCAGCACGAGCT
>JAPSHS010000389.1 GCA_031179495.1 Kocuria sp. | reverse complement strand
GACTGACATGACCGAGACCACCGCCTTCCCCGCCGAGCGCACCGCCGTGCTCACCGGCGCCGCCTCCGAGCGGGGCATCGGCCGCGCCACCGCGGACCTGCTCGCGAGCCAGGGCTGGAGCGTCGCCGTCCTGGACGTCGACGGCGACGCCGCCGCCGAGGCCGCCCGGGACATCGCCGGCCGGCACGGCGTGCAGGCCCTCGGGCTGCGCACCGACGTGTCCGACGAGGCCTCCGTGCACGAGGCCGTCGACCGCGTCGAGGCGGAGCTGCCCCCGATCGTGGCCCTCGTGAACTGCGCCGGGATCAGCTCGCCCACCGACTTCATGGACGAGACCCGCGAGACCTGGGACCGGGTCTTCGCGATCAACATGACGGGCACCTTCATGGTGACCCAGCGGGTCCTGGCCGGGATGATCGAGCGGAAGCTGGGCCGCGTGGTCAGCATCTCCTCGATCTCCGCCCAGCGCGGGGGCGGCACCTACTCCAAGTCCGCCTACAGCGCCTCCAAGGCCGCGATCATCGGCTTCACCCGGGCCGTGGCCCGTGAGATGGGCGAGCACGGGATCACGGTGAACTGCATCGCCCCCGGCCCCGTGGACACCGACATCATGGGCGGCACCCTGACCGAGGAGCGGAAGGCGGGCATGGCCGAGGACATCCTCGTGGGCCGCGTGGGCACGGTGCGGGACATGGCCGCGCTCCTCGCCTTCCTCGTCGGGGAGGACGCCGGATATATCACGGCGGCGACATACGACATCAACGGCGGGCTGCAGATCTCCTAGTCGGTCCGCACATGCCGGCGCGGGCGCGGTGCCGGAGCGGGCGCGGTCCCCGGCCGGGCACCGCGCCCGCCGGAGCCGGCCGCTCCCGGACCCGGCGCCCGCCGAGCTCAGCCGCCGCCGAGGAGGTGGCGCAGGGTCAGGGCGTTGCGCACGGCGTGGCCGTGGCCGTCGTTGTTGAAGTACGCGTACACCTCGTGGCCGGCGCGGTCCCACTCGCGGATCCGCTCGGCCCACCAGGCCAGGTCCGCGTCCGAGTAGGAGCCGGCGTAGAGGTGCCGGTGGTCCGGGCCGTGGAAGCGGACGTAGACCACCGGGGCCGTCGCCTCGAGGACGCAGGGCAGTCCCGCCCCGCTCATCACGCAGTACGCGGCGCCGTGCCGGCGCAGGAGCGCGAACACGTCCGGGTGCACCCAGCTGTCGTGGCGGAACTCCACGGCCACCTGGATCCAGTCCGGCAGCGCGGCCAGGAACCAGTCCAGCCGCGCGTCGTCGCGCTCGTGGGCGGGGGCGAGCTGGACCAGGAGCACGGCCCGCCGGTCCCGCAGCTCGTGCCATGACCCCGCGATGCGCTGGGCCCACACCTCCGGCGCGTAGAGCTTCTTGGCGTGCGTGAGACCCCGCGGGGCCTTGACCGACATCCGGAAGCCCGGCGGGAGACGACGGTTCCAGCCGGCGAAGGTGCTCTCCCGCGGCCACCGGTAGAAGCTCGCGTTGAGCTCCACGGTGGAGAAGACGCCGGTGTAGCGCGCCAGTCGTCCCGCCGGGGGCGTGCCCGGCGGATAGAGGACGTGCTCCCAGTGCTCGTAGCTCCACCCGGAGGTGCCGATGTGCCAGCCCATGCGTCCACGCTAACCGCCCGGGGCGGCACGTTCCGCCGCGCCGTCGTCGTGCCCGGGCACGATGACGGCGGGGCCGGTCACCAGCGGGGGTGGACGCTCGCGCGGAAGTACGCGTCGTAGATCCGGCGGACGTCCTCGTCCAGCTCGCGGCCCAG
>JAPSHS010000074.1 GCA_031179495.1 Kocuria sp. | reverse complement strand
CCGGTGGAGCGGGCCGGGTTCAGCGATCCGCCGTCGAACGGCGCGGTGATCGTGAGCAGGAAGGCCAGCGCCGCGGCCATGGCCACCGGGGCGAGGACGGCGTTGGCGCGGGGCGCGGTCGAGCCGAGCACCACGAGGGCGAACAGCGCGGTGGCGACGAACTCGACCAGCAGCACGGTGGTCCACCCCGCCTGCGAACTGGAGTTCGCGCCGAAGCCGTTGGAGACGGCCCCGATCACCTGGGCGGTGGTGGCGGAGTCCAGCAGCGTCATCAGCACCGCCCACAGGACGCCGGCGGCGCTCAGCGCGCCCAGCACCTGGGCCACCACGTAGCCGATCGCGGGCACCGGGGAGGTGCGCCCCGCGACGACGGCGGCCAGCGTCACGGCCGGGTTGAAGTGCCCGCCGGAGACGTGGCCGAACGCGACGACCGCGGCGAGCAGGCCGAGGCCGAAGCCCAGCGCGGAGTCCACGACCTCGGTGGCGAACATGCCCGTGCCCAGCCCGGCGAAGACGAGCAGCGCCGTGCCCCCGAACTCCGCGGCCCACCGCGCCGGCGCGGTGGGGCCCGGCCCGGCCTCCGGGGCCGGGTCCTTGCGGGCGGCGGCGGGCACGGGAGCCGCGATGCCGGCCGGCGCCGGGGCCCGCCGGCCGCCGGGGGTGCCGGAGGAGCTCTCGGCGGGGGCGCTGCCGTGCGCCGGTCCCACGGCGCCGGGGCGCGCGGCGGGGCCGTGGACGTTCTCGGTCATCGGATTCTCCTCGGAGGGTCGTGCCGGCACGGGCGGACGCCGTGGCGGGCGGTGGCCGCCTCCCGTGCCATGCAACCACAGACGCCCCGGGGGGCACCGGAGGACGCTCCGGGGCGGACCGGCCGCCGACTACACTGACCGCATGCCTGCACCCCTCCTCCGCCCCGACGCCGGCCTGGACCCTGCCTGGCCCGAGTACGCCGACTCCGTGCGCGCCGCCCTGCTGGGCGGGGCCCTCGGGGACGCGGTCGGCTACCGGGTCGAGACCGATCCGTACCCCCGCCTCGCCGAGCGCCACGGACCGGACGGTCTCGCGGGCCTCGACGGGACGGACGGCCCCGCGGCGCGGCTGCAGATCTCCGACGACACCCAGCTGACCCTCTACACGCTGGACGCCCTCCAGGAGGTCGTCGAGTGGGCGAACGACGGCCAGCCCGCCGACGAGACGGCCTGCCTGTGGCTGGCCTACCTGCGCTGGCTGCGCACGCAGGACGTCCCCTACCCGGCGGAGGCGCCGCGGCCCCTGCCGCGCCGCCTGGACGACTACGAGGTCCTGCACGCCGTCCGCGGTCCGGGCGGCGCGGTGCTGGAGGCGCTGCGGAGCGGGCGGATGGGCGAGGTCGAGCGGCCGCTGCTGCCGGACGCCAAGGGCTGCGGAACGGTGATGCGCTCCGCCCCGTTCGGCCTGCTCCCGCACGTGGGGTGGCGCACCCTCGCGCCGCTGGCGATCAACGGGGCCGCGGTGACGCACGGGCACCCGGAGGCGCAGACCGCCGCGGCCGTCTACGGCTTCACGGTCCACGCCGCCGTCCGGGCCCGCAGGGAGGGCACGGAGCGGCCGGTCGCCGCCGCGGTCGCGGCGGCCCGCGAGACCGCCGGGAACCTCACGCGCCCGGTGGCCGAGACCCTCGCCCGGCTCGACGACGCCGTGCGCGCCGCCGAGCGGGAGGCCCTGGCCCCCGACGCGCTCACCGGGCTGCTCGGCGAGGGCTGGACGGCGCCGGAGGCGCTGGCCGTCGGGCTCTACGCGGCCCTGCGCGCCGAGGTCGAGGACGCGGCGGCCGCGGACCCGCAGGCGGTGTTCCGGCGGGCCGTGGGCCTGGGCACGGCCCACGGCGGCGACTCGGACTCGACGGCCGCGATCGCCGGTGCCGTCACGGGCGCCGCGCTCGGCACGGCCGCGCTGCCCCCGGGGTGGCTCGCCGCGCTGGACGCCCGGGACGCGGTGGCCGATGCCGCCGAGCGCTGGCTCAGGGAAGTCGGGGCGCCAGGCGCCTGACGCCCAGGCCGGAGCCGGCGAGCAGCGCGCCCACCGTGCCCGCCCCCGAGCGGCGCACGAGGTCCACCACGATCCCCGCGCACGCCCGGGCGTCCTCGAGGGCGTCGTGGTGGCGGTCCAGGGGGACCCCGGCGGCCTCGGCCGCCCGCGGCAGCGCGTAGGACGGCAGGTCGTAGCCGCGCCGGGCCAGTGCCAGGCTGCAGGCGTAGGCCAGCGGGGCGTGGCGGGTGCCCGTCTCCGCGCAGGCGGCGCGGATCACGCCCATGTCGAAGGCCGCGTTGTGCGCCACGACCAGCTCGTCGGCGTCCTCCTCGAGGATCCAGTCCTCGATCCGCGGCCACAGCTCGTCGAAGACCGGGTGGTCCGCGACCGTGCGCTCGGTGATGCCGTGGATCCGGACGTTGCCGGGGTCGAAGGTGGCACGGGTGCGCGGGGGCCGCATGTACGCGGAGCGCTCCTCCACCACCACCCCGCCGCGGACCCGGACCAGTCCGACCGCGCAGGGCGAGCCGATGAAGCGGTTGGCGGTCTCGAAGTCGATCGCGGTGAAGTCGAGGGAGGACGCGGCGGACGGGGCCGCGGCGGCGGTCGTGTCGGGGGAAGCGGAGAACGGCACCGGAACAGCCTACTGCCCCGGCTCAGGCGGAGACGCCGCGCAGGTTGGTCTCGATCCAGTCGTCCGCCCGGGCGATGGACTGGTTGACCTGGGCGGTGTCGAGGTCGTGGTGCAGCGCGTACGCGACGGCCTGCAGCGGGAAGGTCCGCGCGTGCAGCAGCGCCCGCTCGTAGACCGACTCGGACACGGCGGCCCGCAGGACGTCCCACCCGTACCACAGCCCGAGGGAGGCGGCGTCGTGCGCGGGGTCGGAGAGGCAGGCGTGGTCCCAGTCGATGACGCCGGTCAGCTCCTCCCCGTCCCAGAGCATGTTGTGCCCCATGAGGTCCCCGTGCACCAGGCCGGGGGCCACCGTCGGCAGCGCGGCGAGCTCCGCCACGGCCTGCAGCGCGGCGTCCTGGTTGCGGGGCAGCAGCCGCGGGATGACCTCGTCGATGAGCACGTGCCGGCGGCGGTGCCCGCCCCAGTGCTGCCCGGGCCGGTCCAGGTACCGGGCGAAGCCGGAGGTGTCGACCTCCGCCAGCTCGGTCAGCACCCGGTGCAGCGCGGCCGGGTCCCCCCGCCCGGGCGGGTGCGGGAACCCGGGCAGCCAGGTGAGCCCCACCCCGGTGTAGCCGTGCGCGAACACCACCCCCGTGAGCGGCCGGGGGGTCGCGAACGAGAAGCGGGGCAGCTGCCGCAGGACCTCCGTGCGCCGCTCGACGTGCGCGCAGACGGTCGCGTTCTTGGCGATCCGCACGGAGATCACGTGCCCCACGTTCACCACCACGTGGGCGGACCCGCCCGCGTGGACCTCCCACTCGCTGCGGTCGGAGCGCATCCCGGCCTCGGCCAGGACGGCCTCGACGGCGCCGGCGAACGGCAGGTGGTGGAGCGACGACCACGGCATGGGCAGCTTCCTCGGTCCGGGCGGGGTCAGTCGGGGACGGCGGCGGGGTCCGCGCGGAGCGCGGCCACCAGGTGCGGGAGCAGGGCGCGCATGGCGCGGCCCCGGTGGCTGACGGCGTTCTTCTCCGCGCGCGTGAGCTGGGCGACGGAGCGGTCGGAGCCCTCGGGCAGCAGGACCGGGTCGTAGCCGAAACCGCCGTCCCCCACCGGTGCGCGCAGCAGCGTGCCGCGCAGCACCCCGGTCTCCACGTGCTCCCGCCCGCCCGGGGTCGCGAGCGCGGCGGCGCACACGAACTGCGCGCCGCGGTGGGCGTCGGGGATGTCGGAGAGCTGACCGAGCAGCAGCCGCAGGTTGGCGGCGTCGTCCCCGTGCCGCCCGGACCACCGGGCGGAGAAGATCCCGGGGGCCCCGTGCAGCACGTCGACGGCCAGGCCGGAGTCGTCGGCCACGGCGATCAGCCCGGTCGCGGCGGCCGCGGAGCGGGCCTTGAGCAGGGCGTTGGCCTCGAAGCTGGTGCCGTCCTCGACGACGTCGGGGGCGCCCGCCGCGGCGGCGTCCACCACGAGCCGCTCGACGTCCGCCCCGGGCAGCGCGGCGGCGATCATCTCCCGCAGCTCGGTCAGCTTGCCGGCGTTGTGGGTGGCCAGGACCACGCGGGCGCCGTCGTGCTCAGGCACCGTCCCCCTCCCGCAGGGTCTCCACCTGGATCTGGGTCAGCTGGGCGCAGCCCGCGAGCGCGAGGTCGAGCAGGGCGTCCAGCTCGTCGCGGTCGAACGGGGCGCCCTCCGCGGTTCCCTGGACCTCGACGAAGTCGCCGGAGCCGGTGACGACCACGTTCATGTCGGTCTCGGCCCGCACGTCCTCGACGTAGGGGAGGTCGAGCATCGGCACGCCGTCGATGATCCCGACGGACACGGCGGCGACGGTGTCGGTGAGCGGCTGGGCGCGCCGGGCGATCAGGCCCTCGGCCCGCGCCCAGTTGACGGCCTCCGCGAGCGCCACGTAGGCGCCGGTGATGGCCGCGGTGCGGGTGCCGCCGTCGGCCTGGAGGACGTCGCAGTCGAGGACCACGGTGTTCTCGCCCAGGGCGGAGAGGTCGATGACCGAGCGCAGGGACCGGCCGATGAGCCGGGAGATCTCGTGGGTGCGCCCGCCGATCTTGCCCTTGACGGACTCGCGGGCGGAGCGGGTGGACGTCGCGCGCGGGAGCATCGCGTACTCGGCGGTCACCCAGCCGCGGCCCTCCCCCTTGAGCCAGCGCGGGACGCCCTCCGTCACGGAGGCGGTGCACAGCACCCGGGTGCTGCCGAACTCGATGAGCGCGGAGCCCTCCGCCTGCTGGGACCAGCCGCGGGTGATGGTGATGGGTCGCAGCTCGTCGGGCGAACGGCCGTCCGCCCGGGTGGCCCCCGGGGTCGAAGGGGCCTGCGCGGTCGTGTCGACGGGGGAATCCATGGGCTCCACCTTACCCCTCGGCCCGGGGCGGGGACCCCCGTCCCGGACCGGGAGGGCTCAGGGCCCGACGGCGGCCGCGGGACGGCCGCTGCTGTGCCGCACGATGCGGTAGGTGTGCGCGGGCTCGGCCAGGCCGATGGGCCCGTCGAAGACCTCCCCGGCCTCCTCGAGGGTCAGCGCCGGGGTGTTCCAGACCGGCAGGTGGGTGAGCAGCAGCTTGCCGGCGCCGGCGTCGCGGGCGGCCTCGGCGGCGCGCCGGCCGGTGAGGTGGATGCCGCGCAGGGCGTCGTCCCGCCCCTCGTGGTAGGCGGCCTCGCAGAGGAAGACGTCGGCGTCGCGGGCGGCGCGCACGAGGGCGTCGCACGCGTCGGTGTCCCCGGAGTAGGTCAGGGTGCTGGGGCCCAGCACCCCGTCGTAGTCGATGCGCAGGGCGTAGGGCTCGGGGGTGGGGTGCTCGACCAGGTAGGGCGTGACCGTGAACGGCCCGATCCGCACGGGCTCCTCGGGCGCCCAGGCGTGGAACTCGAACTCCCCGTGCATCCCCGGCTCGAGGGGCAGCCCGTGGGTGTTGCTGAGGTACTCGTGGATCCCGGAGGGCGCCCACAGCGGGATCCGCGTCCCGCCCCAGCCCCGCGGGTCCCACTTGACCGCCACGTGCAGCCCGGCGAGGTCGATGCAGTGGTCCGGGTGCAGGTGGCTGACGAGCACGGCGTCGATGTCGTGCAGGTCCAGGTGGCGCTGCAGGACGCCCAGGGCGCCGTTGCCCATGTCCAGCAGGACCCGCCAGGTCCGGCCCTCGGCGTCCTCGCCGCTGACCAGGTAGCAGGACGCCGGGGAGTCCGGGCCCGCGAAGGAGCCGGTGCATCCGATGATGGTGAGTTTCATGGGCCAAGGCCTTCCAGGGGATCCGGTGGGACAGCGGCCGCTCCGGCCGCGGGGGCTGCTCAGGGAGCGGGGGTGCCGGAGCCCCCGATCATCTCCGGGGTGATCCGCGCGAGCGAGCCCGTGGGGAACTGCTCCGCCACGGAGCTGGTGTGCCGCACGCGCGCCACCTCCGGGCCCAGGAACCGCCGGGCGAGGACCTCGAAGGCCGCGGCGTCGCCGGTGGCGAGGAACTCGTGCCGGGCGGGCCGGCCCGGCTCCCGTTCGAGCCCGTGCCCGACGAGCGCCCGGTAGACGTCCTTGGCCGTCTCCTCCGCGCTGGAGACGAGGGTGACGGAGTCGCCCATGACGTAGGAGATGACTCCGGTGAGCAGGGGGTAGTGGGTGCAGCCGAGGACGAGGGTGTCCACGCCCGCGTCCCTGAGCGGGTCCAGGTAGCCCTGGGCCGTGGCGAGCAGTCCGGGCCCCGTGGTGACGCCCGCCTCCACGTAGTCCACGAACGCGGGACAGGCCACCGAGTCGATGCTCAGGTGGGGGGCCGCGGCGAAGGTGTCGTCGTAGGCTCGGGAGCCGACCGTGGCCTCGGTGCCGATCACCCCGATCCGGCCGTTGCGGGTCGAGGCCACCGCGCGGCGCACCGCCGGCTGGATCACCTCGACCACCGGGATGCCGTAGACCCTGGTGTAGCGCTCGCGGGCGTCGCGCAGGACCGCGGCCGAGGCCGTGTTGCAGGCGATCACCAGCAGCTTCACGCCGGAGTCCACGAGCTCGTCCATGATCCGCAGGGCGTTCGCCCGCACATCGGCGATCGGCAGCGGCCCGTAGGGTCCGTGCGCGGTGTCGCCCACGTAGACGATCTCCTCGTGGGGCAGCTGGTCGATGATGGCGCGGGCCACCGTGAGCCCGCCCACCCCGGAGTCGAACACGCCGATGGGCGAACCGGGGTTGGGGCCGCGCGCGGCGCGGGCGCCGGACCCGAAGACGTGGTCATCCTGCATATCGTCAAGAGCCTAGTGCCGGGCGTGCCGCCGTCCCAAACCCCACGGCGGCCGGGGCGCCGTGATCACCGTCACTGTGCCGACGCCCCCGGAGTCCCGGGGGCGTCGTCCCCGGTCAGCCCCGGGACATCTCGTGCAGCAGCGCCTCCATGAGGGTCTCCTGCAGCCACGAGACGAAGTTGTACAGCAACGACATGTAGGCCTCGACGTCCTCGATCGCGGACCAGTCGTCGTAGCGGCCCACGCGCTCGGCGTCCTCCTCGCTGCGGATCTCCAGCCGGTCGGCCAGGACCAGCCGGACGTCGTTGAGCGCCCGGCCGAAGGCCTGCGCCTGCTCGGGGTCCAGCCGCACGGGCTGGGCCTCCAGCGCCAGGGCCGCCTGCCGGAGCGCGCCCATCTTGGCCTCCCGCAGCCCCCGCTCGGTGTAGCGGCGGAACTCCGCCGCCCGCTCGGGGTCGGGGCTGGCGTCGGGCAGGAGCCTCCGCAGGGCGGAGTCCTCCGGGGCGGAGGCGTCCGCGGACACGCCGAGCATCCGCTCGAGCGGGTCCTCCGAGACCGGCTCCTCCGGCGCGAGGGTCTGCGCCACGTCGGCGAAGAGCTTCTGCAGCAGCTCCTTCTCCGCGTCCTCGAACCGCGCGGTGATGCCCTTCCGGGTCGACCGGAACCCCTGCGCCATCAGCGGCCCCCCGCCTGCTCGAAGGTGGCCCACAGCCCGAACCCGTGCATGGCCGCCGTGTGGGTCTCGGCCTCCTCGAGGGAGCCGCTGGCCACGACGGAGCGCCCCTGCTGGTGGACCTGCAGCATCAGCGCCCGGGCCTTGTCCTCCGGGTAGCCGAAGTAGGAGCGGAACACGTAGGTCACGTAGCTCATGAGGTTGACCGGGTCGTCCCAGACGACCACGT
>JAPSHS010000388.1 GCA_031179495.1 Kocuria sp. | reverse complement strand
AGTACGTGCTGCTCACCCAGTCGAGCCTCAGCCGGATGCTGGAGCGCCTGGAGCTCAAGGGGCTGGTGCACCGGTGGCAGGACCCCCAGGACCTGCGGGGCCTGCGGATCCGGCTGACCGACGCCGGACGGACCATGCAGGCGCAGATCGCGGAGCAGTTCCGGCTGCACGTGCACGAGCTGATGTCCGCCGGCCTGGACCCCGAGGAGCTGCGCATCATCACCCGGCTCGCCGACCGCCTGCGGGAGGCCGTCAACTCCCTCTGACCCGCCCGCGCCGTCAGGCGGGCAGCGGGAGGACCACCTTGGCCCGCGGGTCCTCGGGCGCGCCCGCGGAGGACTCCGCGGCGACCCGCATCTCGCCCAGCGTGATCCGCCCCTGGAGGGTGGTGAGGAACGCCGTCTCGGAGGCGTCCGCGCCGGTGGCGATCCGCACGAACTCCGACCGGGGAGCGAGCCCGGTGGCGTCCAGGACGTACCACGCGCCGTCGTGCCACGCCTCGACCACCGCGTGGAAGTCCATGGGGGAGAGTCCGGGCGCGTAGACCGACACCAGCCGCGCCGGGACGCCGAGCGCCCGCAGCAGGGTGATCAGCAGGTGGGCGTAGTCCCGGCAGACCCCCTGGCGCGTGAGGAGGGTGTGCACGGCCGTGTCCGTGGCCGTCGACGAGCCCGCCACGTAGTCCAGGTTCTCGTGCACCCAGTCCCGGACCTGCTGGAGGGTCCCGTACCCACCGCCGCGGGCCCCCGGGAAGAGGGCCTCGGCGGTGCCTGCCATCTCGTCGAACGGGCAGAAGCGGCTCGGGCGGGTGTAGCGGACCACGTCGACGGACTCCGCCGCCGGCGGCGGTCCCCCGGCTCCGTCGAGGGCGAGCTCGTAGGAGACGGTGCACTGCGCACCGCCCGGCACGCGGGCCAGGTGCAGCCGGGTGCCGTGCAGGTCCTGGGCGGGCTCGAGCGGGAGCTCACGGCCGTCCGCGCGCAGGCTCAGGCGCTCCCCGGGATGGGGACGTCCGTCCGCCCGGGCGGCGGCGAGCGAGAACACCGCCAGGTGATCGGTCTCGGACGCGAAGTCGACCTCCGCGGAGACGGTGCGCCGGGTGGTGGGCACGAGGGGCCTCCTGATCGGGTTGGATGTGGGCCGGACCGGCGGTCCGTCCCGACCATTGTCGCCCACGACTCCGATCGTCAGTACACTGATGCACGAGATCTCCCCCACACGCCCCCGCCACCGGCCGGAGCCCACGCACCGCGGCCCGGTGGCCGATCCCGAAGGACGCGCAGCATGGCCCAGGACACCACCCAGGACAGCCGGTCCAAGGAGCACACCGCACCGGACCCCGAGGACGACCGGAAGCCCGACAGCCCCACCGAGCTGAGCAAACCCTCGTGGAGCTACATCTTCAAGCGCGGACTGTCCGAGTTCTCCAAGGACGACTGCACCGACCTCGCCGCGTCGCTGACCTACTTCGCCGTCCTCTCCCTCTTCCCCGCCCTGCTCGCCCTCGTCTCGCTGCTCGGCGTCTTCGGGCAGGGTGAGGCCACCACGCAGGCGATCACGGGCTGGCTCGGCCAGTACGCCCCGCCGGAGCTCACCACGCTGCTCGAGGAGCCCATCAACAACCTCACCACGCAGACGGGGGCCGGGCTCGCCCTGCTCACCGGTATCCTCGGCGCCCTGTGGACGGCCTCCGGCTACACCGGCGCGTTCGGCCGGGCCATGAACCGGATCTACGAGGTCGAGGAGGGCCGCCCGATCTGGAAGCTGCGGCCCATGAACCTGCT
>JAPSHS010000387.1 GCA_031179495.1 Kocuria sp. | reverse complement strand
CCCCACACGAAGGCCACCCGGGCCTGCGGGAGCTCGGGGTCGTCGCGGATGGCTCGGGACAGGGCCAGGGAGATCTGGGCCCCGCCCTGCGGGGACTCGGCCAGGAACATGACCTCGTCCCCGATGGTCTTGATGAGCCGGCCGCCGCCCACGGCGATCACCTCGGCGCAGCGCTGCTCGAAGCGCTGCACGAGGTTCGCCAGGGTGCGCTCGTTCATCTGGCGGGACAGGGAGGTGTAGGAGACGAGGTCGGCGAAGCCCACACCGCGTGCGAGCGGCAGGATGGACGACGCCCCGTCCTCGTCGGTCGGGTCGGTGGCGGTGGATCCGTCCGGGCGCTCCACGCGCATCGCCAGCCGTTGCACGGCGGCGTTCATCTGGCGCCGCCACGAGTAGACGAGCAGCTTCTCGATGGCGTCGATGAGGTCCGGGAGCAGGTGCAGCAGCTGCCGGCGGGCGGCGGCGTCGGTCATGCCGCCGTGCACGACCATGTCCTCGACGAGGGCCTCGACCTGCCACACGACCATGCGGTCGGTCATCTGCCCGATCGAGCGGACCAGGGACAGCGCCGCCTCCTCGGTGACCTTCTCCTCGAGGACCATGGTGGAGAGCACCCGCAGGGCCTCGGAGTCCTGCTCGGTGAACCAGACGTCGTCGTCGGTGAGGTTCGGGAAGCCCAGCGCCCGCCACACCTTCCGCGAGGACAGCAGCGACAGCCCGCCGCGGCGCGCGGCCTCGCGGCGGCGCAGGCCGCGCTCCGAGCCGAGGAGGGTCCGCTCCAGCGCCTGCACGGCCGCCTTCGACTCGTCCGAGCGGTAGAGGTTCGCCTGCACGGGGTTGTGCAGGTTCAGGTTCAGCTGCTCCGTCTGGGGGCCGAGCGCCGGCTCGCCCCGGCGCTCCGGGTCCTCACTGGCCACGCGTCACTCCTGTTCCTGGGGGACGGTCCGCCGCCCCCACGGTCGGCGCGAGGGGGCGGACGGGTCCGGGCGTGGTGCCACGACCGCGTCCTGCTCCACTCTAGTGGGACGCCGCTCACGCGCACTCCCGGCGGATCCGGGCCCGCCCGCGCGCCGCTCGTCGGCGGCCCGCCGGACCAGCCCGGCCAGCCGGTCCGCCTCCGGGGCGTGCTCCAGCCGCAGCCCGCCGAGGTGCCCGAAGTCCGCCACCACCCGCCCGTCGCGCCGGCCCAGGGACGGGCCACGGGCCCGCTCGACGCCGACCCGGCGCAGCTGCTCCAGCGGCAGGGCCACGTCCCGCCGGCTCCCGCCGGGGCGCAGGAGGACGAGGTGGCGGGTGGTGAGCACGTAGCGGGTGCGCCACCAGCGCAGCAGGGGGCGCAGGCAGCTGCGCAGCACGACCCCCCCGGCCACCACGAGCAGGGCGAGGTCCAGCCCGGCGTGCACCGTGGTCCAGGGCTCCGCCACGGGACGCCAGCGCAGTTCGAGCGCCCGCTGGGCCAGCGACAGCGCGAAGACGGTGAGCAGCAGCACGAGGAAGGGGCGCAGCAGCCGCACGCCGTGCGCCCGCGTGGCGACGAGCACCCGCTCGCCGGGCTGCAGGACGGGGCGGGCGGGCATGCTCAGGCTCCCCCGGGGGCGCCCGGGGCCGGGCGCAGGTGCACGACGTCCCCGGCCGTCACCTCGTGCTGCGCGCCGGCGCCGTCCCGCAGCAGCAGGCCGCCGTGCGGACCGAGCCCCACGGCCGTGCCGGTGACGGGGTCGTGGCCGCCGGGCAGCTCGGCGCGCACGGGGCGCCCGAGGGTCTCCGTGCGCTCGGCGACCAGGCGGCGCAGCGGCCC
>JAPSHS010000386.1 GCA_031179495.1 Kocuria sp. | reverse complement strand
CCCGCGCCCGGGCCTCCGCGACGCCGGCGGTGTTCTGGCTGGACCGCTCCCGCGCCCACGACACCAACCTCATCCGGAAGGTCGAGCAGTACCTGCCCGAGCACGACACCGAGGGCCTGCAGATCGAGATCATGTCCCCCGAGGAGGCCACCGCCTTCTCCATCGAGCGGATCCGCCGCGGCGAGGACACCATCTCCGTCACCGGCAACGTGCTGCGCGACTACCTGACCGACCTGTTCCCGATCCTGGAGCTGGGCACCTCCGCGAAGATGCTCTCCGTGGTGCCGCTCATCAACGGCGGCGGCCTGTTCGAGACCGGCGCCGGCGGGTCCGCGCCCAAGCACGTCCAGCAGCTGGTCGAGGAGAACCACCTGCGCTGGGACAGCCTGGGCGAGTTCCTGGCCCTGGCCGCGAGCCTCGACCACCTCGCCTCGACGGCCGGCAACGACCGCGCCCGGATCCTCGGCGAGACCCTGGACCGCGCCACGGGCACCTTCCTCGAGGAGAACAAGTCCCCGAGCCGGAAGGTCGGCGAGATCGACAACCGCGGCAGCCACTTCTACCTCGCCCTGTACTGGGCGCAGGAGCTGGCGCGCCAGGACGAGGACGCCGAGCTGGCCCAGGCCTTCGCCTCCGTGGCGGAGCAGCTGGCCGCCCAGGAGGACACGATCAACGAGGAGCTGCTCGCCGTGCAGGGCCGGCCCGCCGACATCGGCGGCTACTACCGCCCGGACGACGCCCGCACGTCCTCGGTGATGCGCCCGTCGGAGACCTTCAACACGGTCCTCGCCTCGCTCAGCGCCTGACCCCGCGCACACGAGAAGGGCCGCACCCCCGCGCGGGGGTGCGGCTCTTCTCGTGTGCGCCCGGACGAGGGGCGGATCAGCGGGAGATCAGTGGAAGAAGTGCCGGGCGCCGGTGAAGTACATCGTCACGCCGGCGGCCTCCGCCGCGGCCACGACCTCCTCGTCCCGGATCGAGCCGCCGGGCTGGACGACGGCGCGCACGCCGGCGTCGAGCAGCACCTGCAGCCCGTCCGCGAAGGGGAAGAAGGCGTCCGACGCCGCCACGGCCCCGCGGGCGCGCTCGGCGCCGTCCTCGCCCAGGCCGTTGGCCCGTTCCACCGAGAGCCTGCAGGAGTCCACCCGGTTGACCTGGCCCATCCCGATGCCCACGGCGGCGCCGCGGTCGGCGAGCAGGATCGCGTTGGACTTCACGGGCCGCAGCGCCTTCCACGCGAAGGCGAGGTCGGCGAGCGTCTGCTCGTCGGCCGGCGCCCCGGCGGCGAGGGTCCAGGTCGCGGGGTCGTCGCCGGCGGCGTCGAGACGGTCCGAGACCTGGAGGAGGGCCCCGCCGGAGATCTGCCGGTACTCGAGGGCGTCCCGCTCGAAGCCCTCGGGCAGCTCGAGGAGGCGGATGCTCTTCTTCGCCTGCAGGATCTCCAGGGCCTCCGGCTCGAACCCGGGGGCCACGACGACCTCGGTGAAGATGTCCTTGACGGTCTCCGCCATGGCCCGGGTCACCGGGCGGTTCGCCGCGATCACCCCGCCGTAGGCGGAGAGCGGGTCGCACGCGTGGGCCTTGCGGTGGGCGTCCGCGATCGGGTCCCCGGCGCCCGGGGTGGCCACGGCGATCCCGCACGGGTTGTTGTGCTTGACGACGGCCACGGCGGGCTCGTCGAAGTCGTAGGCGGCGCGCAGGGCGGCGTCGGCGTCCACGTAGTTGTTGTAGGACATCTCCTTGCCGTGCAGCTGGTCGGCCTGCGCGATGCCGGGGGCGGCGGCCTCGTCGACGTAGA
>JAPSHS010000073.1 GCA_031179495.1 Kocuria sp. | reverse complement strand
GGCTGCTCGCGACCGAGCGCGGCGTGGCCGAGGCGATCGACTTCGAGATGCTGCTCGGCATGGCCACCGGCCAGGCCGAGGCGGTCAAGCGCGACGTCGGCTCCCTGCTGCTCTACACCCCGGTGGTCCACCCCGCCGAGTTCGACGTGGCCATCGCCTACCTGATCCGTCGGCTGGAGGAGGGCGCGAGCCAGGAGAACTTCATGTCCGCGGTCTTCGAGCTCTCCGCCGACGAGGGGCTCTTCGAGCGGGAGAAGAACCGCTTCCTCGCCTCGCTCGCCTCGCTCGACGACACCGTGCCGCTGCCGAACCGGGTCCAGGACCGCCGTCTGCCGGAGCCGCCCGCCCCGACCGACGCCTTCGCGAACACCCCGGACACCGATCCGGCCGTGGCCGCCAACCGCGACTGGGGCCGGGCGATCATCGAGCGGGTCCCCGGCTCCCGGGTCGGCGTGGAGACCGTCGCCGCCGCGGCGCTGCAGACCGAGGAGCAGCTCGACCGCGTCATCGGCGCGGCCCTCGAGGCCGGCTGCGGCTGGGCCGCGCTGACCGGCGCCCAGCGGGCCGAGGTGCTCCACCGCGCCGGCGAGTCCCTCGCCGCCCGCCGCGCCGAGCTGCTCGAGGTCTCGGCCGCCGAGGCCGGAAAGACCCTGGACCAGTCCGACCCGGAGATCAGCGAGGCGATCGACTTCGCCCACTACTACGCCGAGCGCGCTCGCGAGCTGGACGAGGTCGACGGCGCGTCCTTCGTGCCGTCCCGGCTGACCGTGGTCACCCCGCCGTGGAACTTCCCGGTGGCCATCCCGGCCGGTTCGGTGCTGGCGGCCCTCGCGGCCGGCTCCCCGGTGGTGTTCAAGCCGGCCGGCCCCACCAAGCGCTGCGGCGCCGTGGTCGCCGAGGCCGTCTGGGAGGCCCTGGACGCGTCCGGCGTCTCCCGCGACGTGCTCGCCCTCGTGGACCTCGAGGAGCGTGCCCTCGGCCGCCAGCTGATCTCCCACCCGTCCGTGGACCGGCTCATCCTCACCGGCGCCTACGAGACGGCGGAGCTGTTCCGCTCCTTCCGCTCCGACCTGCCGCTGCTGGCCGAGACCTCGGGGAAGAACGCCCTGATCGTCACGCCCAGCGCCGACTTCGACCTCGCGGCCAAGGACGTCGCCTACTCGGCGTTCGGCCACGCCGGGCAGAAGTGCTCGGCGGCCTCCCTGGTGATCCTCGTCGGGTCCGTGGCGAAGTCCCGCCGCTTCCGCAACCAGCTCGTCGACGCGGTCACCTCCCTCACCGTGGACTACCCGACCAACCCCGCCGCGCAGATGGGCCCGCTCACCGAGCCCGCCGAGGGCAAGCTCCTCCAGGCCCTGACCACCCTCGAGGAGGGCCAGTCCTGGCTGATCGAGCCGCAGCGGCTCGACGAGTCCGGCAAGCTGTGGACCCCCGGCGTGCGCACCGGGGTGCAGCGCGGATCCGAGTTCCACATGGTGGAGTACTTCGGCCCGGTGCTCGGTGTGATGACCGCCGAGACCCTGGAGGAGGCCGTCGCCATCCAGAACGAGGTCGAGTACGGCCTCACGGGCGGCCTGCACTCCCTGGACCCGGAGGAGATCGGCTACTGGCTCGAGAACGTCCAGGCCGGCAACGTCTACGTCAACCGCGGGATCACCGGTGCCATCGTCCAGCGCCAGCCCTTCGGCGGGTGGAAGAAGTCGGCGGTCGGCCCGGGCACCAAGGCCGGTGGCCCGAGCTATCTGATGGGCCTGGGCGAGTGGGAGCCCGTGCCGCTGCGCGGGGCCGGGCGCCCCGTGGCCGACGACGCCGTCGCCGACCTGCTCACCGCCGCCCGCGCCGGGATCCCGGCCCACGAGGCCGAGGTCCTCGAGCAGGCGCTGCGCAGCGACGAGGCCGCCTGGGCCGGGGAGTTCGGGGTCGCCCGGGACGTCTCGCAGCTCTACGCGGAGCGCAACGTCTTCCGCTACCTGCCGCTGCCCGTGACGGTGCGCCTGTCCGAGGGAGAGCCCCTCGCCGACCTGCTGCGCGTGGTCGCCGCCGGCCTGCGAGCCGGTGCCGAGCTCACCGTCTCCTCGGCGCTCGAGCTGCCCGCCGCGGTGCGCTCCCTGCTCACCGGCCGGGGCGTGCGGGTCCGGGTGGAGGACGACGCCGCCTGGCTGGCCGGTGCCGCCGCCCTCGGCGGCGGCCGGGTGCGCCTCATCGGCGGGGACCGCGCGACCTTCATCGCTGCGACCGGGTCCCGTCCGGACGTGGCCGTCTACGCCCACCCCGTCACCGGGGCGGGCCGGGTGGAGATGCTGCCGTTCCTGCACGAGCAGGCCGTGAGCATCACCGCGCACCGCTTCGGCACGCCGAACCACCTCACGGACGACCTGATCTGACGCACTGCTGCGACGGCGCCCCGCGCCGCGGGCTCCGCCTCCGGGCGGACCGCGGCGCGGGGCGCCCTGCTGTCCGGGACCGGCCGGTGACGGTGTCCAGCAGGAACGTGCGCCTGCGGACCGTTCGACCACGGAGCGAGCGGTCAGCGGCGGGTCGTTCAGCTCCGGACGAGAGAGGCGTAGACCACCAGGTTCTCGGCGAACCAGCCGGTCGCCGGGTCGTAGCCGTCGCAGGTGATCAGCCGCAGCTCCGGTCCCGCGGTGTTGCCGTAGACCCGCAGCGTGGGGAACGCGTCCTTCGGGTAGCGCTCGACGGCGTCCACGGCGAACACCGCCGTCGACCCGTCCGCGCGGGCGACGGCGATGCGGTCCCCGGGGGCGAGCCGGTGCAGATCCGCGAAGACCCCGGGTCCGCCGCCGGTGGCGTTGACGTGGCCCAGCAGCACGGCCGGTCCCGCCTCGCCCGGGGTGGGCGAGTCCCGGTACCAGCCGGCCGGGGAGCCGGGGTGCTCCGGCGGGACCTCCAGGGTGCGGTCGGGGCGCCGGCCCAGTGTCATGAGCCGGTCCTCCAGGCCGATGCGCCCCACGGTCAGCTGCACCGGTGCCGAGGCCGGGAGCACCCCGGGCCCGGTCCCCGGCCCCGCCGTGGGGGCCGCGGGGGTGGGGGCCGGAGTGCTGGGTGCGGGGTCACTGGGCGCCGCGGTGCCGGGCGTCCGCACCTCCGACGGGTCGGGTGCGGCGAGGGGGACGGACTGCCCGGTGGCGGGGCGCTGCGCCGTCGCCGGGCTCACGGTCACGGTGCTGTCCCCGGTGCACCACAGGCCCAGGACCACGGCGAGACCCGCCACCCCCGTGCGGAGGTGGCGGGTCTCGGCACGGTGCCGGGCCACGCGGTGGTCGCGGGTCAGCGGCCGCCGGCCGTGCGCCGGCGCAGGCCCACCGCGGCGGCACCCAGTGCGAGCATCCCCAGCACGGCCGCGCCGGCCAGGCCACGGGCGTCCGAGCCCGAGCCGGCCGCCTCCACGCCGGTGTCCGCCGGGCCCTCGGGCACCGCCATCTGTGCCGAGGCGAGCACCCCGCAGGCCACCGGGATGTCGGAGGCCAGCGGCAGGGCGGGGGCCATGGGGTTCACCTTCGCCTGGGCCGCGGCCGAGAGGGCCGCCGGGTCCGCGCCGTGGACGTTGACCACCGCGGTGCCGTTCTGCAGGGCGGCCAGCGTCGCGGCGTCCACCGTGAAGGTCCGCTGGTAGGTGTAGGCCTCGCCCGCCGGGAACCGGTCGATCGCCACGGCGGAGGCCGGGCTGGTGTCCCCGGAGGTCGTCAGCGAGGTGCCGATCCCGCCGGTCCAGGGCTGCCCCTCCATGGAGCTGACCGCGCCGTCCCCGTCGGCGTCGGCGCTCGGGGGAGCGCACACGCCCTGGCCGCCGATGTGGATGTGCTGGGCGTGCGGATAGGGCGCTCCCTGGAACAGGGCAGGAGCGCCGGCGACCTCGACGGTCACCGTGGCCTCCTGGCCGGTGACCTCGACGGCGGCGTGGCCGGCGGCGGTGCTGTTGTTGACCGGCGCGAGCTCGGCGTGGAAGGACATGCTGCCGGCTCCGGCGTGCGCACCGTTGGCATGGGCAGCGGTGGCGGGCAGGGTCAAAGCCGCGAGCGCCAGGGCGGGCGCGGCGAGCAGAGCGGACTTCTTCATGGGATCGGCCTCTCGGTCGGGAACGACGGGGCAGGGAAGTGACGCAAAGCACAGTTTACTGACCATTTCCCCGGCGTCGAGGCCTTCCTGAAAAGTGCGATCGTGAATTCGTATGACGAAAACCTTCTTCCGGGTCCGTATACGGGCGGGTAACGCGGCCGGTGTAGTCTCTCCTCACACCGGGCCCCGACCGTGTCACGCGTCACCGCGCACCGGCCACCTGCCGGAGCCCGGGCCGCGCGGTCCCCGCCCCGGCCGGCCCGGAGCCGTCGACGAAACGGGTGCCGGTGCGGGACGACGAGGAGTGAGGCATGGACGGCATCCGCGTGACGGTCAACGGGCGGGAACGGGCCGGCCGCGACGCCGGGCCCCACACCCGGCTGCTCGACTGGCTGCGGGGTGAGGGCCTGACGGGCGCCAAGGAGGGCTGTGCCGAGGGTGAGTGCGGAGCCTGCGCCGTGCTCGTGGTCCGCCCGGACGGGCCCGGCCGGAGCCGCTGGACCTCCGTCAACGCCTGCCTGCCGCCCGCCGCCGCCTTCGACGGTCAGGAGGTCGTCACCGCCGAGGGGCTCGGCACGGCGGGCGGCCCCGGTGCCACGGAGCGCCTGCACCCCGTCCAGCGCGAGATGGCCGGGCGCGGCGGCTCCCAGTGCGGCTACTGCACCCCCGGCTTCGTCTGCTCGATGGCCGCCGAGTACTACCGTCCCGAGCGGCACGACCCCGTCGGAACTCCCCGCACCGGGACCGAGGTCGCCGGGGAGGGCCACGCCGCCGACCACGAGTGCGGCCCCAACGGCTTCGAGCTGCACGCCCTCAGCGGCAACCTCTGCCGCTGCACCGGCTACCGCCCGATCCGGGACGCCGCCTACGCATTGGGTGCCCCCGAGGACGACGACGCCATGCGGCTGCGCCAGGAGGAGCCCGCGCCGGGGCCCCGGCCCACCCGGCTGCTGGCCGACGGGGCGGAGTTCTTCCGCCCCGCCTCCCTGGAGGAGCTCTTCGAGCGGCTCCGGGAGCATCCCGGCGCACAGCTGGTCGCCGGGGCCACCGACGCCGGCGTGGAGGTCAACCTCCGGCACGCCCGCCCGCCGCTGGTGCTCGCCGTGGACCGGCTCGACGAGCTGCGCCGGCTCGAGGCCGGCACCGAGCGGATCGAGATCGGCGCCGCGCTGACCCTCTCGGAGATCGAGCGGGAGCTGGCGGGACGCGTCCCCCTGCTGGACGGGCTCCTCCCGCAGTTCGCCTCCCCGCTGATCCGCAACGCCGCCACCCTCGGGGGCAACCTGGGCACCGGCTCGCCGATCGGGGACTCCGCCCCCGCACTGCTGGCCCTCGGCGCGTCCCTGGTGCTCGTCTCGGGCGAGGGCGAGCGCGAGGTCCCCCTGGACGAGTACTACACCGGGTACCGGCAGAGCGTCCGCCGCCCCGGCGAGATCATCCGAGCCGTGCGCATCCCGCTGCCCCTGGCCCCGGAGGCCGCGTTCTACAAGATCGCGAAACGGCGTTTCGACGACATCTCCAGTGTGGCCGTCGGCATCGCGGTGCGGCTCGAGGCGGGCACGGTCGCCTCCGCGCGGATCGGCCTCGGCGGAGTGGCCGCCACCCCGATCCGGGCGCGCCGGACGGAGCAGGCCCTCGTGGGGAACCCGTGGACCCGGGAGACCGTGACCGCCGCGGCCGCGGTGCTGGCCGGGGAGGGCACCCCGATCGACGACCTGCGGGCCAGCGCCCGCTACCGCTCGGCCATGCTCGAGCAGTCCCTGCTGAGGTTCCGGGCGCGGACGCCGTCCGCGCCCGCTCCGGAGGTGTCCCGATGAAGTCGCTCGCCGACCGCCCCGTCGACCCCGTGGTGGGGGTCCCCGTCCCGCACGAGAGCGCGGGCCCGCACGTCACCGGCACGGCCCTGTACACCGACGACCTGGTCGCACGCACGCGGGACGTGCTGCACGCCTGGCCGGTCCAGGCCCCCCACGCCCACGCCCGCGTGCGCGCCCTGCGCAGCGCCCCGGCGCTCGGGCTGCCCGGGGTGGTGCGGGTCCTGGGTGCCGAGGACGTCCCGGGGGTCAACGACGCCGGGACCAAGCACGACGAACCGCTGTTCCCCCGCGAGGTGATGTACCACGGGCACGCCGTGTGCTGGGTGCTGGGCGAGACGCAGGAGGCCGCGCGCCGGGGAGCGGAGGCCGTCGAGGTCGACTACGAGCCGCTGCCGTCCGTGCTCACCCTCGCCGAGGCGGTCGAGGCCGGGAGCTTCCAGGGGATGCGGCCCACCCTCAGCCGTGGGGACGCCGCCGCCGCCCTGGAGACCGCCGCCCACCGTTTCGAGGGGGAGATCGAGATCGGCGGCCAGGAGCACTTCTACCTCGAGACCCACGCCTCCTTCGCCGACGTCGACGAGGCCGGCCAGGTCTTCGTCCAGTCCAGCACCCAGCACCCCACGGAGACCCAGGAGATCGTCGCCCACGTCCTCGGCCTGCGCAGCCACGAGGTGACCGTCCAGTGCCTGCGGATGGGCGGCGCGTTCGGCGGCAAGGAGATGCAGCCGCACGGCTTCGCCGCCGTCGCCGCGCTGGGCGCCACCCTCACCGGACGCCCCGTGCGGGTGCGCCTCACCCGCGGCCAGGACATCACCATGACCGGCAAGCGCCACCCCTTCCACGCGCGCTGGGAGGCCGGGTTCGACGACGACGGACGCCTCCGGGCGCTGCGGGCGACCCTGACCAGCGACGGCGGCTGGAGCCTGGACCTCTCCGAACCCGTCCTGGCGCGGGCCCTGTGCCACGTGGACAACGCCTACTGGATCCCGCACGTGGAGGTGCACGGCCGGATCGCCAGGACCCACAAGACCTCGCAGACCGCGTTCCGCGGCTTCGGCGGCCCGCAGGGCATGCTCGTGGTGGAGGAGGTCCTGGGCCGCTGCGCCCCGCTGCTCGGCCTCGACCCCACCGAGCTGCGGCGGCGCAACTTCTACACCCCGGACCGGTCCACCCCCTACGGGCAGCCCGTCCGGCACGCCGAGCGGCTGCACGCCGTCTGGGCGCAGCTGATCGACCGGGCCGACGTCGACCGGCGGCGCGAGCGGATCGCGGCCTTCAACGCCGACCACCCCGACACCAAGCGCGCGCTGGCGGTCACCCCCGTGAAGTTCGGCATCTCGTTCAACTTCACGGCGTTCAACCAGGCCGGGGCGCTCGTGCACGTCTACAAGGACGGCTCGGTGCTCATCAACCACGGCGGGACCGAGATGGGCCAGGGTCTGCACACCAAGATGCGGCAGGTCGCGGCCACGGCACTCGGCGTCCCGCTCGCGGCCGTCCGGCTGGCGCCCACGCGCACCGACAAGGTGCCCAACACCTCCGCGACGGCCGCGAGCTCCGGGTCCGACCTCAACGGCGGCGCCGTCAAGAACGCCTGCGAGCAGATCCGCGACCGGCTGGCCGAGGTCGCCGCCCGGCAGCTGGACATCCACCCCGACGACGTGCGGTTCGTGGACGGCCGGGTCACCGGCATCGGCTTCTCCGACCGGGACATCGCGTTCGCGGACCTGGCGCGGGACGCCTACTTCCAGCGGGTCTCGCTGTGGGCCGCCGGTTACTACCGCACCGAGGGGCTGCACTGGGACAGCTCCCGGATGCAGGGCGAGCCGTTCAAGTACTTCTCCTACGGCGCGGCGGTCTCCGAGGTGGAGGTCGACGGGTTCACGGGGGCCCACCGGCTGCTCCGCACCGACATCGTCCACGACGTGGGCGACAGCCTCTCCCC
>JAPSHS010000072.1 GCA_031179495.1 Kocuria sp. | reverse complement strand
TTCGGGGACGTCCAGGTGGCCATGGGGCGCAGCTTCGGCGCCACCGTGCTCGCCGTCCGGTCCGACGGCGCCGTGATCGGCCCCGGCTGGGACTCCCCGCTGCCGGCGGGCTCCGTGCTGTACTACGTCGGCGGGCGCCGGCTCTCCCCGGAGGAGATCGTCAGGTCCTGCACGCCCTGAGGCCGCCGTCGCGGGCGACCCCGGCGGATCCGGTGGAGAGCTCCCTGCTGACGCGCCCGCGCGCCGGTCCGCCTGCGCGGCTCAGCCGCGGCGCCGGGCCAGGGCACGCCCCGCCGCGACGACGGCGCCGCCCGCCAGGACCCACGGTCCCGCGACGACGACCGGGTCCAGCCACGTGTGGGAGAGGTCGGCGCGCGTCGAGCCGAGCCGGGACGAGACACCGTGCCGCGAGAACTCGCTGAGCACTCCCGTCTCGGTGACCGGGTTGTCCGGGCGCGGGCTCGCGAAGGAGGCGAGATGGCTCTCCCACGCGTCCACCCGGTCGGCCGCCAGCAGGATCAGCCAGTGCGCGGCCCGGCCCTCGCCGTACCTCCGGTAGGCGTGCCTGCGCAGCACCCCGGAGAGGCCCTTGGTCGGGCAGGACGTGCCGAAGACGGGGGTGAGCTCCGCGTGCTCGATCGAGCGCTCCCGGGGCCGGCGCTCCTCCTGGCGTTCCGGCACGTCCCAGTGGGCCCCGGTGGCGCCCGGGTCGTAGCGCAGCTTCGGCACGGAGGGGCGGTCGGCCGGGTCCAGGTCGGCGCCCCAGCCGGGGATGCGGGCCCGCAGCGCCGCGCGGTCGACGGTGCGCTCCGGCTCGCCGGCGGTGTAGGGGGTGGGGGTCATGGTCGCTGCCCTTCCTCAGCCGGCGCCCGGCACGATGAGCGGCTTGATGCAGCCGTCCAGCTTGGACGAGAAGATGTGGTACCCCTCGGCGATGTGCTCCAGGGGGATGCGGTGGGTCACGAGGTCGCTGGGCTTGAGGTAGCCGTTGCGGATGTGCTCGAACAGCCGCGGCCACTGGCGCTTCACCGGGCACTGGTTCATCCGCAGGGTCAGTCCCTTGTTGAGGGCGTCGCCGAACTTCACCGCGCTGAACATCGGCCCGTACGCGCCCATCACCGAGACGGTCCCGCCCTTGCGGACGGAGTCGATCGCCCAGTTCAGCGCGACGGGGGACCCGCCCTGCAGCTTGAGCTTGGCCGCGGTCACGTGCTGGGTGAAGTTGCCGTCCGCCTCGGCCCCGACCGCGTCGATGACGACGTCCGCGCCGAGGTGGTCCGTGGTCCTCTTCATCTCCACCACGATGTCGTCGTACTCCGCGAAGTTGAACGTCTCGGCGTGCGCGAACTCCCGGGCCTTCTCGAGCCGGTACTCCAGGTGGTCGATCACGAGCACCCGGCCGGCACCCATCAACCAGGCCGACTTCGCGGCGAACAGCCCCACGGGACCGGCGCCCAGGACGACGACGGTGTCGCCCTCCGCGATGTCCCCGAGCTGCGCCCCGAAGTAGCCGGTCGCCAGGGCGTCGGTGAGCAGCACCGCGTCCTCGTCGTCCATCCACTCCGGGATGATCGAGGGGCCCACGTCCGCGAACGGGACGCGCACGAACTCGGCCTGGCCGCCGTCGTAGCCGCCGCACGTGTGCGAGTAGCCGTAGATGCCGCCCACCGCGGTGGCGTTCGGGTTGACGTTGTGGCAGTTGGAGTACAGACCCCGCGCGCAGTACCAGCACGACCCGCAGTAGACGTTGAACGGCACCATGACGCGGTCGCCGGGCACCAGGTGCTGCACCGACGGGCCGACCTCGTGGACCACGCCGATGAACTCGTGGCCGAACGTCGTCCCGATCCGGGTGTCCGGCATCATCCCGTGGTAGAGGTGCAGGTCCGACCCGCAGATCGCCGCCGTCGTGACCCGCACGATCGCGTCGTTCGGGTGCTCGATCCGTGGGATGTCCCGTTCCTCCACCCGGATCTTGTACGGTCCGCGGTACACCATTGCTCGCATCCGACCCGCCTCGGTTGGTAAGCCCACTGCTGATGGGTGCCAGCGTTCCACCGTCCCGGAGCGCGGTCAACCCCTCGGCCCGGGCTGGCGGGCGGAGGGGCCGGTCAACCCCTCAGCCCGCCGGCCGGTCAACCCCTCAGCCCGCCGGCCGGTCAACCCCTCAGCCCGCCGGCCGGTCAACCCCTCAGCCCGCCGGCCGGTCAACCCCTCAGCCCGCCGGCCGGGGGACCGGGCGGCCGGTGCGGGCCACCCGGGGCGCCGGTCTCCCCTCAGCCGCCCACGACCGCGCCGTAGAGCTCCTCGAAGCGGGCGCGGACGGCCCCGTAGTGCTCGGCCCGCTCCGGCACCGGCGCGTACTCCGGGCTGTAGGGCGGCCGGGCCCGCTCGACGTCCGGGGCCAGCGCCTCCAGGGCGAGCAGGGCCGTGCCGCGCAGCGTCGCGCGCTTGAACTCCGCCCGTGCCACGGGCTTGCCGAGGGTGTCGGCCAGGATCTGCATCAGCCCCGGCACGTCCTGGGACGCGCTGCCCGAGACCACGACGCGGGCCACGCCGCCGGCGACGTCCTCGAGCTGGTCGGCCACGCGCGCGTAGGAGACCGCCACCCCCTCCAGCACGCCGCGCGCCAGGTCCGCGCCGGTGGCCGAGGCGGTCACGTCGGCCAGCACCGCCCTGGCGCCGCCGGCCCAGCCGGTCGAGCGCTCACCGGTGAAGAAGGGCAGCACCACCGGGGTGCCCTCGGCGACCTCGGCCTCGGCGACGTCCTGGAGCGTGCTGTCCTCCGGCAGGGCGACCGTGTCCCCGAGCCAGCTGATCGCCCGCCCGACGTCGTTGAGGGCCCCGCCCAGCAGGCACCGGCCCGCGTCGACGCGGTAGCACCACAGCCCGCTCGGCACCCGCTCCGGGATCTCGTGCAGCAGCACGCGCGCGGCCCCCGACGTCGCTGCGGAGACCACCAGCGTCGAGGCGTCGGCGCCGCCCGAGCCCAGGTTGGCGCTGAGCCCGTCCGCCACGGGCGCGAACCAGTGCGCCCCCTCGAGGGCGGGCCACCGCTCGGCCACGGAGTCCGCGACGTCCGGGACGGGTTCGTGCGGGTCGGCGACGGGGTTGAGCTGCCCGGGGTCCAGGCCGCAGGCCAGCAGCAGCGGCTCGTCCCACCGGCCCGTGCGCCGGTCCAGCAGACCCGTCCACGCGGCCGTGGCCGTGCCGGCGCGCGCGGTCCCGAGCAGGTGCAGGTGCACGTACTCGCCGAGGGACATCCACCGCCGCGCCCGCTCCCACGTCCGCGGGTCCGTCTCCCGGACCCAGCGCAGGCGCGGGGCCAGGTACGACGTGTGCAGGCGGGCGCCGGTGCGCTGCAGGACCGAGGGCTCGTCGAGCTCGTCGCGCAGCGCCGCCAGCTGCTCCGCGCACCGGGAGTCCGCGTAGGTGAAGCACGGGGTGACGGCCTCGTCGTCGGTGCCCACACCCACGAGCGAGGACGCGAAGGTGTCCAGGGCCACGCCGGCCACCCGGCCGCTCAGCGCGGGGTCGGCCAGGACGAGGTCGAGGATCGCGGCCAGCTCCTCGGTGACCTGGTCGGGGTCGATCACGGAGGTGCCGTCGGCCCCCGTGGTGAACTCGTGCTCGAGCTTGTGCCGGTACCCGAGCACCGGGGTGCCCGTGGCGTCGTGCAGACCGCCACGGCTCCCCGTGGAGCCGACGTCGAGGGCCATCACGAGGGGGTCGACCGCGTCGTCGAGGTCCACGCCGAAGCCGGCGCCGTCCTCCGGCCGCGGGGGTGTCGGGTAGTTGCTCATGGGACGGATCCTCCTGCGAGTCGGGTCGTCGCCCCAGTGTAGGAGCGCAGTCCGCCCGGATGACCACATGTTGAGACGAGCGTCCGAGAGGCAAGACGACGCCGCGGTGGCGCGTATTCTGGACGGCGGACCTCCGGCGGCCGGCCCGGTCGCGCCGGCTCCGGACCGGCGCCTCCGGGCCCGGCCGCCCCACCGGACCCCTCGATCAAGGAGACGCAGCAGCGCCATGCCCCACCTCCGCTCCCGCACCTCGACCCACGGCCGCAACATGGCCGGAGCCCGCGCCCTGTGGCGCGCCACCGGCATGGGCGACGACGACTTCGGGAAGCCGATCGTCGCGATCGCCAACTCCTACACGCAGTTCGTCCCCGGCCACGTGCACCTCAAGGACATGGGCGACCTCGTGGCCTCGGCGGTCAAGGAGGCGGGCGGCGTCGCCAAGGAGTTCAACACCATCGCCGTCGACGACGGGATCGCGATGGGCCACGACGGGATGCTCTACTCGCTGCCCTCCCGTGACATCATCGCCGACTCCGTGGAGTACATGGTCAACGCCCACCGGGCCGACGCCCTGGTGTGCATCTCCAACTGCGACAAGATCACGCCCGGGATGCTGCTGGCCGCGCTGCGGCTGAACATCCCGGTGGTCTTCGTCTCCGGCGGGCCCATGGAGTCCGGCGAGGCGGTGGAGGGCGTGGTGGAGCACCGCCTGGACCTCGTGGACGCGATGTCCATGGCCGTCGACGAGTCCGTCACCGACGAGCAGCTCGGCCAGATCGAGCGCAACGCCTGCCCCACCTGCGGGTCCTGCTCCGGCATGTTCACCGCCAACTCCATGAACTGCCTCACCGAGGCGCTCGGCCTCTCCCTGCCCGGCAACGGCACCACGCTGGCCACCCAGGTGGCCCGCAGGGAGCTGTTCCTGGAGGCCGGCCGCCGGGTCGTGGACCTGTGCTGCCGCTACTACGAGCAGGACGACGAGTCCGTGCTGCCGCGCAACATCGCCACGAAGGCCGCCTTCGAGAACGCCATGGCCCTGGACATCGCCATGGGCGGGTCCACCAACACGATCCTGCACATCCTCGCCGCCGCCCAGGAGGGCGAGATCGACTTCGCCCTGCCGGACATCGACGCCCTGTCCCGCCGGGTGCCCTGCCTGTGCAAGGTCGCGCCGAACTCCACCCGCTTCCACATCGAGCACGTCCACCGCGCGGGCGGGATCCCCGCCATCCTCGGCGAGCTGCGCCGCGCCGGCCTGCTCAACGAGGACGTCCACACCGTGCACGCCCCGGACCTGGCCACGTGGCTCGACGAGTGGGACATCCGCAGCGGCCGCTCCTCCGAGCGCGCCCGGAAGCTCTTCCACGCCGCGCCCGGCGGCGTGCGCACCACCCAGGCGTTCTCCACCGCCAACGAGTTCGAGTCCCTGGACACCGACGCCGAGGACGGCTGCATCCGCTCCGTGGAGCACGCCTACACGAAGGACGGCGGCCTGGCGATCCTCTACGGCAACATCGCCGAGGACGGGGCGGTCATCAAGACCGCCGGCATCGACGAGGAGCTCTTCCACTTCGTCGGCAAGGCGTTCGTGGTGGAGTCCCAGGACGAGGCCGTGTTCGAGATCCTGTCCAAGAACGTCCAGCCCGGCGACATCGTGGTCATCACCCACGAGGGCCCCCGGGGCGGGCCCGGCATGCAGGAGATGCTCTACCCCACCTCCTACCTCAAGGGCCTCGGCCTGGGCCGGCAGTGCGCGCTGATCACCGACGGCCGCTTCTCCGGCGGCACCTCCGGGCTCTCGATCGGGCACATCTCCCCGGAGGCGGCCGCCGGCGGCGCCGTGGGCCTCATCGAGACCGGTGACGAGATCGAGATCGACGTCGCGCACCGGGTGCTGCGCGTGAACGTCGACGACGCCACGCTCGCCGCCCGCCGCCAGGCCAGGGGCCCGGCGCCGTGGTACCCCACGAAGCCGCGCGAGCGCCAGGTCTCCAAGGCCCTGCGCGCCTACGCCTCCATGGTCACCTCCGCGGACAAGGGCGCGGTGCGCGTGGTCGACTGACCACCTCCGCCAGGGCGCCGCGGCAGGCCACCGGGGTCTGTCCGGTGACCTGCCGCGGTCCTCCCCGGCTCCCGGGCGTGTCCGGAGGCCCGGTGCGCCTGAACTAGAGTTCCGTCGGGGCGCGCGCATCCGCGGCGCCCTCGTCGTACACGCGGGCCCCGCAGATCCCACGCCGGGGACCCTCGTCCGTCACAGTTCGGAGCTGGAATGGAACTCGTCACCGATCTCGTGGGCACCCTCGGCGGCTGGGTGTGGAACGTGGTCTTCGTCATCCTCATCGGGGTGGGCCTGTACCTGACCCTGCGCACCGGCGTGGTGCAGCTGCGGCTCGTCCCGGAGATGTTCCGGGTGCTCAGGGACAAGCCCGGCATGGCCGAGGACGGCAAGGAGGGCATCTCCGCCTTCCGCGCCTTCACCGTCTCCGCCGCGGCCCGGGTGGGCACCGGCAACATCGCCGGCGTCGCCATCGCGATCAGCGTCGGCGGGCCGGGCGCCGTGTTCTGGATGTGGTTCATCGCCGGCATCGGGGCCGCGAGCGCCTTCGTGGAGTCGCTGCTGGGGCAGCTGTACAAGATCAAGGCGCCCACCGGCTACGTGGGCGGGCCCGCCTACTACATGGAGCGCGGCATCGGCGCCCGCTGGATGGGCCTGCTGTTCGCCGTGGTCATCACCCTGACCTACGCCTTCGTGTTCAACTCCGTGCAGTCGAACTCGATCGTCGACGCCCTGGGCGGATCCTTCGGGGTCGACATCGCCGCCGCGGAGGCCCTGTGGTTCCGGATCCTCGTCGGTGCCGTGCTCGTGGGCCTGACCGCCGCGATCATCTTCGGCGGCATCCGCCGGATCTCCGCGGTCTCCGAGGTCGTCGTGCCCGTCATGGCCGTGCTCTACATCCTGCTCGGCCTGCTCGTGGTCGTGCTCAACATCGGCCAGGTCCCGGCCGTGTTCGGGCAGATCATCCAGGGCGCCTTCGGTCTCCGCGAGTTCGTCACCGGCGGGGTGATCGGCGTGCTGATCGCCGGCGTGCGGCGCGGGCTGTTCTCCAACGAGGCGGGCATGGGCTCGGCCCCCAACGCGGGCGCCACCGCGTCGGTGTCCCACCCGGCCAAGCAGGGCTTCCTCCAGGCGCTCGGCGTCTACTTCGACACCTGGCTGATCTGCTCGATCACCGCGTTCATCGTGCTGCTGTCGAACCCCGAGTTCGGCGGCCGGGAGGGCGCGTCCCTCACCCAGTCCGCGCTGGCCCTGCAGCTGGGCGGCTGGGCGGTGCACTTCCTCACCGTGGCGATCTTCCTCTTCGCGTTCACCTCGGTGATCGGCAACTACTACTACGGCGAGTCGAACGTCCGCTTCCTCACCGGCTCCGCCGCGGCCATGACCGCCTACCGGGTGCTCGTGCTGGTGTTCGTCTTCGCCGGCGCCGTGCTGGCCCTGGACCTCGTCTGGTCCCTGGCCGACCTCTTCATGGCGTTCATGGCCACGATCAACCTCATCGCCCTGGTCCTGCTCTCGGGGGTGGCCGTGCGGGTGCTCAGGAACTACGAGGCCCAGCGCAGCCAGGGCGTGGAGCCGATCTTCCACAGCGGTGACATCCCCGGCCTGTCCGGACTGGGCGCGTGGGACGGCACCGACGTGGTGACCACCCGCGCGTACTGGGACGAGCGGAAGGCGGCCGTGAAGAGGGGCTGACACGCTCCCGGAAACCGTGGGGAGGGGCCACCGGGTGCGTCCCGGTGGCCCCTCCCCGTGCTCCGGGGCGGCGCTAGGCGAGGACCTGGCGCTTCGAGGAGATCACCCCGGTGTTGAAGCCGGCCAGGTGCAGGCCGCCGTGGAAGCGGGCGTGCTCGATCTTCACGCACCGGTCCATGACCACGTCCAGACCGCCGTCCTCGGCGATGCCCGCCGCCTCCTCGTTCCAGGAGCCCAGCTGCAGCCACAGGGTCCTCGCGCCGACGTCGACGGCGTCCCGGGCCACGTCCGGCAGGTCCCCGTCCTTGCGGAAGACGTCCACGAGGTCCGGGGTCTCCGGCAGCTC
>JAPSHS010000385.1 GCA_031179495.1 Kocuria sp. | reverse complement strand
TCGGTGTCGGTGTCGGTGTTCGGCTCGGTGGCTCCGGCGGTGGCCGTCACGGTCGCGGTCGCACGCGCGGTGCCCGGGGCGAGCGCGCCGCGTCCCCCCGTCGGAACCACTCTAGGCCGGGGGCCCGGGGTCGCCCCCGTGGCGGCCCCGGGAGTCGGTGTCCGCGTGCCGGCGGCGGATGCCGCGGCCCTCGTCCACCAGCTCCTGCTCCTTCTCCCGCAGCTTCCGGGCGGCCCGGAGGTCGCGCGGCGGCAGCCGCAGGTTCTCCTCGGCGGCGATCCCCGCCTGGAGCTGGCGGCCGCGCTCGGTCTCGGCGTTGAACTCCGCCCCGGCGAGGAGCACGATGTTCATGATCCAGATCCACAGCAGGAGCACGATCACGCCGCCGATGGCGCCGTAGGTCGCGTTGTAGTTGTTGAAGTTGGACACGTAGAAGCTGAAACCGGCCGTGGCGGCCGCCATGACCACGATGGCCGTCATCGAGCCGATGCTGAGCCACCGGAACTTCGGCTGCCGGATGTTCGGGGTCGTGTAGTAGAGCAGGGCCACCATGAAGGCGAGCAGCGCCAGCAGGACCGGGACCCGGACCGCGTGCCACAGCTGCAGGGTGGTCCCGCGCAGGCCGACCAGCTCCCCGAGCCGCTCGGCGACCGGCCCGGAGAGCAGCAGGATCAGCATCATGCCCACGACCAGGACCACCAGCGAGAGGGTGACCCCGATCATCATGGGGTAGAGCTTCCAGAACGGCCGTCCCTCCTCGACCTCGTAGATCCGGTTCATGGACCGGCCGAAGGCCCGGACGTAGCCGGAGGCCGTCCACAGGGCACCGGCCAGACCGGTGACCAGCGCGAGCCCGGCGGAGGGGAAGCCGGTGAGCTCGCTGATCGGGCCCTCGAGCACGGCGACGGCCCCCTCGGGCGCGTCGAACTCGTCGAGCAGGCGGAGCAGGGCCTCGGCGGTCGCGTCGGCCTGCCCCACGACGCCGAGCAGGGACACCACCGCGAGCAGGCCCGGGAAGATCGAGAGCACCGCGAAGAACGTCATCACCGCCGCGGAGTCGGTGCACTGGTCGCGGCGGAACTCGTGGACCGTCCGGCGCAGGATGTAGCTCCAGGACGGCTTCGTGATCTGCAGGGGCGAGGACGGCTTCCCGGCGCTGTCCGGGTCCGCCCCGGGGATCCCCGAGGCCTCGGGTTCGGCTGCCATGGGACTCCTCCGCGTCGTCGGCTGCGGGCCAGGATACCGGGGTCGTCACCGTCCCGCCCGCCCGGTCCGGGGCGGGCGGGACCGGCCGGGGTCTGGCTAGAGTGGGCGCATGAGCGCTTCCCGCACCGAGACCCGACCCCGCGCCGTCGTCACCGGGGCCACCGGAGGCATCGGCCGCGCGTGCGTGGCGGACCTCGCCCGGGACCACGACGTCCTGGCCCTGGGCCGTGATCCCGGCCGGCTGGCCGAGCTGGCGGAGCTGCCCCACGTCACCGTCCGCGCCGCGGACCTCGCCGACTTCGCCGGGCTGCCCGCCGTGGTGGAGGACCTCGACCGGGTCGACGTCCTCGTCCACTCCGCGGCCCTCGCCGGGCGCACCACCGTGGCGGCGGCCTCGGTGGACGACTGGCAGGCCCAGCTGGAGCTCAACGTCGTGGCCCCCGCGGAGCTGACCCGGCTCCTGCTGCCCGCCCTGCGCGCGGCCCGCGGCACGGTCGTGTTCCTCAACTCGGGCTCCGGGTTCACCGCCCGCGCCGGCGACGCCGTCTACGCCGCCTCGAAGTTCGCCCTGCGGGCGCTCGCCGACTCCCTGCGCCAGGAGGTGGAGGCGGACGGG
>JAPSHS010000384.1 GCA_031179495.1 Kocuria sp. | reverse complement strand
CCGGCCAGATGCGCCGCGCCCTGCGCGAGCTGCGCCCCGCCGTGCCGGACGACCTCGAGGCCACCCAGCCCCTGCGGGCGGTGCCGGGCCGGGACGAGGACACGAAGACGCTCCCGCCCGTGCCCGTTCCTGTCCCCGCGGCGGCGGCCCGGCCGGAGATCGACGGCGCCGCCGCGGCGGGGCACGGGACTCCTCCCCCGGCCGTGCCCGTGGGCCCGGCGGGCCACGGCTCGGTGCCGGCACGGCGGCGGCGGCGTCCTCTGCGCACGGCCCTGCTCGCCCTGCTCGTCCTCGCCCTGCTGGCCGTGCTGGGGACCGTCGCCCTCCAGTGGGTGCAGAGCCAGCGCAGCGGGCCCGCCCTCGTCGCGGTGCCCCACGTCGCCGGGATGGACGCCTCGGTGGCGGAGACGGCGCTGCGCAACGCGGAGCTCGTGCCGGAGCGCGAGGAGGTCTTCGACGACGAGGTCCCCGAGGGCGACGTGGTGGGCACCGACCCCGCGGCCGACACCCAGGTGGCGGAGGGCACCACGGTGGTCCTCGACGTCTCCAGGGGCCCCGCCGAGGTGGAGGTCCCCGGCGACCTCGCCGGCCGCCCGGAGGGCGACGCGCGGGAGGCCCTGGAGTCGGCCGGGCTCGAGGCGGGGTCCACCCGCCCGGAGAACAGCTCCTGGGTGCCCCGGGGGATGGTGGTCGCCACCGATCCCGCCGCCGGGACCACCGTCCCCAGCGGATCCGAGGTGCAGCTCGTGGTGTCCACGGGCCGGGTGACCGTGCCCCAGCTCGTGGGGCTGAGCCGCCAGCAGGCCGTCGCCGCCCTCGGCGCCGACGCGGTCCGCCTCTCCGCCGAGATCGTCACGACCCCGCAGGCCGGGGTCCGGCCCGGGCAGGTGGTGGACCAGAGCGTCGACGCCGGCCAGTCCGCCCCCCAGGGGTCCACGGTCACCCTCACGGTGGCGGTGGCCCCGGAGCCCGAGCCGGTTCCCACCCCGTCGCCCACGCCGTCCCCCGAGGAGACCCAGGAACCCGAGGAGACGCAGGAACCCGAGGAGACGCAGGAACCGCCCGGGGACGCCCAGGACCCGGAGGAGGCCGCGGAGGAGGCCTCGGAGAACGAGCAGCGGGCGGCCGAGCAGGCCCGCGAGGCCCGGGAGCGGGCGGCCGAGCAGGCCCGCGAGAACGAAGAACGGGCCGCCGAGCGCGAGGCCCGGCGCGAGGAGTGAGCGGGGGCGTGCTCAGGCCGTGATCAGCGGGGACAGGGACGCGGCGGCCAGCGCCGCACCCCGGAGGCCCACGAGCTCCAGCCAGTTGCCGAGCATGAGGTAGCCGCCCTCCGTGAGGACGGACTCGGGGTGGAACTGCACGCCGTGCAGCGGTGCGCTGCGGTGGCGCAGGCCCATGATGACCCCGTTCGGGGTGCGCGCCGTGACCTCGAGGACGTCGGGGACCGACCGGTCGACCACGGCCAGCGAGTGGTAGCGGGTCGCGGTGAACGGGCTGGGCACCCCGCCGAAGACGCTGGACCCGTTGTGCTCCACACGGGAGGTCTTCCCGTGCATGAGCTCCTCCGCGTGGGTCACGGTCCCGCCGTAGGCCTCCGCGAGCGCCTGGTGGCCCAGGCAGACGCCCAGCAGCGGCTGCCGGGTCCGCTCGGCGTGCCGGATCAGGGGGGTGCACACGCCGGCGTCGGCGGGGGCGCCGGGGCCCGGCGAGAGCAGGACGCCGTCGTGCTCGTCGGCGAGGGCGCACGCCGCGGCCTCGTCGAGGTCGTCGTTGCGGATGACCGTGGTCCGGGCGCCGAGCTGCTCGAGGTAGCCGACGAGGG
>JAPSHS010000383.1 GCA_031179495.1 Kocuria sp. | reverse complement strand
CCGAAGCCGAGGTGGAAGCCCCAGGTCTGCTGCGCGAGCCCGGTCAGCAGCGGTCCGGTGAGGCCGCCGATGTTCACGCCCATGTAGAAGATCGAGAACCCGGCGTCCCGGCGCGGGTCCCGGCGCTCGTACAGGGCGCCCACGAGGTTGGTGATCGTGGCCTTGAGCCCGCCGGAGCCGATCGCGATGAGGACCAGCCCGGCCGCCAGCCCTGCGACCGCGGGGACGAGGGCGAGTGCGATGTGGCCGGCCATGATGAGCACGCCGCTGACGAACATGGTCCGCTCCGAGCCCAGCAGCCGGTCGGCCACCCAGCCGCCCAGGATGGCGAACAGGTAGACCGCGCCGCCGTAGGCGCCCACGATGCCCGCTGCGGTCGCCCGGTCGATGCCCAGGCCGCCCTCGGTCGTGGCGAAGTACATGTAGAGCAGGACGATGCCCTGCATGCCGTAGAAGGAGAAGCGCTCCCACAGCTCCACGCTGAACAGGTTCGCCAGCATGCGGGGCTGGCCGAAGAAGGTCTTCTCGTCCGGGCGGGGCAGATCCGCGCCCGGGACGTTGTCGGGGTTGCCGTGCGGGGCGGTGGCGCTGGTGGTGCCGTCGCCCGCACGGGATGAGTCGTGATCCATGACCACCATGGTTCACCCGGCGGAGGGCATCGCACCAATCGGCGGGGCGACGCCCACCGGGACCGCGGTGCAACGGTTGGGTCACACCCCGTCCCCCGCGGCCGTTCCCCGGCTAGCGTGGGAACCGTTCGTGCGGGGAGGTGGACCATGGAGACGCAGCGCACCGGGAGCGCCGGAGGGGACGTGCCGGACTGGGCCGGGCACGTCTACATCGGGGTCAGCGTGGACGGGTACATCGCCCGGTCCGACGGAGACCTGGCCTGGCTCGAGAGCCGTGGTGCCGCCGCGGCCGAGGCGGGAGCCGGGGATCTCGGCTACGAGGCGTTCATGGCCCGGATCGACGCCGTGGTCCTCGGCCGCGTCACCTACGAGCAGGTCCTGGGCTTCGGGGACTGGCCCTACGCCGAGCGCCCCGTCGTGGTGCTCGGCTCCGGCGGTGCGGACACCGGCTCCCCTCGGGTGCAGCGGGCGTCCTCCGTGTCCCGGGCGGCGTCGCTGCTCGAGGCGGCGGGCGCGCGCCACGTCTACGTGGACGGCGGGGCCACCATCCGCTCCTTCCTCGACGCGGGGATGATCGCCGACCTCGTCCTCACCCGCGTGCCGGTGCTGCTGCGGGAGGGCATCTCGCCGTTCGCCGGCACCGGCCCGGACGTCCCCCTGGAACTGGTGGACGTGCAGTCCTTCCCGGGCGGCCTGGTCCAGGAGACGTACCGCGTGGCCGGCCCGCACGGCGGAACGGACCGCCCGCGCCGGTGAGCACCGGCGCGGGCGGTCGTCAGGGCCGGTGAGCCGGCCGGGGGGAGCGGGGACTCAGTTGAAGTCCTTCGGGTCCGAGCCGATGCGCCCGCCGTTGTCGAGGCCGCTGATGGCCTCCACGTCCTCGGTGTCCAGCTGCACGTCGAGGGCCGCGTAGTTCTCGCGGATCCGTTCCGGGGTCACGGTCTTGGGGAAGACCACGTTGCCGATCGCCAGGTGCCAGGCGATGATGACCTGCCCCGGGGTGGCGCCGTGCTTGCGGGCGATCGAGGCGATGGCCGGGTCCTGCAGCAGGTCGCCGCCCTGGCCCAGAGGGGACCACGCCTCCGTGAGGATGCCGTGGGAGGCGTTGAAGTCGCGCAGCGCGGCCTGGTTGAAGTAGGGGTGCAGCTCCACCTGGTTCACCACCGGGACCACGCCGGTCTCGTCGATGATCTCCT
>JAPSHS010000382.1 GCA_031179495.1 Kocuria sp. | reverse complement strand
CCGCGGCGGCCCGACCCGGACCCGCCGGCGCCCTGGAAGAAGGTGTCGAAGATGTCCTGGAAGCCGAAGCCCGTGCCGGGGAAGCCGCCGCCGAAGCCGGTGTCGGTGCCGTTCTCGTTGCCGGTGGCGTCGTAGACGCGCCGCTTCTCGGGGTCGGCGAGGACGTCGTTGGCGTGCGAGACGCGCTTGAACTCCTCCGCGGCCGCGGGGCTGGGGTTGACGTCCGGGTGCAGCTTGCGGGCCTTCTTGCGGTAGGCCTTCTTGATCTCTTCCTGGCTGGCGTCCCGGGACACGCCCAGGGTCTCGTAGTGATTGCTCACCGTGGTCCGTTCTGTCGAGAGGTCTGGTGGGAGGTCTGGCGGAGGGCCCCGGTAACGGGGCCCGCGGGGGCTCAGCCCCCGAGGATACGGGAGAGGTAGCGGGCGACCGCGCGCACGGCGGCCATCGTGGAGGGGTAGTCCATGCGCATTGGGCCCACCACCCCGACCTTGGACTGGGGTCCGTAGCCGGTGGCGACGACCGCGGTCTCGGACAGGGGTCCCGCGGCGTTCTCCGCGCCGATGCGCACGGCCACCCCGCGGGCGTCCTGCTCCATCTCGGAGAGCAGCCGGAGCATGACGACCTGCTCCTCGAGGGCCTCGAGGACCGGGCCGATGCTCAGGTGGAAGTCCCCGGTGGACCGGGCGAGGTTGGCGGTGCCGGCCATGACCATGCGGTGCTCGGCGCCGCCGGCGGCGAGGGCGCCGACGGTCTCGGCCACCGTGGCGGCGGCGGGCCGCAGCGGAGGCGCCACGTCGGCGATCATCGCGACCAGGGCCTCCGGCACCGCGGCCAGGGAGCGCCCGACGGCGGCGGCCAGCACCCGGGCGCGCAGCTCCAGCAGCTGGGTCTCCTCGAGGGGTGCCCGCAGCACGGCCACGCGCTGCGCGACCCGGCCGTTGGTCGGGATCAGCACGACGAGCACCCGCCCCGCCCCGAGGTCGACGACCTCCACGTGGCGCACGGTCACCCCGGACGCGTGCGGGTACTGCACGACCGCCACCTGGTGGGTGAGCTGGGCGAGCAGGCGCACGGTGCGCTCCATGACGTCGTCGATGTCCGCCGCGTCGTCCAGCAGGCTCTGGATGGCACGGCGCTCCGGCCCGGACAGCGGCTTGACCGCCGCGATCTGGTCGACGAACGTCCGGTAGCCCTTGTCGGTGGGGATCCGGCCGGAGCTCGTGTGGGGGGCCGTGATCAGGCCCTCCTCCTCGAGCGCGGCCATGTCGTTGCGCACGGTGGCCGAGGAGACGCCCAGCCGGTGCCGCTCCACCAGGGCCTTGGAGCCCACGGGCTCGCGGAAGTGCACGTAGTCCTCCACGATGGCCTGCAGGATCTGCAGTCGTCTCGGATGGTTCACGTCGCTCCTCCCCGTTCTCCCTCGGTTCTTCCCCGGCGCCCGGGCCGTCTGGCACTCGGGCGGCCACAGTGCCAGCGCGGTCCAGTGTAGCCCCCGTGTCCGACGACCGGGCCGCCGCCCGGGCCTGGTACGCTTCCGGCTGATCCGCGCCGGTCGCGCGGGACCGCGACCCGGGAGGACGAGCATGAGCGACCACGGCTGGGGCCCGCGCAGCCTCGACGACGCCTCCCTCGCCCGCCGCCGGCCCCCCGCCGCGCAGGTGCCGGTCGCGCCGGGCCTGCTCCTGGAGGACGTCACCACGGGCTGGGTCGGGGCGGTCGTGTCCCTGGAGACGATCGGCGGGATGCGCGTCATGGGCCTGGAGGACCGCCGGGGCCGGGTCAAGGCGTTCCCGCTCGGACCGGGCTTCCTGCTGGAGGGCGAGCCCG
>JAPSHS010000381.1 GCA_031179495.1 Kocuria sp. | reverse complement strand
GTCACCTATCGGTGCATCAGTCCCGGTGTGACGCTCGCGCAGATCGCTAACCCCTACCGCAGCACTGTCCGCCTCTAACCGGCCATATGTAAAGCGGCGGGTCAGTGCCACTTTCGGTCACAGTTCCCGGCTGTCTCGTTCCAGTGGTGAGGATGGACCATGAGTTGGCATGAAGCCCCCGGCGGCGACGGGAGCACAGGGGACGCGGTGACGCGCGGCCAGCCCGCCGACGCGCCCGGTGATATCGACGCGACGGTGGATCAGTTGCGCTTGGGCCAGCGGGTGCAGGCCCAAGGGCACGGGGTGGCGCACTGGACGGGGACGGTGGAGACGATCGCGGTCGAGTTGGGTGTGGTGTGGATCCGTGAGGACGGGGTGGGAGAACGCAAGCTCCTAGACCTGCGGGAATATCGGATACACCCACAGGATCCCGCCGATGAGTGAGCCGGACCCAACCACCCCGCACCCCTGGCGAATTCCGCAACGTCGGGCACCTCCACATCACCCGTCGGGGCACCAGCCGGTCCCTGCGCCGCCTCCTACGACCGCACCCGGAAGGACTCTGACGAGCTCGCCCTCCGGAGTGCACGAGCATGGCTTTCTCACACAGAAAGGACCCGGCACAGGACCGACCACGTGAAGGGGCTCCACCCAACTGAGCATCGGTGTTGTCGTCCGGTGCTGTTCTCCTATGCTGGATGAGGGGCAACCTGGTGGTCGGTGGTCGGTGGTCGCGGGGGACCGAGCGGCTCAGTTGCTCACTGCCGGGGCGTCGGTGATGTGTCGGGCATCCAGGAGCTCGGTGACGGCGAAGGCGGCGATGTCGCCGGCGGCCGCAGAGGAACCGATGGTGTCGTGGCCGAAGTATCCGACGTACTTCAGCCCGCGGCCTCGACCGGGAGTGCGGGGCCTGGAAGACGACGGCGAGGCGCTCATCGGGGTTGCCGAACTCGATCGTGCCCCCGTCCAGGGGCTCGAGCCCGGCAATGGCCCGCAGCAGGGTGGACTTGCCCGATCCGCTGGGCCCCAGCACCGCCAGGGTCTCTCCGTTGCGCAGGGTGAGGTCCACCCCGTCCAGGGCCGGGGCAGCAGCCCCCGGGTAGGTCTTGCGGAGCCCACGCACGGTGAGTGCGGGCCGGGGACCGGCGACGGTGCTGCCGCCGCTCAGGCCAGTTTCTGCAGTTGCCACCGCAGGTGTCCTTCCGTGGGCGACTGGACCGGCAGGAACGCGGCCTCGCGGATGCGCCGCGCGGTGGGGGAGGACATCGCATACCCGCGCCCGCCCACGACCTTTCCCTCGAGGCGGGTGGCGCGGCCGGTCAGCAGCGCGGCGTCCAGCCGCAGCCGCAGCACGTCACCGGGCGGCTGTTCACGGGGTGCTCCGGCCATGCGCACCAGGGCGGCCCGCAGGTGCCGGTGGTCGGTGACGGCCTCCTCGAGCTCCTCCCGGAACACCTCGGCCACGCCCTGCAGACACTGCTGGGCGGACGTCAGGGCGGCGGCGGCCAGGCCCAGGCAGAAGGCGCTCTGCAGCAGCAGGAACGGGCCCCGGACAGCGCTCAGAAAGGACGGGAGGTCGTCGCTGAGCAGGTCCGCGGACGGATCGACGTCCACCTCCTCGAAGGAGAGGATCCCGGAGGCCGTGGCGTTGAGCGCCATCAGGTCCTCCAGGAGCCGGACCTGCACCCCGGCAGCAGCGACACGGGTCCGGACGACCACGTGGCGGCCGTCCTCCCGCACCGCCGGGAGCACGACGACGCCCTCCGGGTACAGGTTCGAGGCCCAGGGCACGGTCCCGTTGAGCACGGACCGCTCTCCGCGGCGGCTCAGCGTCACAGGGA
>JAPSHS010000071.1:6586-8042 GCA_031179495.1 Kocuria sp. | reverse complement strand
AGGTCGTCCCCGCGCACCGCTTCGTTCTGGCTGCCGTCCACGGCGGTCTGGTGGCGATCGAGGACCAGACCGCCCTGCACTGGTGCGATGTGCCGCTGTGCGTGCGGGCCTTCCTTCAGCCGAACACCCATCTGCTGCTCGGCACCGACTCGGAGAACAGGAAGGACCGGGCGCTCAAGGGGTGAATGCCTTCGCCCAACGCCGCGCGGTGGCGCCGGCTCGGCCGCGCTGAACGCGCTTCCCGGTCCCGGCACCTGCGGGAACAGCTCAAGCAGCATGGCTGGGATCAGGGGCTCATCCGCCGGCCAGCCCATGACGTCGATCCGAACCGCCCCACGCTGTCCTGATCTCGTGCTCCCGGCCTGACCATGAGTTGACTCCGCTCACATGAGAGGCGAGTCGGCACTGACCCGCTCGGCACGGCGGAGGCTGTCCGAGGCCGTCGGTACGCTCGACCAGTGCGCGGTCCGATCACGGAGGTAGTCCATGCCAGCACCCCTGCTCCGACGGCGGTGGTTCCGCGTGCTCCTGGGCGTCACGGCCGCCGCGATCGTGCTCCCCACCCTCGTCTACGCCCTCGGCGGCCCGGGCGTGCGCGAGGCGATCGACGGCTTCTGGCGGTGGTTCGACGGCAGCCTCCAGCGCCTGCAAGTGATGAGCTGGGTGGTCGCCGCGGTGGTCGCTGTCGTCAGCTACCTCGACTACCTGTCCAGCCAGACCGCGCAGCAGCTGGAGCAGGCCCGGTGGGTGGCCGACAAAGCCGCCTCGGGCGACGAGCAGCAGCGCCGTGTCGCCTCGCGGGCGATCAGCGACATGGAGGAGGACGCGAGGGCCCGCGGAGAGCAGGTGCCCTCCTTCGTCGAGGAGGTGAAGGACAGCATTCGCTCCGAGATGATCGACGCGGTCGTCGCCGACGACGAGGCCGTCCAGGAGCTCCGCGGTGAAGGCGACGACCAGGGCGGCCCGGAGCCGGGAGCCATAGACGGTGCCCCGCACAGGAGGCGATAATGGACCACCGAACCTCTGAGAGAGGGGAGAACGAGAGCATGGCTGTCACCACCGAGAGCATCCAGTCCGCCGCCCAGGCGTTGAACCTGGATCCGAAGATCCTGACGGTCCTCACCAAGCCGTCGGCCGCACGTGCCGTCCCGGTCCGGCTCCATCTGCTGGGCGACGAGCCGATCTACGTCACCAGCCAGGAGCAGGCCGACAAGCTGGAGCGCTCCGACCGGGCGTACGAGGTCGTCACGTCGGTCTGACCGCTCCACCGCCTGGAACCACCCCGAGGCCGAGCTCGCGGCGCTCGGCCGTCACCTGGTCCGAGGCGACCGGCGACCGGGGCCCGCTCTTCCATGACATGGACTCCCGGTCCGACTACAACTACACCTCCTCAAAGCGTGCCGCCGCGGCGTTCCCTACCCAGTCCTGTGATGCACCGGCGCCTAGGGGGGCTGGA
>JAPSHS010000071.1:0-6486 GCA_031179495.1 Kocuria sp. | reverse complement strand
CGCCGCCGCAGCTGCGCCAACCCGCCGGGTGTGAAGACGTGACCGCGCCGTCCTTGCTCACGCACTACGCCCAACGACTGCTCCGGGCGAGCGGCTCCGTGGTGCCGGCGAACGATTCGACGGTCGTCACGCTGCCTCATCCCGTTGCTGCGATGTGAGGGCTTGCATACGCTCACTTGAGGTAGCTTCCCTTCCGTCCTCGGAGCCCGGCATGTCCACACAACACGACCCCGAACAGGAACCGGCTGATCCGGACACCACCACACGCTCCGGCCGGCCGAAACGGCCCCGGTGGCGGCGGATCGGACGCCTCTCCGGCTTTGTGGCGATGGCCTTCCTGGTCATGGTGCTCGCCTCGAGCGGGTTGCACTTCGCCCTGACCCAGTACGAGCGCACCAGCACGGATCCGTACGGCCAGCGGGTGGCGGTGAACGGGGGCGCGGTCAACGTCGTGGACGACCCCGCGGACGGCCCCACCATCGTGCTGCTCAGTGGTCTGGGAACTCCGTCCCCGGCCCTGGACTTCGCCCCCCTGATCCGGGAGCTCAAGGGCTGCCGTGTGGTGGTCGCGGAGGGGTTCGGCTACGGATACGCGGACATGGTCGCCCCGGAGCGGACCGTCGAGAACGTCTCCCAGGAGCTCCACGCCGCCCTGGAGACAGCCGGTGTCGAAGCACCGTACGTGCTGGCTGGCCACTCCCTGGCCGGGTTCTACATCCTCGACTACGTCAACCGGTATCCCGAGGAGGTCTCCTCGGTGGTCGGCATCGACACCACCGTGCCCGCCTTCGCCGCGGACCAGGACCACGCGTCGGCAGCTGAGGGCGGGGGCGTCCCGTGGGACCGGCTGGCCTCCTCCACCGGGCTGGTCCGCTGGGTCCTGCTGGCAGCCCCCGATCTCGCCCTGCCGGCGGACACCGCCCACTCCTCCGAGGAACGGGAACAGATCCGCCGGATGACCGTCTGGAACTTCGCCAACCCGGCGGTGACCGACGAAACCCGGCGGATCGGGGACAACGCCCGCGAGCTGGAGGACGTGGGGTTCCCGGCAGATCTGCCGGTGCTGATGCTCCTGGCTCAGGCCACCGTGGACAAGTCCCCCGACTGGCTCGCCTCCCACGAGGAGCAGCTGCAGGGCGTGAACGACCACGAGCTCGTAGTCCTCGACGGCGGGCACTATCTGCACTGGACCCGCTCTCCCGAGATCGCCGCTGCCACCCGGGACTTCCTGGCAGAGCACGGAGGCATCCCTCGGGGCACCGCAGGACCGACGCCGTCAGCGACGGCAGGCTGAACCCACCGTCTCCGCGCGGCTCATCCCGCCGGCGCCAGTCCGGCGCGCACCAGCGGCAGTCCGCCGCATCGCATCCGGCACGCTCACCGACGCGGTCACGGGATCCGCCGAGGATCCCACCGCGCCGGGGCTCAGCGCTGACGAGGTCCTCGGATGATTCAGACTGTGCATCGACGGCGGCAGGCGGAAGAGCGGTCGAACGCCCACCAGGGCCCGACCCGTGGCCCGGTGCGTCGCCGTAGCCGGTGACGGAGCACGGGTCGTGCGCATGGGACGCTGCACGCCTTCCAGCTCAGCCAGCAACCGCTGACCGAGCACCACGGGCTGCCGTCGCTCCGGGCCATCCAGGCCCGCCTCCGCGCCCCCCTACAGGGCAGCGTCCGAGCGGTTGCTGACCCCCTCGCCCGTCGCCGCCTCGTGCTCGAGCACCTGCACCAGGGCGGCCTCGTGACGGCGGTCGGTGATCCGCTCCGTCAGCCCCGACGGCACCGCGTGCTCGCGGTGAGCGGGGTCGGTCAGCACCTCCGCCCGCCAGGAGGCGAGCATCCGCTCCCAGGCGTCCTCGGCCGAGCGGGAAGGGACCCGCAGGTGGGCGCAGCGTACGCACGTCACCGTGACGGACTCCTCTGTCGGCCCGGACCGGCACGACGAGGCCCTCCATGGAGGACACCAGCTCGCCCGACTCATCATCAGCCTCCAGCAGCACCAGCCACCACGCCGGCGACGCCTCCGCGGCAGAGTCGGTGGCCAGGCAAGGGTGGCACTCCTGGGTGATGACGTAGTCGCGACAGGCCGCAGCTCGGCGCCGGTGGTGGGTCGACACGGCAGCGGCTCGGGAGACCATCGCCCTCCCTCCACCCGGCCGTCGCCAGGACCTTGACGACCCGACTGGCGCAGAGGCGGGTGGAGTCCTTCCAGTAGTCCATCACCCACTTCGCCAGCTGCGCCTCCCGCAGGTTGGCAGCGCCCAGCCGCGGGGCCCGGCCGGTCTGCGCCATGAAGGCCACCGGACCGTTCAGCCGCCCGGCGGCGATTGGCTGGGCGTGGTGCTGGTCGGCACGGTAGGTGCGGGAGACGACCTCGATCTCGCGGGCCGGACAGGACTTCGAGGCGACCTCGACCCGCACCCAGGCGGCCGGCGACTTCTCGTGCCGGTCCTTCGACTCCGGGGAGAGCGGGCGCCGGTAGGTCTTGGCGAGCTGCTCCAGCTCCGCCAGCTTCTCCCGGAAGTTCCCGCCCGGAGTCGTGACCCGGCACTGCATGCGGGCGGCGGAGATCTTCGCCAGGGTGGCCGGGTCGGGCTGCTCCTCGGCCCATTCCCACAGCGCCTGCTCCCGCTCCACGTTGGTGCCCGGCATCGGGGCGCGCATGTGCTCGGTGCAGAACTTCTGGTAGTCCTCCAGATCCTTGACGGGACCGGTCATGGTGCCGCTGTCCAGCAGCTCGCGCACGGCATTGCCGGTGGGGGTCTCGGCGTTCTTGTGCTTGGCGACCCACTCGCCCGGCGACCGGTCTTCCTGCTGACCGGGGCGGCGCGACGGGGCCCGGTCGTGTGCGGCGACGAAGTCCCGCAATTGCTCGAGGCGGTCGGCGGCGCTCATGCGTGAGTTGCTCATGAACACCATGTGTGCGGACTACGTGCTGACGCGAACACGCTGCCGGGCACGAGAATGCAAGGCCTCCGGCGCCGTTGATCACACGCCCCGGCTGCAGCATCCCCGCCGGCCCGTAGAGTCCGCCTCATGGCGATGACCCACTACCTCGAGATGACCAAGCGCCAGGCTGCCAAGGCCCTGGAGGAGTACCTCGCCGAACGCCCCGCCGCCCTGGCCCGGCTGCGCGAGCAGATCGCCGCCGACGACCTGGATCCAGAGGCCCTGCTCGACGGCACTCCGGCTTCGCTCACCCCGCTGTGGGTGTGGGTCGCCGCCCGGATCACCGCGGTCGCCGACGAGGACATCCCCTTCGACCCGCACGCGCTCCCCGAGCCCTGGTGGCCCTCGTGGGCCCGGTACTCCGCGGACATCCGCCGCGGCACCCCGGTCGAGGTCGTGACCCTGCTGGACGGGATCGTCGCCTACCTCGCAGACGTCATCACCACCGGCGCCCCGCAGGCGGAGTGGCAGGTCGGCTACCACCGGATCAAGCGCTACCACCTGCAGAACCACCCGGTGCTCAAGAGCTCGGTCACTGACTCTGACATCTATCCGGCGGGCTTGGTCGCCGTCATCGCCAATCGGCTGCGACGCGGCATGGACCCGCTGCGCGAGGACGAGTTCACCGACTACGCGACCGCCGTCATCACCAAGCTGCGCGGGGAGAACGAACCGGTGCCCATGGCGGAGGAGGACCCACTCGTGGAAGTCGGCTGTGACGGTGACGACGGGGTCTTCGACGTCGGGCTGCACGAGAAGATCGCCCACGAGCACTCCCGCAAGGTGAACCGGATGGTCAAGGACCTCGTCACCCAGCCGGGCATCCTCGCAGCCCACCGGGAGGACCGGGAAGTGGTCCTGGTGAGCGCCCTCGACTGGGACGCCGAGCAGCTCGAGCAGTGGGTCGCCAACTGGCTGACGGCCCGGATCCCCGAGCTGGGCTGAGCACGCCAGACCGCGACACACCGTGCTCCCCGCGGCCTCCTCCCGCGCGCGGTCCTACCGTGGAGCCATGGATCTCGTCCCGACGACCACCGGCGCCAACCCGATCGTCCCCACGTCCTGGGAGTTCACCGCGCTGCTGGTCTCCGGCGCGCTGATCGCCCTGGTCGTCGTCGCGATCATCTCTCTGTCGCGGGACCGGCACTACACCGCAGCCCAGCGACTGCTGCGACTGCTGTGGCTGCTGGTGATCCTGGCCGCCCCGGTGCTCGGGCCGATCCTGTGGCTGACCGTCGGCCGCAACCGTGTGCTCGACCGGCAGGAGAGCTGATGCCATGACGGCCAACGGAAACAGACACGCGCCACAGACAGCCGAGGTCCGCCGATCTCCACTGCCCCGGTGCCTACCGCCGGCAGCTGCGCGTCGTCAGTGATCTCCAGGTGCACCCGGAAGACCATGAGCTCACCGGCGGTTCCCGCGACGCCGGCGAACGCCCCTCAGTAGAGTCGCTCCATGGAGGACTTGCTGTACGAGTCGATGGACGCCACGCAGGCCGCCGACGCCCTCGATGCGTACCTGGCCGAACGCGGACCGGCGCTGCAGCAGCTGCGCGCCGCACTGGCCGATCACGGGCTTGATCCCGAGGAGATGCTCGACGGTTCCGTCTACTCGCTCTCCCCGCTGTGGGCGTGGATCACTGCCCGCGCCGCCGAGCTCGGCACGGACCCCCAGACCCTCGCCGAGGACCCGACCCGGTCTACCTGGCCGTCCTGGGCCCGGCACGGTCGGCTCGTGGACCCGCACCCGCCGGCGGCCACGCTGGCGCTGATCGACGGGTTCGTCTCCTACCTCGCAGACGTCCTCACCACCCAGGTGCCCGAGGCCGTCTGGCAGGTCGGGCACCACCGGATCGCCGACTACCCGATGCTCCACTATCCCGTGCTGGCCGCCGGCCGCCACGAGGTCTTCCTGCCGGCCATGCCGCTCTACAGCGCCTACCAGTCCGCCCACGGCCGCAACCCGATGAGCGGAACCGAGATGCTGACGCATGTGCGCCGGACGATCGCTGCGCTGCGCGGTGAAGACGCTTCCGCGGCCGCCGGGGACGAGCCGCCGGTGACGGTGGTCGCCGAAGTCGACTGCTTCGACCTCGGGCTGCGCGCCGACATCGCCGAGCAGCATCCGCAGCTCGTGGAGGAGCTGATCGAGGATCTGTGCGACCGGGACGGCGTCGCAGCGGTCCACCGCTACGGGTCCGCCGCGCTGGTGGTCGACGCACCGGAGTGGGACGAGATGCGGCTGAAGCTGTGGTGCACGCTGTGGCTGCAGCGTCACCTGCCGCGCTGAACCACCTGCAGCTCCAGCAGCTGACCCCGGCCATGGCCGCACGCCTGGGCATCGACGTCGAGGACTGATCTGGATCCGGCCGCCAGCGCTCGGTCAGCGCGACCCGGAGAGCTCGGTGACCACTTGCCGTGCTGTCCGTTCTGCCGCAGCGCGTTCGGCCAGCACGGGGATCTCCGGATCGTCCGGGTGCCCGTAGCTGGCGCTGATCTGCACGTTGCCGACGACGGCGCTCACACGGCTGTTGCGCGACGTGTACGGGACCGGGATGTTGAAGACGTGGGTCTCGACGGTCGCCGCCGCGACGTGTTCGGCTGCTTCCGGCAGATCCACCAAGAACGGTGTCGTGGTGACTCGCGTGTGGTCCAGGTCTTCCCGCCGGGGGTCCGCGGGTGCGGTGACCGTGTACTCCAGGCATGGCTCGTCGACCTGCTGAGCAATGAGCCGGCCGGCGTCCTGGGCGGCCTGCGCATCGGGGTGCACCGTGACGCTGACGGACAAGCGGTCGTCGTCCGCGGCGACCGACGCACGGGGTGTCCGCATGGTGTCCAGGCTGGACTGCATCAGGTCCCGGTAGGGCTGCGCGCACTCGACCGGCTCGACCTCGGCCTCGGCGATCCGCCGCTGGAGGAGCTGCTCCATGAACGTGTCGGGGCCCGGTGACGGCTCGGTGTTGTACTGCGGGGTGGTGCTCACGGACTCGACCGACCGCAGCGAGGACTCGGCCTGCGCGAACGTGTAGCTGCTCGCTGCGCTGTGCGTCGTCTGCGACGGAGTCCCGCCCGGATCCGCGCCTCCGCACCCGACGAGGAGCACGGCGGCCAGCGTGGCTCCCACGATCTGTGACCGTCCCGAACCCACGATGCTCTCTCGTCCCATCGCATCCCCCTGGCCGGTGGGCGCCAGCCTACGCGCGCAACCATCCGGGACGTAGGGTTGCGCACGCCCGGGACGCTTCATTGCGCCGCGGGTGCTGAGCTAGGAGCGTACCTGCACGCGCGCCAGTCGTGCGGTCTGCCGCACGTCCACCGCGATGCCGGCCACTCCGGTCAGCAGGGAGGCGGTGATGAACTCGATCTCGCTGGAGTAGATCGCCGCGGCGAACAGCGCGGCCGTGAGCATGGCGAAGATCGTGCGCGTGATCATGCGCGTGGTCGTCGACGTCGTCGGTCGCTGGGTGTGGGGTGCTCGAGTGTTCATCGCTCCCGACTGTGTCACCGTCTCCTGTGCTCCGCCTGTCGCCGCGCCCT
>JAPSHS010000380.1 GCA_031179495.1 Kocuria sp. | reverse complement strand
GCGGCTGCGGGACATCATCGAGCAGGCCGAGGCCGCCGAGCACGCCGGGCTGACCGTGATGGGCGTCGGGGAGAACCACGGAACGGACGTGGTGGCCGCCTCCCCCGTGGTGCTGCTGTCCGCGATCGCCGGGCGCACCGGCCTGCTGCGCCTGACCACCGCCGTGTCCGTGCTCACGGCCGGGGACCCCGTGCGGCTCTACGAGCAGATCGCCATGCTGGACAACATCTCGTGCGGGCGCGCCGAGGTGATCGTGGGCCGCGGCGCGTCCGGGCGCGTGCTGCGCGCCCTGGGCCTGGAGCAGGAGGACCACGACGCCCTGTTCGAGCAGAAGCTGCTCCAGCTGCTCCAGGTCCTGAAGGCGACCCCCGGGACCTTCGACGACCGGATCGCCGGCGGAGCGGTGGAGCTCGACCTCCAGCCGCGGCCCCTGCAGCCGGAGCTGCCGGTGTGGGTGGGCTCCGCGGGCAGCCTGCCCTCGGTGGTCCGCGCGGGGGTGCTGGGCCTGCCGCTGGCCCTGCTGCGCACGCACGGGCCCTTCGCCGAGTCGGTTCCGGCCGTGGCGGCCTACCGCCGGGCGCTGGAGGAGTCCGGCCGGGACGCCGCCACCCCGGTGAGCCTGAACGTCCCCGGCTTCGTCGCACGCTCCGCGGAGCGGGCGCGGGAGCTCAGCTACCCCTACTTCGCCGCTGGGGCCCGCAGCCACGGGCAGGTCCTCCCGGACGACCCGCGGTGGACCCGGGAGGAGTACGACCGGGAGTGCGCCCCCGAGGGCTCCCTCGTGGTGGGCGACGTGGACGAGGTCGTGGCCAAGATCGTGGCGCAGCACCAGGCGCTGGGCCACGACCGGCTGCTGCTGCGGATGGACGCGGGCGGCGTGCCCCACCACCTGGCGCGCGAGGCGATCACGCTGCTCGGCACCGAGGTGGCACCCCGGGTGCGGGCCGCGCTCGGCTGAGCGCCGAGGGGATCCTCAGCCCTGCTCCGGCGGCACGGGCGAGGCCGTGAGCACGACGTTCCTGCCCCACAGGTCCTCGGTGTAGCAGCTGACCACGACCAGCCGGTCCGGCACGATCTGCCAGATGTCGCTGTCCTTGAGGGTGTCCTTGTCGTGGGTCACCACCGAGTCCACCACGTACTCCAGGGTCCCGTTCCCGGTCTCCAGCACGATCTCGCTGCCCACGAGGCCGGGGTCGCTCAGCCGGTTGAAGGGAGCCTCGCGGTCCTCCCAGCTGTGGCCCGTGATGTAGGTGGTGTTCTGGGAGCCCTCCCCCGGCATGCCGTACGGGGTGAGCCAGTAGCCGTCCAGGGTGTCCGGGGGGACCAGCAGCCCGGCGGCCCGCTCCTGCTCGCTGGGGGTCAGCGGCAGCACCGGCACGTCGAGCCGGGCGTCGTCGACCCGCAGCCGGACGGGGGGCGCGGCCTCCGGGCGCGAGGCGTCCGGAGCGGCGGCCGACGTGGAGGTCCCGGGCTCCGGAGCGGAGGCCGGAGCCGGCGCCGTGGCGGACACCGACGGGGCGGACGGTGCCGCATCCGGCGAGGCCGCGTCGGGCGGACCCGTCAGCAGCGCCGTGGACAGGAGGGCCGCGGCGCCGAGACCGCCGGCGGCGGCCGCCCAGCGCATCCCTGATCGGCGGCGGGGCGCGGGCTGCTGCGGTGCGTCCATGCGGCGGGTCCTCCGGGATCGGGTCGGGAAAAGACTACGCCCTGGTGCCGCGCGAGCGCGGCACCAGGGCGGTCAGTGGGACGGGATCAGGCGCGAGCGCGGCGGATCCGGAACGCCACGGCCCCGGCCACAGCCGCACCGGAGGCCAGCAGAGCGGCGAGCAGGCCGGCGCCCGGCCCGCCCTCC
>JAPSHS010000379.1 GCA_031179495.1 Kocuria sp. | reverse complement strand
CGGGGTGATCCAGTTGGGGTCGGAGGAGTCGGCGGGCTCGGCCGCGGGCTCGGGCAGCTCGTCGTCGGGCACGCGCTGGTCCTCGGGCACGGGCTCGGCCGCCGCGGTGGTGAGCACCGGGCGGAAGTTCATCTGCGCCGAGGTCTGGATGAGCTCGCGGGTCTCGGACGAGGGCACCCCGGGCATGGAGACCACGATGGTGCTGCCGGACTGGGTGGCGATCTCCGCCTCGGCGACGCCGGAGCCGTCCACGCGCTGGCGGATGATCTCCACGGCCTGGTCCAGCTGCTCGGGGGTGACCTCCTGGCCGGTGTCCTCGCCCTGCAGGGACGGGGAGAGGATCATCTGGGTGCCGCCCTCGAGGTCGAGGGCGAGCTTGGGCCCCCACCCGGTGCGGTCGGTGCCCACGCCCCAGGCGAGCAGCCCGCCGAGCGCCGCGAGCAGCACGAGCAGCCCCACCAGGGAGCGGCGCGCGGTGGAGAGGGCGGCCCGCACGCCGGAGCGCGCCGGTGCGGTGCTCCCCCCGCCCCGCGCGGGGGCGGGACGGGGTTCACCGGAGGTCTTGCGTGTGGTCAGTGCCATCGTCTTCCTTACGCACCACGGCCCGGTCGTCCCGGGCCTGCTCATGGCAACGGGCCGACCAGCGGTCGGCCCGTTCCCGAAGGGGGGGATCAGTCGTTGCGCGGTCCGTGCTCGCGCCGGGGGTCGTCGTCCCGGGGGTCGACCGGCGTGGAGCCGGGGGCGTCGGTGCCGAGCGGGCCGGGCTCGGTGTCCGCCGCGGGGGCGGCGGGGACCTCGTCCTCGACGACCGTGGTGACGGTCTGCAGGTGCACGGTCACGGCGGTGCCCGGGGCGATCTCCAGGAGGACCTTGTTCGCGTCCCGGTCGATGGAGCGCACCGTGCCGTAGAGACCGTAGTTCGTCATGACCTCGGTGCCCGGCCCCATGGCCGACTGCTTCTCCTTGACCTGGGCCAGGGCCTTCTTCTGCCGGCGCATGGGCAGCCAGACCAGCAGCACCAGGGCCACGAGCATGAGCGGCAGCAGGAACGAGGTACCGCCTCCGGTGGGCTGGGCGGCCTGGGCGGAGAGGGACTGGGCGAGGAGGAGCGAGCTCACGGACTTCCGTTCGATCGGTGGCGGGTGTCCGTCCCATGGTAGGGGATCGGACCCGGAGCGTCCTGGAAACCCACCGGACGACCCGCGCGGTCCTCGCCCCTCAGTCCTCGAACAGGGACGGGGACCCCTCGTCGCCGGCGGGGTCCGTCCCCGTCCCGCCGAGGGCCGCGCGCAGCCCCGGGTCCAGGAACGCGGCGTGCTCCGGCAGGGCCAGGCCCAGGTGCTCCCAGGCCGCGGCCATGGCGATCCGCCCCCGCGGGGTCCGGCCGAGCAGGCCCTCCCGGACGAGGTAGGGCTCGGCCACGGTCTCGACGGTCTCGGTCTCCTCCCCCACGGCGATCGCCAGCGTGGACAGCCCGACCGGCCCGCCGCCGAACTTCTTCACGAGCGCCTCGAGCACCGACCGGTCCAGGCGGTCGAGGCCGCGGGCGTCCACCTCGTACATGTCCAGGGCGGCGGCGGCGGTGCGGGCGTCGATCCGGTCCACGCCGTGCACGAGCGCCCAGTCCCGCACCCGGCGCAGCAGCCGGTTGGCGATGCGGGGGGTGCCCCGGGAACGGGAGGCGACCTCGGCGAAGCCCTCGGCCGTCATCGCCAGGTCCATGAGCCCGGCGGAGCGGCGCAGCACGAGCTCGAGCTCCTCCACGGAGTAGAACTCGAGGTGACCGGTGAAGCCGAAGCGGTCGCGCAGCGGGCCGGGCAGCAGACCGGCCCGGGTGGTGGCGCCCACCAGGGTGAAGGGCGG
>JAPSHS010000378.1 GCA_031179495.1 Kocuria sp. | reverse complement strand
GGGCCCCGGCCGCTCAGCGGACGAGCCACTCCCAGGCCGTGTGCTTCTCGGGGCCCGGGACCCCGCTGACGATCCAGGCGATGTCGTCCGTGGAGAGCGGGAAGGGCGGTGTGCCCTCGGCGGCCGGCTCCGGGTCCAGCTCGTCCCCGTGGTCCAGGCTCCACAGCTCCGCGAACACCTGTGTGGGCCCGCGCCGGGCCAGCAGGGACAGCCGGAGGTCCTCGGCGAGCTCGTCCAGGTGGTCCTCCAGGAACCCGGAGAGCTCCGCGGCGAACTCCTGCGCGTCCGTCCCCGCCGGGTCGAGCTCCCACGTCCGGCGCACGACCGCCAGCGCCTCGTCCTCGCCCAGCGGAGCTCCGTCCCGCCGGGGGTCGGGCACCTCGGCCGGCGCCGGTTCGCCCGCGGCGACGGCCAGGAACCGCTCCTGGAGGGCGAGCAGCGCGGCCACGGACAGGAGGTCCTCCACCCGGCGGCCGGACCCGATGGCGGACGGGACCGGAGCGGCGGCGTCCGGCCCGCCCGGCAGGGCGACGGCACCCTCCCAGGCGTGGCGCACCCAGGCCCAGACGCGCTCGGGATCGGCGGAACGGATCGACGACGGGCGCCAGCCCGCGGTCGCCGCCTGCCACCGCCCGTCCAGGGCGGGCTCGCCGGGAGCGGTCGCGGAGTGGCCGGTGGGCTCGGGGGGTCCGGGGACGGGGTGGCTGAACACGTGCTGCTCCTGGGTCGGGCGGGAGGGCGCGGCCACCGCGCCCCGGGCCCAGCGTAGGCCGGGGCCCGGGGCGGGGACGAAGCGTCCCCGCCCCGCCCCCGTCCGCCGCGGACGCGGCCCGGTGCCGGCCCGGCGGGCGGGCCGTGCTCACCGCTCGGGGTGCACCACCATGGCCGAGCCGCCGAAACCGCGCTCGGTCTCGGCCGCCGCGACGAACCGGTCGTGGTCGAGGATGCGGATCGCCGAGGCGTTGCCGATCCACTCCAGGTCCGTGAGCTCGTGGCCGAGCGCGCCCAGCTCCGCACCGGTGGCGGACTCCGCGAGGCCGAGGTCCGCCCCCGCGCTCTCGCCGTTGCGGGAGCTCAGCCGCGGCGCGGCCACGGCGTCGACGAGGGCGAGGTCGCGGTCGACGTGGCCCGTGATGATCTGTCCCACCGTGGTGATGATCGTGGCGCCGCCGGGCGTCCCGACCGACATCCAGGGCTCGCCGTCCTTGAGCACGATGGTGGGGCTCATCGACGAACGGGGCTTCTTGCCCGGGCCCGGCAGGTTGGGGTCCGGGACGCCCGGGGTGAGGGGCGCGAAGTTGAAGTCGGTCAGCTCGTTGTTGAGCAGGAACCCGTGGTCCGGGACGGTGATCCCGGAGCCGCCCGTCTGCTCGATGGTGAGGGTGTAGGAGACCACGTTGCCCCACTGGTCGGCCACGTTCAGGTGGGTGGTCGAGACCCCGCCGGCGGGCTCGGGCTGACGCGCCCCGGACGTCCCGCACTCGGCGTAGTCCCCGTCGGGCTCCCCGAAGGGGATGGGCCGGTCCTGGGCGGCCGCCGGGTCGAGGAGGCAGGCGCGCTCGTCGGCGAACTCCTGGCTCGTGAGCTCCTCGACGGCCACGCCCTCGACGTCCCCGATCCACCGGTTGCGGTCGGCGAAGGCCGTCGCGGTGGCCTCGGCGAAGCGGTGCAGGTACTGCGTGTCGGAGACCTCGGAGAGGGCGGTGCCGGTGCGCTCGTCGTAGGCCTCCAGGAGATTCAGGGTCTCGGCCACCGTGATCCCGCCGGAGCTGGGCAGGCCCATGCCGTAGACGTCCAGGCCGCGGTAGTCGGTGTGCGTGGGTTCGCCCGGCACCGCCTCGTAGGAGGAGAGGTCCTCCGCCG
>JAPSHS010000377.1 GCA_031179495.1 Kocuria sp. | reverse complement strand
CGGCCCATGAACGCGAGCCCGCGCAGGTTGAGCAGCCCGACCAGCAGGATCCCGGCGACCGCGAGCTCCACCCGCCGCTCGGCCAGGCCGGGCAGCGCGGCCGTGACGTACTGCGCCGCGGTGGCCATGGACACCGCCACGACGAGCACGTAGTCGGCCATCAGGGCCGCGCCCACGCCGACGCCCGCGGTGCGGCCGAGGTTCTTGGAGACGATCTCGTAGTCCCCGCCGCCGGAGGGGTAGGCGCGCACGTTCTGCCGGTAGGCGGCGATGACCACGGCGAGCACCAGGAGCACGGCCAGGCCGACCCACGGGGAGACCACGACCGCGGTGGTCCCCGCGAGGGCGAGCGTGAGGATGATCTCGTCCGGGGCGTAGGCGACCGAGGACAGGGCGTCCGCCGAGAACACCGGCAGCGCCGTGCGCTTGGGCAGCACGGCGTCGTTGAACCGCTCGTTGTGGATGGGCTTGCCGACGACTGCGCGGCGGAGGGCCCCGGGGATGCTCTGCACGGCACCCCACGGTAGTCCGTCCGGGCCCGATTGTCCGCCGGACCGGGCGTGAGGTGCGCCGCCCGGTGTGGCCTAGGCTGATGGCATGGCGCATTTCGTGATCATGGGAGTGGGGCGCGTCGGCGTGATGGTGGCCCACGCCCTCGAGGACGCCGGGCACACCGTCGCGGTGATCGACCAGGACGACCGGGCCTTCCGGCGGCTGCGCAAGTCGTTCGAGGGCAGGAAGGTCACCGGCCTCGGCTTCGACCGCGAGGTGCTGCGCCGGGCCGGGATCGAGGAGGCCTACGCGTTCGCGGCGGTCTCGAGCGGGGACAACTCCAACATCATCGCGGCGCGCGTCGCGCGCGAGACGTTCAAGGTCCGTCACGTGGTGGCCCGCATCTACGACCCCTCGCGCGCGGAGTTCTACCAGCGCCTGGGCATCCCCACCGTGGCCGCGGTGCGCTGGAGCGCCGACCAGGCGCTGCGCCGGATCCTGCCCGAGCAGTCGATCACCGCGGACTTCCGGGAGGCCTCGGGCCGGTTGCAGCTCGGCGAGCTCTCCCTCGACGACTCGTGGTCGGGCCTGCACCTCGAGGCGATCGAGGAGGCCGCCGGCGTGCGCGTGGCCTTCGTGACGCGCTTCGGCGAGGGCGTCCTGCCCGGCCCGGACACGAGCTACCAGCAGGGGGACGTGGTGCACGCCATGATGCGCACGGGCGAGGTCGAGGCGATCTCCCGCATCCTCGCCCGCCCGCCCGATCCGGACGTGCTGGACTTCGCCAACTCCCTGCGCCGGGAGGCGGGGGACGCGCCGGACCCCGACCGCAGCTACCCGGGAGGCAACTGATGCGCGTGGTCGTCGTGGGCGCGGGCGCCGTGGGCGCCTCGATCGCCCGGGAGCTGCTCACCCACCACCACGAGGTGGTGATCTTCGACGAGAAGCCCGAGGTGATCGGGCGCTCCGACCTGCGCGGGGCCCAGTGGATCATCGGGGACGCCTGCGAGCTCTCCACCCTGCGGGAGGGCGGCCTGGAGGAGACCGACGTCGTGGTCGCCGCCACGGGCGACGACAAGGCGAACCTCGTGGTCTCCCTGCTCGCCCGCAGCGAGTTCGGGGTGCCCCGCACGGTGGGGCGGGTCAACAACCCCAAGAACGAGTGGCTCTTCGACGACGCGTGGGGCGTGGACGTCGCCGTGTCCACGCCGCGGCTGATGACCGCGCTCGTGGAGGAGGCCGTGGAGGTGGGCGACGTCGTGCGCCTGCTGACCCTGCAGACCGGCGGGGCCACGCTGGCCGCCTACACCGTCCCGCACGAGCACCCGGTCATCGCCTCGATGGTCTCCCAGGTGCCGTGGCCCCCGGACGT
>JAPSHS010000376.1 GCA_031179495.1 Kocuria sp. | reverse complement strand
GCCCGTTCTTGACCAGAGGAGTTCCCGTGGCCAGTTTCGTCGACCGCGTCGTCCTGCACGTGTCCGGCGGTTCCGGGGGGCACGGCTGCGTGTCCATCCGCCGCGAGAAGTTCAAGCCCCTCGGCGGGCCGGACGGCGGCAACGGGGGAGACGGCGGCAACGTGATCCTGCGCGTGGACGGCCAGACCACCACGCTGCTGAACTACCACCACGTCCCGCACCGGTCCGCGCCCAACGGCGGCCCCGGCAAGGGCGACCTCCGGCACGGCCACAACGGGGAGGACCTCGTGCTCTCCGTGCCCGACGGCACCGTGGTCAAGGACGGCGACGGCAACGTCCTGGCCGACCTCGTGGGCCAGGGCTCGGAGTTCGTGGCCGCCCCCGGCGGGCAGGGCGGGCTCGGCAACGCCGCGCTGGCCTCGGTCAAGCGCAAGGCGCCCGGCTTCGCCCTCCTCGGCACCCCGGGCGGGTCCCGGGACGTGGTCCTGGAGCTGAAGTCCATCGCCGACATCGCGCTGGTCGGCTATCCCTCCGCGGGCAAGTCCAGCCTGGTCGCGGCCGTCAGCGCCGCCCGGCCCAAGATCGCGGACTACCCGTTCACCACGCTCGTCCCGAACCTCGGCGTCGTCCAGGCCGGGGACGTGCGCTACACCGTGGCCGACGTGCCCGGGCTGATCCCCGGCGCCTCCGAGGGCAAGGGCCTGGGCCTGGAGTTCCTGCGCCACGTCGAGCGCTGCGCCGCCCTCGTGCACGTCCTGGACTGCGCGACCCTCGAGCCGGGCCGGGACCCGATCTCCGACCTCGAGACCATCGAGGCGGAGCTGGCCGGCTACGCCGTCGACGGCGACCTCGCGGGCGGGGACGCCCTGCCGCTCAACGAGCGCCCCCGGCTGGTGGCGCTCAACAAGATCGACGTCCCCGAGGCCCGCGAGCTGGCGGACTTCGTGCGCCCCGAGCTCGAGTCCCGCGGCTACCGCGTCTTCGAGGTCTCCACCGCCTCCCACGAGGGACTGCGCCCGCTGACCTTCGCCATGGGCGAGGTCGTGGAGCAGGCCCGGGCGGCGCGGCCGACCCCGGCCGAGGCCCCGCGCGTGGTGCTGCGGCCGAGGGGAGTGCGCGGGCCCGAGTTCACCATCACCCGCGAGGAGCGCAACCTCGAGCCGCTGTGGCACGTGCGCGGCGACAAGCCCGACCGCTGGATCCTGCAGACCGACTTCAACAACGAGGAGGCGGTGGGCTACCTCGCCGACCGGCTCGCGAAGCTCGGGGTCGAGAGCGAGCTGTTCAAGCAGGGCGCCCGCCCCGGCGACGCCGTGCTCATCGGCCCCGAGGACAACGGCGTGGTCTTCGACTGGGAGCCCACGATGGTCGGCGGCGCCGAGCTGCTGGCCGGGCCGCGCGGCACGGACCTGCGCTTCGCCGACATCGACCGCCCCACCCGGGAGCAGAAGCGCCAGCAGTACCAGGAGCGCAAGGACGCCAAGGCCGCCGCCCGCGCGGAGCTCGAGGCCGAGCGGAGCGCCGGGGTGTGGACCGAGTCGGTCGACGCCCGCCGGGGCGACGGCGAGCCCACCCCCGGCACCGACGACTGACGACCACGCCCCGAAGAGGGGCCGACCCGACGGAGCAGCGGCCGGCACGACGGGCGACCGACCCGCCCACCGACGCCCACCGGACGAGGAGGACGCACAGGATGAACGAGCAGACGGACGAGATCGACGTCGAGCGCCTCGAGGAGGTCGCGGAGAAGTCCGCGGTCCAGCTCAGCAGCGAGAACCGCGGGAAGAACCGGCGCAGCCCGATCGAGCGCCGCGAGGACATCCCGCGCGCCCACCGCGTGGTGGTCAAGGTCGGCTCGTCGTCGCTGAC
>JAPSHS010000375.1 GCA_031179495.1 Kocuria sp. | reverse complement strand
CGGCGGACTGCTCGCTCACCGGGCCCACGCCGGTGCACCCGTGGCCCATCACGGTCTCGTGCAGGACGACGCACCGGCCGTCCACGGTGCTGCGCAGGGTGATCTCGACCATGGTGCGCGCCCGGGTGGCGAGGACGTTCTGGGCCGACTCGAGGGCGGAGCACGGCCACGAGCCGTCGGGGTGGTAGCCGCCGCGGCGGGCGAGCAGGAGGGGACCGGTGGCGGCCAGCTGGTCGACGCGCGTGTACGCCGCCAGCTCGGCCGGCGAGTCGAAGACGATGCTGTGCTGTGCTGGCCGGTCGGAGGACGCCGCGGAGGCGCAGCCCAGCGGGTCCGGTCGGTGGGAATCGTTCGGCATGGTTACTCCTGGGGGGATGGGAGCGCAATCGGCGGCCGTGGGGGAACGGCCGGCGGACGGGAGGCGGGGGAACCGCCCGTCCACGTGCTCAGGGGCCCTCGGCCTCCCGTGCACGCTCCAACTCTTCCACGTCCGAGCGCGAATACGTGGCCGCGATCTGCATGTCGTTGCCTCCACGGAGCACATTGGTCGTCTTGAGGCCCTGGAACGCCAGCCGGGGAACGGGCCGGTACACGGTGCAGCCGTCGGCCACCGGCCGGGTCCCGGTCCCGTGGCGCAGGGCGACGGCGTGCAGCCACACGTCGTCGGCCATCGGCGCGCACGCCGTGAATCCTGTGCCGGCCTCGCGCAGGGCGTCCAGCAGGTGCGGCGGGTAGAGCACGCCGGAGGTGCCGGTGGCGAAGGTGCGCGGGGAGGCCTCCGCGGGGGCGCCGGGCACCCACGTGGCATAGGGCAGGATCCGTCCCGCCCCGACGCGGATCCGGTGCACCCGGTGTGCCACCACGTCGCCGGGGTGCCGCTCGTGGACGGCGAGCAGCTCCTCCAGCCACGTCCCGCTGTAGAGGACGTCGTCGTCCGCGATCACCAGCGGCAGCTCGTGCCGGGCCTCGGAGCGGACGTAGGGGTAGTACTTCTGGTGGGGTCCCCAGGCCTCGGTGGCCCGGATCTCCAGGCCGCGGTGCACCAGGCGGGCCAGTGGTGCGGGCGGATCGGCCACCACGTCGGCGTCCTGGAGCCACAGGACCAGCCGCCGCGGGCGCACGGTCCCGTGCGCGATCGACTCGACGGCCAGGTGGACCGTGCGGATCCGGTTCCCGTGGGACGTGAGGCTCACGACGACGGGTGCGTCCCCGCGCACGGGCGTCGCCGCGAAGCGGTTGCGCGCCCGGAAGTACAGGGCGCTCCGGCTGGTCCGGAACGAGCGCAGCCAGCTGCGGACCAGCTCGCGGGAGAGCGCCCACCGCAGGGGGTGGGGCCGTCGTCCGGCCGAGCGGGAGGTCATGCCGGGGGCCCCAGCGCGGCGCGCGCCGCTTCGCTGCCCAGCTGCAGGACACCCGAGTCGGTCGTCACCGCGATCCAGGAGAAGCCCTGCGCCCGCAGCGCGGCCGCCCGCTCCGGCGAACCGGCGTAGGCGCCCAGCAGGACACCGGCCGTCCGGCACGCGCGCACGATCACCGGCAGGGGCGCGTCCTCGGCGGTGTCCGCGAGCATGTCGTCGACGTCCCGGCCCAGCGCCAGCGCGAGGTCGAAGGGCCCCACGAAGACCATGTCCAGGTCCGGGGTGGCGGCGAGCTCCACGACCCCGGCCACGGCCCGGGCCGTCTCGACCATCACCGCGCACAGCGGGCGCGGCATCGACGCCGCGCTCCCGGCGTGGTCCCTGCTGCCGGGCAGCGGGCCCCAGCTGCGGGCGCCCCGCGGCGGGTAGTGCGCCGCTGCCACCGCGGCCTCGGCCTGCTGCGCGTCCTGGACCAGGGGCACGATCACGCCGTCCGCCCCGGCGTCGAGCGC
>JAPSHS010000374.1 GCA_031179495.1 Kocuria sp. | reverse complement strand
GCGGTGAGCACCGCGGCGACGTCGTTGCCGTCCACCCGGCGGGTGAGCCAGCCGAAGGCCTCGAACTTCCCCTCGATCGGTTCCATCCCCAGCATGTTCTGGCTCTTGCCGTCGGCCTGCTGGTCGTTGAAGTCCACGATCGCGATCAGGTTGTCCAGCTCGTGGTGGGCGGCCACCGCGGCGGCCTCCCAGGTGGAGCCCTCGTTGAGCTCCCCGTCGGAGAGGATGTTGTAGACGAACGCGTCGTTGTCCTTGCGCTTGAGCCCCAGGGCCACCCCGTTGGCGATCACCAGGCCGTGGCCCAGGGAGCCGCCGGAGATCTCCACCCCGGGGGTGTAGGAGGCCATCGCCGACATCGGCAGCCGCGAGTCGTCGGTCGCGTAGGTCTCCAGCTCCTCCAGCGGCAGGAACTTCGCCTCGGCCAGCGCGGCGTACAGGGCGATGGCGTAGTGGCCGATGGACAGCAGGCAGCGGTCCCGGCCCTCCCACTGCGGGTCCTCCGGGCGCAGGTTCAGCTGGTCGGCGTAGAGCACCGCCAGCACGTCGGCGATGTCCAGGGCCTGGCCGATGTAGCCCTGCCCCTGGACCTCGGCCTGGATCAGCGCGTTCGTCCGGATCCGGAACGCCGCCTCCTTGATCCGGGTCAGACGCTCGGGATCGACCGCAGCGCGGTCAGTGGTTGCTTGCATGAATGGTCACCTCGTGTGGTGTTCGTCGGGTCGGCGGATCCTTGCGCCTTCCGATGCGCCGGGTGGGCGCGCTCGGTGGAAGGCGGAGCCGCCGTGTTCCACCGCACTACCGACTGCTGACAGTGGCTGTGGCGTGACTCACACTAGACGAATCCTTTGTTAACAGTCAACACTTACGTGGTAAATCGTGCACCCGGACGTCCCTCCCGGTGCGCAGCCCGTGCTCAGTGCCCCGGATCGGAGCGGCAGCCGGCGGATGCCGTCGTACCGGCCCACCGTCGACGGTTGACCGACGCGTATGATCGGGACAGCACTGCACCGGCCGGAGACGCCTCTTCCGGGGCCCGTGCAGGGCACGGCTGCGAAAAGCGGCGCGGGGGAGTGGGCCTCACCCGCTCCCGGTGCGACGACGGCCCCGCTGCCCGCCGACGAGACCCGGCACTGCAGACTTGTCCCCGACAGCTCTCCGAAGGACGGCACCGATGACCACACAGACAGCTGCCCTGGCCGGTCTGGCCAAGGTGAACCTGCGCCAGCAGGCCCTCACGGCGCTGCGCCGGGCCATCACCACCGGCGAACTGCCGCCGGGGACCCACCTCGTGGAGACGGAGCTGTCCGAGCAGCTGCAGATCAGCCGCGGCACGCTGCGCGAGGCCATGCGCCAGCTCCAGCAGGAGGGCCTCATCGCCACCGGAGCCCGCGGCCGGCTGTCGGTGCGCAGCCTGGACGCGAAGGAGATCCTGGACATCTTCGCCGTCCGGGCGGCCCTGGAGTCCCTGGCGGTGCGGGTGCTGAGCCAGGCGGAGGACCGGGATGCGGCCGTGGTCACCCTGCGCGAGGAGGTGCGGGCCATGGACGAGGCCGTCCACGACACCCTCGAGGAACGCATCGAGGCCGATCTGAGCTTCCACCGCACCCTGTGCCGGCTCACCGGCAACGACATGCTCCTGCACTCCTGGAAGGCCCTGGAGGGATCGATCCGGATGTCCTTCATGTGGGCCGGCCTGGAACGGGCGGTGGGCAACATGCGCGTGGACCGGCACACCGCCATCGTCGACGTCATCGCCGCAGGGGATGCCGCGGCGGCCGCGGACTACATGCTCTCCCACATGGACGAGGCCGCCACCAACCTCGTCGTCTCCTAGCCTCCCACCCGGCGGGGCGGTCCGCCGGTCGCGAGGACCG
>JAPSHS010000373.1 GCA_031179495.1 Kocuria sp. | reverse complement strand
GCATCACCCAGTCGGTGACGAGCTCGGCCTGCACCCACGAGACGAACGCGGTCCACGCGCCGGTCATCATGAGCAGCCCCACCAGGACGAGGAGCCCGCCGCCGGCGCGCTGGAGGGTGAGGCGGTGACGGCGGAAGAAGCCCATGGCGCCCATGCCCCGGCGCAGGGCCAGGGCGAGGAGCAGGAAGGGCACGCCCAGGCCGAGGCAGTAGGCCACCGTCAGGACGGCGGCCTTGCCGGTGGAGGCGCCGTCCACGTACACGAGCGCCTGCACCGCCGCGAAGGTGGGGCCGATGCAGGGCGCCCAGCCGAGGCCGAAGGTGACGCCGAGCAGCGGGGCGCCCCACAGTCCCGGCGGCGGGCGGCGCTCGATCTTGCGGTCGCGCTGGAAGAAGGACACCCCGCCGAGGAAGACGACGCCCATGAGCACCACGAGGGCCCCGAGGACCACGGTGATCCAGCTCTGCCCCAGGAACCAGGCGTAGGCGCCCAGCTGGGCGAGCAGCACCGACATGAGCAGGAACACGGCGGAGAAGCCGAGCACGAACAGGGTGATCCCGGCCAGCACCCGGCCGCGGCGCTGCTCCTGCAGGTCCGCCCCGGTCAGGCCCGTCACGTACCCGAGGTAGCCCGGGACCAGGGGCAGCACGCACGGCGAGGCGAAGGAGACGAGCCCGGCGAGCAGCGCCACGGGCAGGGCGACGAGGAGGGAGCCGTCGAGGACGATCTCGGCGAACGGGTTGCCGGCCGTCATGCCGCTTCGGCCACCGTGTCCTCGAGGAGGGTCTCCAGCACGGAGCGCTCCGCGACGCCGAGGATGCGCGAGGCCACCCGGCCCTGGGCGTCGAGCACCAGGGTGGTGGGCACGGCCTGCGGCGGCACGTAGCCGCTCAGGGCCATCAGGACGCCTCCGCCCTTGTCCTCGAAGGAGGGGTACGGGATCTCGAAGGTCCGCTCGAACGCCTCGGCGGTGGCCCGCTCGTCGCGCAGGTTCACGCCGTAGAAGGCCGCCTGCCCCTCGAAGCGCCCGGCGAGCTCCCGGAGGTCGGGGGCCTCGACCCGGCACGGGGCGCACCCGGCGTACCAGAAGTTGAGCAGCGCGGGGGCCCCGCGCAGCTCCTCGGCCGAGACCACGGTGCCGTCGAACAGGGTGCCCTCGAACTGCACGGGCTCCCCGCGCTCGGTCGGCGCGTACTCGGTGACGGTGCCGTCGCCGGCGATGTAGCCCTTCTGGTCCCCCGCGTTCGCCTGCTGGGCCAGCGAGTCCTCCTCGGTGCACCCGGCGAGGGCGATCCCGAGGACGCCGAGGCCCGCGAGCGAGAGCACGCGGCGGCGGGACGGACGGGGGGAGGGCGAGGGACGGGAGGTCACGGACGGATCACCTGGTGCTCTGGACGGGACGGGGACGGCGGCGGCGCCCCGCCATTATGAACCGGGAAGCTGGTTGACCCCTGGATAGAAGACGGCGGCCGGCTCCTGGTACTCCACCCGGGGCGGACGCCCGGACCCGAGGTCCTCGAAGACGAGCGACGTCAGGGAGGCGAGGTTGCACTGCCGCCGGCGCGGGTCGTGCGGCAGGGGGCGTCCCTCGGCGGAGAGCCGGGTGAGCCAGATCGGCAGCTGGTGGGAGACCACCACGGCCTCGGCGCCGTCCCCGCCGCGCTCCACGGCCGTGCGCCCGGCGTCCAGCACGGCCTCCACCATGCGCGCCAGCTGACGGCGGTAGGGCTCGCCCCAGGAGGGGCGCAGCGGGTTGCGCAGGTGCGGCCAGTGTCCCGGCTTGAGCAGCTCGAGGGCGTCCACGTGCAGGCCCTCGAAGTGGTTGTGGGCCTCGATGACGCGCTCGTCCGGGTGCACCGGCAGGCGCAGCTCCCG
>JAPSHS010000372.1 GCA_031179495.1 Kocuria sp. | reverse complement strand
GGACGCCGTGCGACACGTCCGTCAGGACGTCACCGCACAAGTGGGGACGGGAACGTTCAACCAGCCGTCGTCGATCACGGGACCCGGAAGGATCCCCTCGCCTTGGCAACCGCACCAGGGTAGCACGATGGCCGGAAGGCCCCCGCCGGTCGCGGATACCGCCTAGTAGGAAGCGCAGGAGCCCGCCCGGGCGACGACGCCGCCGCCCCCTCCGCACGTCCGGCCGGGACGGCGGCATCCTCCGCCCTTGTCCCCCAGGCAGCGGGCACCGGACCGCAGGAGCGCCGCGGGCGGCCCGTCACGCACCGTTCATGCCGTGTTCTCATCGATGTGCACTTGTAAAGTCATCGACAGGGGGCCGGAACCACGCCGGGGGGCGTAGGGGAGCGTTCCGGCCCCCGCACACTCGGGGGGAGTGAGTCACGTGCTCAAGAGGAACACATCCGTACGACCCGCCGCCTGGCGGGACACCCACATCGGCGGCCTGCGCCGCGTGGACGCGGCCGCACTGGCCGTCACGCTGGTCCTGACGCAGCTCGTGCGCTTCGGCGTCGAGCACGCGGACCTGCCGGTCGGCGGGCTCACCGTGCCGTACTGGCTGGTGGGCGCGCTGCTGGGCCTGGCCTGGTGGGGCTGGCTGGAGCTGCGGGGCGCCCGCGACGTCCGGCTGATCGGCTATCCGGTCGAGGAGAACCGGCAGGTGGTCTCCGCCACGCTGGTGCTCTTCGGCGCCCTGGCGATCCTGTCCTACGTGCTGGACGTGCCGATGGCCCGCAGCTACGTGGTGCTCGCCCTGCCGCTGGGCGTGGTGCTCCTGCTGGCCGGGCGCGGCCTCGTCCGGCGGGGACTGACCCACCGGCGCCTGGCCGGGGAGGCGATGTCCCGCACGCTGGTGGTGGGCCGCGTGCCGGGGGTCGTGGAGATGCTCAAGACGCTGCAGGAGCACCCCGCCGCGGGCTTCGACCCCGTGGCGGTCTACGCCCCGTGGTCGGGCACGGCCCTGCCCCGGCACCTGGCGAAGGTGCGGATGCCCCAGAACATGCTGCCCGCCGGCGAGCGCCCCTCCGTGGAGGGCATCGTGGCCGCGTGCCGCGAGCACCGGATCGAGACGCTGGTGCTGGCCGCGAGCGCGCCGCTGAGCTCGGAGGAGGTGCGGCACCTGAGCTGGTACCTGGCCGACGCCCACATCCGGCTGGTCCTGGACACCGGGCTGACCGACGTCGCGGGGCCGCGGATCCACACCCAGCACCTGGCGGGCCTGCCGCTGATCCACGTCTCCACACCGCGGATGAGCCGCTCGCGGCTGCTGCTCAAGCGCCTGGTCGACGTCGTGGGCTCCGCCGCCGCGCTGGTGGTCCTGTCCCCCGTGATGCTCGTGCTCGCCCTGATCGTGCGCGCGCACGACGGCGGACCGGCGCTCTTCGCCCAGGAGCGGACCGGTCTCGACGGCTCCAGCTTCAGGATGCTGAAGTTCCGCTCGATGTACCTCGACGCCGAGGAGCGCAAGGCCGAGCTGATGGCCGCCAACGACGCCAAGGGCGGGGTGCTGTTCTTCATGGAGAACGACCCCCGGGTCACCGTCCCGGGCCGGTGGATGCGCAGGTACAGCCTCGACGAGCTGCCGCAGTTCCTCAACGTGCTCCGGGGCGAGATGTCCCTGGTGGGCCCGCGCCCGCCGCTGCCGGCCGAGGTGGCCCAGTACGAGGAGCACGTGCACCGCCGGCTGCGGGTCAAGCCGGGCATCACCGGGCTGTGGCAGGTCTCGGGCCGCGACGACCTCGAGTGGGAGCAGGCCGTGCGCCTGGACCTCTACTACGTGGAGAACTGGTCCCCGGTGCAGGACTTCGTGATCATGCTGCGCACGGTCAGGGCCGTGGT
>JAPSHS010000070.1 GCA_031179495.1 Kocuria sp. | reverse complement strand
AGTACGTCTACCTGGCCCGCCCGGACACCACCATCAACGGCCGCTCCGTGTACGAGTCCCGCGTGGAGATGGGCCGCCGGCTGGCCCGGGAGCACCGGGTCGACGCCGACCTCGTGATGCCGACCCCCGAGTCCGGCACCCCCGCCGCCATCGGCTACGCCGAGGAGTCCGGCATCCCCTTCGGCAACGGCCTGGTCAAGAACGCCTACGTGGGCCGCACCTTCATCCAGCCCTCGGACACCATCCGCCAGCTCGGCATCCGGCTCAAGCTCAACCCGCTGAAGTCCGTGGTGGCGGGCAAGCGCCTGGTCGTCATCGACGACTCGATCGTGCGCGGCAACACCCAGCGCGCGCTCATCCGGATGCTGCGCGAGGCCGGGGCCGCGGAGATCCACGTGCGGATCTCCTCCCCGCCCATCAAGTGGCCGTGCTTCTACGGCATCGACTTCGCCTCCCGCGCGGAGCTGATCGCCAACGGCCTGGGCGTCGAGGAGATCCGGGCGTCCCTGGGCGCCGACTCCCTCGGCTACATCTCGGAGGAGGGCATGGTCTCGGCCACCCAGCAGGAGCGCGGCGAGCTGTGCACGGCCTGCTTCTCCGGGACCTACCCCACCCGTCTGCCGGACGCGGACAAGCTGGGCAAGAACGTCTTCGAGGCCCGCAAGCCCGTGGACTCCTCGCCGCGCCGGGCGCCGGGCGGGCCGTCCGTGGCCCGGCGGCCCGAGCACGCCTCCGCCGTGTCCATCGACACCCACCCCTCGGCCGACGACGGGCTGTCCCACCGGGCCGCCGGGCGCACCCGCATCTCCGACGAGGACCCGGGCTACCAGGACAGCTCCACGGGCTGCGACCCCGGGCCGGACTCCGACCTCGAGGACCTGATCCTGCCCGAGGACCGGGTGCCCGCCGAGCCCGGACCCCAGCCCGCCGCCCAGCACGAGACCGCGAAGGACGCCTGACCATGGCCCAGCACCCCTCCTCCACGAACCGCACCGTCACCTACGCCAGCGCGGGGGTGGACGTCGAGGCCGGCGACCGCGCCGTCGAGCTCATGAAGAGCGCGGTCAAGGCCACGCACACCCCGAACGTGATCGGCGGGGTCGGGGGGTTCGCGGGCCTGTTCGACGTCTCCGAGCTGACGAGCTACCGCAAGCCCTACCTCGCCACCTCGACCGACGGCGTGGGCACGAAGGTCGCCATCGCCCAGACCCTCGACGTGCACGACACGATCGGGTTCGACCTCGTGGGCATGGTCGTCGACGACATCGTCGTGGTGGGCGCCAAGCCCCTGTTCATGACCGACTACATCGCCACCGGCCGCGTGGTGCCCGAGCGGATCGCCGACATCGTGCGCGGCATCGCCGCCGCGTGCGAGCAGGCGGGCACCGCCCTGGTCGGCGGCGAGACCGCCGAGCACCCGGGCCTGCTGCGCCCGGACGAGTACGACGTGGCGGGGGCGGCCACCGGGGTCGTCGAGGCCGACGAGCTGCTGGGCCCGGACCGGGTGCGCCCCGGGGACGTGGTCATCGGCATGGCCTCCTCCGGGCTGCACTCCAACGGCTACTCGCTGGTGCGCAAGGTCATCCACGTGGCGGGCTGGTCCCTGGACCGGCAGGTCAGCGAGCTCGGCCGCACCCTGGGCGAGGAGCTGCTCGAGCCCACCCGCGTCTACGCCGCCGACGTCCTGGACCTCGCGGCCGCCTTCCCGGTCAACGGGCCGGACCGCACCACGGGCCACGGCGTGCGCGGCTTCAGCCACGTCACCGGCGGCGGCCTGGCCGCCAACCTCGCCCGGGTGCTGCCGGCGGGGCTGGAGGCGACGGTGGACCGCTCCACCTGGGAGCTGCCCGCGGTCTTCCAGCTGATCAGCCAGCTCGGCAACGTCCCGCTGCCCGACCTCGAGCGGACCCTCAACCTCGGCGTGGGCATGGTCGCCATCGTGGACCCGGCCGTGGCCGACGGCGCCGTCGCCCACCTGACGGCCCGTGGGCTGAGCTCGTGGGTCATGGGCACCGTGGGCGAGCTCGACCCGGACGCCGAGCACAGCGGCCCCGACTGGGTGCAGGGCGCCAAGGGCGTGGACGGCGGCGCGGTGCGCATGGTCAACGCGTACGCCGGCTGAGCCGCTCCGACGGAGCAGGAGGACCGCCCCGTCGGAGCACCCGCCCGGTGGGGCGGCGGCTCCGGCGGGGCGGTCCGGGAAACGCAAAGAAGGTGCCCGTCCAGGAGGGGCACCTCAGATGCGCTGATGCTGCTGAGACGAGCGGAGTTCCCGGCTGCTTACCGGCGGTAGTCCTCGTCGTAGTCGTCCACGTACTTGTCGACGTAGGCGGAGTAGTCGTCCCCGCCCTCGTCGACGGTCTCCTCGACCGGCTCCCGCAACGGGGAGGACTGCTCGCTGCCGCGCAGTTCCCGCTGGAGTGCGGTGAGGTCGGTCTGCGGGCTGAAGTACTTCATCTCCCGCGCCTGCCGTGTCGCCTTAGCCTTTTGACGGCCGCGCCCCATGGCGTGACCCCCTCTGTCTCTTGGTCCGGACGGCGGCACTCAGGCACAGAGTACGGCCCCGGAAATGTCGTATGAATGGTTCGTGAGACCAGGGTACATGGTTTGCCGGAGCGTTGCGCCCGCCCCGCCCCGCGCACGGTGCGCTGTCGGCAACCTCACCAGCGGCGGGGCACCGCCCGTCCCGGCCGGGCACCCGCGGGCCGCCGCCGGGTCGGCGGCGGGCCGCGGGTCCGCGCGGAACGGTCCGGCCAGACCCGGCGCCACCGGCCCCCGGGCTCAGCGGGCGGCGTGGGCCTCCTCGCGCACCGCGGTGACCGTCAGGCCGTCGGCCACGACGTCCGCGTCGACGTCCACCCGCACGGTGTCGCCGTCCACGACCGCCCCGGACAGGATCGCCCGGGCGAGCTTGTCGCCGATCTCGCGCTGCACCAGCCGGCGCAGCGGCCGGGCCCCGTAGGCGGGGTCGTAGCCGGTGATGCCCAGCCACTCGGTCGCCGCCGGGGTGACCTCCAGGCTCAGCCGGCGCTGGCCCAGGCGCTCGGCCAGCTGGGCGACCTGGATGTCCACGATCCGGCTCAGGTCCGCGGTGGACAGCGGGTCGAACAGGATCACGTCGTCGAGCCGGTTGAGGAACTCCGGCTTGAACGAGGCGTTGACCACGCCCATCACCGCCTCCCGCTTCGCGTTCTGGTCGATCGTCTGGTCCACGAGGAACTGGCTGCCCAGGTTCGAGGTGAGGATCAGGATCACGTTGCGGAAGTCCACGGTCCGGCCCTGGCCGTCGGTGAGCCTCCCGTCGTCGAGCACCTGCAGGAGGATGTCGAAGACGTCCGGGTGGGCCTTCTCGATCTCGTCGAGCAGGACCACCGAGTACGGGCGGCGCCGCACGGACTCCGTGAGCTGCCCGCCCTCCTCGTAGCCGACGTAGCCCGGGGGCGCGCCGACCAGCCGGGAGACGGTGTGCTTCTCGCCGTACTCGGACATGTCGATCCGCACCAGCGCGCGCTCGTCGTCGAACTGGAACTCCGCCAGCGACTTCGCCAGCTCGGTCTTGCCCACGCCGGTGGGGCCGAGGAACAGGAACGAGCCGATCGGCCGGTCCGGGTCGGAGATGCCCGCGCGCGAGCGGCGCACCGCGTCCGCGACGGCCTGCACCGCCCGGTGCTGGCCGATCAGCCGCCGGCCGAGGAGCTCCTCCATGTGCATCAGCTTCTCGGTCTCGCCCTGCAGCATGCGCCCGGCGGGGATGCCGGTCCACGCGGAGATGACCTCGGCGACGTCGTCGGCCGTGACCTCCTCGGAGACCATGGTCTGGCGCGTCTCCGAGGCGCTCTCCTGCTCCTGGGCGGCGTCGAGCTCCTTCTGCATGGCGGGGATCTCGCCGTAGAGCAGCCGCGAGGCCTCCGCGAGGTCGCCCTGGCGCTGGGCCACCTCGGCCTGCGAGCGCAGGTTGTCGATCCGCTCCTTGAGGTCGCCGACGCGGTTCAGGCCGGCCTTCTCGGCCTCCCACCGGGCGTTGAGGGCGTCCAGCTCGGACCTCTTGTCGGCCAGCTCCTGCCGGAGCGCGGCGAGCCGCTCGACCGAGGCGGGGTCGGTCTCCCGCTCCAGCGCGAGCTCCTCCATGGTCAGGCGGTCGACGGCGCGGCGCAGCTGGTCGATCTCCTCCGGGGCGGAGTCGATCTCCATGCGCAGCCGGGAGGCGGCCTCGTCGACGAGGTCGATGGCCTTGTCCGGCAGCTGGCGGCCGGGGATGTAGCGGTGGGACAGCGTCGAGGCCGCGACCAGGGCCGAGTCCGCGATCTGCACCTTGTGGTGGGCCTCGTAGCGCTCCTTGAGCCCGCGCAGGATGGCGACGGTGTCCTCCACGGAGGGCTCGCCGACGTAGACCTGCTGGAACCGTCGCTCCAGCGCGGCGTCCTTCTCGATGTTCTCGCGGTACTCGTCCAGGGTGGTCGCGCCGATGAGGCGCAGCTCGCCGCGGGCCAGCATGGGCTTGAGCATGTTCCCCGCGTCCATGGACCCCTCGGACGCGCCGGCGCCGACGACGGTGTGCAGCTCGTCGATGAACGTGACGACCTGCCCCTCGGACTGCTTGATCTCCTCGAGCACGGCCTTGAGCCGCTCCTCGAACTCGCCGCGGTACTTGGCGCCGGCCACCATGGACCCGAGGTCCAGGGAGATCAGCGTCTTGCCCCGCAGGGACTCGGGGACGTCCCCGGCCACCATGCGCTGGGCGAGGCCCTCGACCACGGCGGTCTTGCCGACGCCCGGCTCGCCGATGAGCACGGGGTTGTTCTTGGTGCGGCGGGACAGCACCTGGACCACGCGCCGGATCTCGGAGTCGCGCCCGATCACGGGGTCGAGCTTGCCCTCGCGGGCCATCGCGGTCAGGTCCGTGCCGAACTTCTCGAGCGCCTGGAAGGTGCCCTCGGGGTCGGGGGTGGTCACGCGGCGGTCTCCTCTCACGGAAGGGATGGTGGTCCTGAGCTGGTCGGGGCCGGCGCCCGCGCCCCGGAGGATCTCCCCGACGCGGCCCTCCTGCTGGGCCAGGCCGTACAGGAGGTGCTCGGTCGAGATGTACTCGTCGCCGAGCGAGCGGGCGAACTGCTCCGCGGCCTGGATGACCTGCAGAGCGCCCCGGTTGAACTGGGCCTGCGCGGTCGAGGACCCCGAGGCCGAGGGCAGGGCCTTGATGGCCGCGCTGGCCTCCGCGGACACGGCGTCGACGTCGGCGCCGGTGGCCTTCAGGACCGCGACGGCGACACCCTCGCGCTGGTCCAGCAGGGCCTTGAGGACGTGGGCGGGCTCGACCTGCGGGTTGCCCGCGGTCGAGGCGTTGGTGGAGGCGGCGGAGAGCGCCTCCTGCGACTTGGTGGTGAACTTGGTCTCCACTGCGGCTCCTCGTGAACGATGGGGACGAACCGACCCGGGCGCTTCCCGCCACGGAGTGCGGCCGGTTCATTCAGCTAACCTGAGTCTACTCCACTCAACCCCGGTCGACCAGATGCTATTCCCGTGGTGACACCGGATGCGCGGCGATCCGCCGGAACGGCCGCCGACGGATCTCCTCCGACCCCCTGGAGGACGCGACCTCTATCACAACTCCGTGGGTTTGTCCAAGATCACACGGCCGAACCCTTGGGTGCGCCGGACTTCCTCCGTAGTGTCGGAGCCTCATCCAGTTCGGCCCGACGACGCGCCTTCCTCCCCCTCCAGGTCCACACGGAAGGATCCGCCATGTCCGCACCTCGCACTGCCGTGCTCCAGGTGATCAACGCCCCCGGCCCCACCGGCACCCGGCTCGCCATCCTCGCCCTCGCCCTCGGCGGCTTCGGCGTCGGCACCACCGAGTTCGCCTCGATGGGCCTGCTGCCCTTCATCGCCGAGGACTTCGACGCCTCGATCCCCGCCCTCGCCCACTCCATCTCGCTCTACGCCCTCGGCGTGGTGGTCGGCGCGCCGCTGATCACGACCCTCACCTCCCGCGTGGAGCGCAAGACCCTCCTGCTGGGCCTGATGGCCGCGTTCACCGCCGGCAACGCCCTCTCGGCGGCGGCCCCCTCCCTCGACTGGCTCTACGCCGCCCGCTTCCTCTCCGGACTGCCGCACGGGGCCTACTTCGGGGTCGCCGCCGTCGTGGCCTCCTCCCTCGTGCCCCGTGAGCGCCGCGGCACCGCCGTGGCGCGCGTCGCCCTGGGACTGACGGTGGCCAACATCGTGGGCGTCCCCCTCGCCGCCGCCCTCGGCGGGGCACTGGGCTGGCGCTCCGGCTACGGCCTCGTGGTGCTGATCGGGCTGCTGACCGTCACGGCCCTGGCCCTCTTCGTGCCGAAGACCCGGCAGGGCGGCGGCGTCTCGGTCGCCCAGGAGATCCGCGCCCTGGGCCGCCCCCAGGTGACGCTGACCCTCATCGCCGGGACGGTCGGGTTCGGCGGGATGTTCGCGGTCTACACCTTCATCTCCCCCACCCTCACCGAGCTCACCGGCCTCGGCCTCTCGGCGGTGCCCTGGGTGCTGGCCGTGTTCGGCGTGGGCATGACCCTGGGCTCGCTGATGGTGGGCCCGCTCGTCGACCGCTCGATCGAGAAGACCGCCCTGGGCGCCGGCGCCGTCTCCGCCGTCGCGCTCGTCTTCTTCGGGCTCTTCGCCCACCTGCCCGCCGCCGCCGTGATCGGCGTGCTGTGGATCGGCATCATGGGGTCCGTGTTCACCACGTCCCTGCAGATGCGCCTGCTGCGCGAGGCCAAGGACGCCCCCTCCCTGACCGCCGCCATGAACCACGCGGCGTTCAACCTGGCCAACGCCATGGGCGCCTTCCTCGGCGGGGCCGTGATCACCGCCGGCTGGGGCTACCGCGCACCGGCCTGGGTGGGCGTCGGCCTGGCACTGGTCGGCCTGCTCATCCTGGGCCACGCGGTGCGCATGCAGCGCTCCGGGCCCGTCCCGGCCGCGCCCCCGGCGGGGTCCCTCTCCCCCTGGTCCACCCGGGCCTTCGGGACCCTCGTGGTGCTCCTCCCGGAGCCCGCCCAGCCGGGCCCGGTCCCGGCGAACGGCTCCCGGACCGTCACCTGGCGCGACCTCGTCCCGCAGTGACCCCCGCACCGTCCGGGAGCGGGCTCACCGCTCCCGGACGGGCCGGTGGCACACTCGGTGCCATGCGCGAACTCGTCGTCCTCGGCACCGCCTCGCAGGTCCCCACCCGGACCCGCAACCACAACGGGTACCTGCTGCGCCGGGACGGAGCGGGCCTGCTCTTCGACCCCGGGGAGGGGACGCAGCGGCAGATGATCCACGCGGGCGTCCCGGCCACGCAGGTGACGCGGATCTGCCTCACCCACGTCCACGGCGACCACTGCTACGGGCTGCCCGGGGTGCTCTCGCGCATGGTCCTGGACGGCGTGGCGCACCCGGTGCACCTGCACTACCCGGCCTCCGGCGAGGAGGTGGTCCGGGCGCTCGTCTCCCTCGCCACTCCGGGCCTGGACCTGCGGCTGCACCCGCACGGCTCCTCCGGGACCGTGGCGCCCGGCCTGGAGGTGCGCCCCCTGCACCACCGCGTCGAGACCTACGGCTACCGGCTCGTGGAGCCCGACGGCCGCACGATGCTGCCGGACCGGCTCGCGGCGGCCGGGATCACCGGCCCGGACGTGGGCCGTCTGCAGCGCGACGGCCGGCTGCACGGGGTGCGGCTCGAGGACGTGAGCGTTCCCCGGCCCGGCCGGCGCTTCGCCCTCGTCATGGACACCGCACCGTGCCCGGGTGCCGAGGAGCTCGCCGAGGGGGCCGACCTCCTCGTGGCGGAGTCCACCTTCGCCGACGACGACGCGGCTCTCGCCGCGCGGTACCGCCACCTCACCGCGGGCCAGGCCGGGGCGCTCGCGGCCGCCGCGGGCGCCCGGACGCTGCTCCTCACCCACTTCTCGTCGCGCTACCCCGACGTCGCCCCGCTCGCGGAGCAGGCCCGTGCCCGCGCCCGGGGCACCGCCGTGCTGGCCGCGGAGGACCTGGACCGGGTCCCCCTGGCGGGAGGGCGCCGCCGGCCCGCCGCGGACGGGAGTCCGGGAGAACGCTGCTGACGGGTTGGTGGACTCGGCCGTCCCGCACTTCCTGGAGGTCACCCCCATGCCGCAACGCGTTCGCGGAGGCACCATGCAGATCGGCGAGCTCGCCGAGCGCACCGGCC
>JAPSHS010000371.1 GCA_031179495.1 Kocuria sp. | reverse complement strand
CCCGGGGGGTGCGCGCGGAGCGCAGCGTGGACATCGGCTGCGTCCGTCTGACCGAGCGCCACCTCGGCGCCAACCCGCCCACGCCGGAGCAGCAGGAGGCCCTCCTGCGCGACGTCGACCGGGCCCTCGACATCGTCCAGCAGACGGTTCCGCTCGCCGAGGCCACCCACCTCGTCGGGGTGGCCGGAACGATCACCACCGTCACCGCGCACGCGCTGGAGCTCTCCGCCTACGACCCCGAGGCCATCGACGGGGCCGAGCTCACGGCCGAGCGGATCGACCGGGCCTGCCGGACGCTCACGGCCATGACCCGGAAGGAGCGCGCCGCGCTGCCCTACATGCACGAGGGCCGGGTCGACGTCATCGGCGCGGGCGCCCTGGTGTGGCGACGCGTGGTGGAGCGGGTCGGGCTCGTCACCGGTGGCCGCGTGTGCACGGCGATCGCCAGCGAGCACGATATTTTGGACGGGATCGCCCTGTCCCAGGTCGGCTGACCGGCCTCGGCCCGGAAGGACCCATGACCCCCACCTCCGACCGCCGCCGCACCCCGCGCCGCCGCGCCGCGGCGCGCTGGGGCGCCGCGGCGGCCGCGTGCGCGGTGGCCGGCACCGTTGCGACGGGCCCGGCGCACGCCCGCCCCGGTGCCCCCGCGCCCAGCATCCCGATCGAGGACCCCGTCACCGTGGCCCCGGTGCCCCGTGAGGGCGCCACCCCCGCACCGGACACCTCCAGGATCGCCGAGGACGGCATCCGTCCCCTGCAGTACTGGCTGGACGAGTACGGTGTCCGCGAGGCCTGGGAGGAGTCCACGGGCGAGGGCGTGCGGATCGCGGTCATCGACACGGGGGTGGACGGGTCCCACCAGGATCTCGAGGGCGCCGTGGTCGGCGGCACCGACGTCTCGGGCGGGGGCGCCCCCGACGGCCAGGACGGCCTCGGCACGGAGCCCGAGCACGGCACCCTGGTGGCCTCCGTCGCCGCGGGACGGGGTCACGTCGCCCCGGGCGGGCGCGACGACGCCGCGCCGGGCCGCCCCGCCGGGGTGATCGGCGTGGCCCCGGACGCGGAGGTGCTCGCCGTGTCCACCTGGCTGGGCGGGGAGACCTCTGAGGTGCGCAGCGTCGACGAGCAGCTCCCGGACGCCGTCCGGTGGGCCGTGGACCACGGCGCGGACGTCATCAACATGTCCGTGGGCTCCAACACCACCTCCTGGCCCGAGAGCTGGGACGAGGCCTTCCTCTACGCCGAGGAGAAGGACGTGCTCGTCGTCGCGTCCGCGGGCAACCGGGGCTCCGGCCTCGTCCAGGTCGGCGCCCCGGCCACCATCCCCGGCGTGCTGACGGTGGGCGGCGTCGGCCGCACCGGGGAGGCGAGCTGGGAGTCCTCCTCGCAGGGCATCTCCATCGCCGTCGCGGGCCCCTCCGAGGACATGGTCGGCGCCATCCCCGGCGACCGCTACGCCTCGTGGGCGGGGACCTCCGCGTCCGCTCCCGTCGTGGCGGGCACCGCCGCGCTGATCAAGGCGAAGTGGCCCGAGATGAGCTCCGCCCAGGTCGCCAACCGGATCATCTCCACCGCCCGGGACACGGGGTCCCCCGGGAAGGACCCGCTCTACGGCTACGGGGTGCTGGACGTCGAGGCCGCCCTGACCGAGGACGTCCCCGAGGTCGAGGCCAACCCGCTCGGCAGCATGCGGCAGTGGGTGCAGGTGCACCGCCGCAGCGCCGCGGCCACCCCCAGCGCGACGCCCTCGCAGAGCGCCGCGCCCGTCACCGAGGAGGTCGAGGCCGAGGTGGCCCCGCCCGAACCGGTCGCCCCGATCGACGAGACCGGGCTGCTGCCCGTGATCGTGCTCACAGGCTTCGGGCTGCTCGTGCTGGGCCTGACCGCCG
>JAPSHS010000370.1 GCA_031179495.1 Kocuria sp. | reverse complement strand
TCGGCCTGGGCGACTTCCGCCGCGACACCGGATTCGGCGAGAACCCCATGACGCTGGCCTACACGCGCTCGCAGTTCACGATCGCCTCCCGGGCCGCCAACCTGCCCGGGCCCATCGACGGCCCGGCTGTCGGGGCGCTCGGCCCGAAGCTGGCCGAGGCGACGTCCGTGACCCTGGAGTTCGGCATGACGGGCAAGCTGTGCCTGATGCCCGAGCAGACCGCCACGGTCAACGAGGGCCTGAGCCCGTCCCTGTCCGAGCTCTCCTGGGCCACCGAGTTCCTCCAGGAGTTCGACGCCGACGGCGGGGAGATCCGCAACGGCTCCGACCTGCCCCGGCTCGCCCGCGCCCGGAAGATCCTGGGCCTGGCCGGTGCCTTCGGCCTGAGGGTGCCCGAGGGCTACGACGTCCACTTCGAGGCGCCGACCGACACGTACCACTGCTGACCCGGTGGTGAGGGGGCCGGGAACCGGCCCCGCCGCGCGCGGCGGCGCACCCCCTGCCGCGCGTCCGAGGGACCGGCGGGTGCCGTGCAGCCACGGCGCCCGCCGGTCCCTCCGCTTCGTCCGCCGCCGGGGCCGTGCCCGGTCGCTCCGTGTCCGTTCGAGACGTCCGGGACGGTCCTCGGACGGGACCGCCCCGCTAGATTGAACGGGTGCAGATCCTCCCGTTCCTCCCCGTCCCGCAGCTCCCGGCGCCCGGCCCGGCCGCCCGCCGGACGGCGACGGCCGTCTCGCTCGCGCTGAGCGCGGGCCTGCTCACCAGCGGCTGCGCGCTGCTCTCCCCCGACGGCGGGCGCGGGACCGCGGAGCAGGTCGCCGCCGCGCTGAGCGCCGGCAGCGTCGAGGAACTGGCCTTCGCCGGCGTCGGGGGCGCCTCCGCCCAGGAGCAGTACGAGCAGGTCACCGCGCGGCTCGGGGAAGCCGCCCCGGCCGTCGAGGTCACCGCGGTGGAGGACACCGGGGAGGAGGGCCGCCGCGCGGCCACCCTGTCCTGGTCGTGGGACCTCCCGGGCACGGACCGGAACTGGGCGTACGACTCGACTCTTCCCCTGGCCCGGTCGGACGACGGGCAGTGGGTCCCGGAGTGGTCCGCGAGCGTGGTCCAGCCGGACCTGGAGGAGGGGGAGGCCCTCAGTGCCCGGACCGTGGCCGCGGACCGCGGGGACATCCTCGGACCGGACGGCGAGGCACTGGTGACGGAGCGCCCGATCCGCCGGGTGGGCATCGACCGGTCGCAGCTGGACGGGGCGGACCCCGCCGCGGCGGCGCGCCGGCTCGCCGCGGCCGTGGACATCGACGCCGGCGCCTACGCCGAGGCGGTCGAGCAGGCCGGGCCGGAGGCCTTCGTCGAGGCCCTGCCGCTGCGGCTGGAGGACTTCCGGGAACTCGACGCGCAGCAGGTGCGGTCGATCCCGGGGCTGCTCGTGGTCGAGGACGAGCTGCCGCTGGCACCCTCCCGCGGCTTCGCCGCCGACCTGCTGGGCGCGGTGTCCGAGGCGACCGCCGAGGACCTCCGGGCCGCCGGCGGCGACCTGGCCGTCGGCGCGACGGTCGGCCGTGGCGGCGTCCAGGAGCGCTTCGACGACCGGCTGCGCGGCACGCCCGGCGTGGTCGTCGAGGAGGTCGTGCCCGGGGACGGAGCGCGGCCGTCCGCCGGCGAGCCGCTGTTCGAGGTGCCGGCGCAGGCCGGCGAGCCGGTCGCGGTGAGCCTGGACCGCGGGCTCCAGGCCACTGCCGAGGAGCTGCTGGCCGGGATCGAGTCACCGTCCGCCATCGTGGCGATCCGCCCCTCCACGGGCGAGGTCGTCGCGTCGGCCAACGGCCCGGGCTCCGAGGGCTACTCCACCGCGCTGCTGGGCCAGTACGCGCCCGGGTCCACCTTCAAGGTGGTCACGGCCC
>JAPSHS010000069.1 GCA_031179495.1 Kocuria sp. | reverse complement strand
GCCTCCCGCCGCTGCGCGTCTCGTTCGAGCGGGCGCTCTGCCCGGGTCCGGACCCGCCGCTCCAGCGCCACCAGGACCGTGAGCAGAACCACCGCCACGGTCGCCTGCCACTGACCGTCCACCGCGCCGAGGTCCCCGGCGGCGTTCCACGAGGCGTGCTGGACGCCGATGACCAGGACGCTGCCGCCCGTGTCCAACAGGTGCATGCCCAGCAGGTACCGGTAGAAGGGCACCAACAGGAACAACAGCGCGATGTTCCCTGCGGACTGCCCGTTCCAGCCGTCGGCCAGGTACAGCGGCAGGTGGATCGCCGCGAAGGGCAGTCCGGTCAGCAGCGCGGCGACCAGCAGCCCGTGCCGGGCGGTGAGCCGGGACTGGAGGAAGCCACCCCAGGCGGCTTCCTCCCACAAGTTCAGGACCAGCGCCCCGAGGATCAGCGTGTTGAACAGGTACCACCCCGTCTCGGCCGCCCAGCCCACCGGCGGGGTGACCAGGGTGCCGGTGGCCGCGGCCACGACCAGCGTGAGCACCGGCATGCCGAGCAGAACCACGGCCCACCGCCCGGCACCGAAACGCCAGGCGAAAGCCCGGCGCAGCATCCCACGGACCGCCCCCGGCCCGTCGGCCACGCGAGTGACCAGCAGAGCCGGCCCCAGCAGCCCGACGTAGTTCAGGAACAGCAGGAACGGCTCCCCCGGCAGACCCGTGAGCACAGGCACCGTCAACGCCGCCCAGCCCAGGCCCAGTGCCAGGACCAGGAAGACCAGCACAGGCCGGCGCCGGGCCAGAGCATCGCCCGAGGTGCGGCTGCCGGTGCCCCGACGGGGTGCGGTGGGCGTGGTCATGGTGCTCCTCCCGGGAGGTGCATGCCGTCCCCGCAGCGCCCCGTGGGGACAAGGATGCCCTCGTGCTGCTCAGCCCAGCGAACCCTCGGACGAGCGTTCCGCCCTCCAGTGTGCCCCCGCATCCCGGTGGTGGTCGCAGGTCCCGGCAATGTTTCAGGACTCCGCCCGACGAGGCGTGCCCGGCCGCGCCGACGGCTCTCCGGAGCAGAAGCAACGCTGCGGCACCACGCACGTGCACCGGCGCAGCCACGTGCGCTGCCGCCCCTGCGCCGTGGCCCCCGGCACGGACGGCGCAAGGTGCGCTGTTCAGGAGAGAGCCATCTCCACTGCCGCTTCCACATGAATGCGCGTCGTGGGAAACACCGGTACAGGGCTGTCCTCCGCGGTCACCAGCAACTCGATCTCCGTGCACCCCAGGACGATCCCCTCGGCCCCGTCGGCGACCAAGCGATCGATGATCGCGCGGTACTGCGCCCGGGAAGCATCCGTCACCACACCGCGGACAAGCTCCTCGTAGATGATCCGGTGCACTGTCGCCCGGTCCTGGCGTTCCGGCACCGTCGCGTCGACCCCACTGGCGGCGAGGCGGTCACGGTAGAAATCGTGCTCCATGGTGAACGCCGTGCCCAGCACTCCCACGCGGCCGAGACCTTCCTGCCTGACTCTCGCCGACGTGGCGTCAAGGATATGGAGCACGGGGATCTCGACGGCCTGCTCGATCGCGTCGACGACGAGGTGCATGGTGTTCGTGCAGAGGAGGAGCAGCTCCGCACCCGCCGCTTCCAGCGCGGATGCCTTGGCGGCGAGCAGATCGCCGGCTTCCTTCCACAGCCCGGCGGACTGCAACCGCTCCATGTCGGCGAAGTCCATGGAATCGAGCAGGAGACGGGCTGAATGCACACCGCCGAGTCGATCGCGGACCAGTTCGTTCGCCAGCCGATAGTACTCGGCCGTCGACTCCCAGCTCATGCCGCCGAGCATTCCGATGGTGCGCATCTGTTCTCCTTCGGACGACCGGCACCCAGTTGACACAGCACTGTGGCACGTTGCGGCACCAGCAGGTCTGCGTGCGGATCATTCGCCTGCACCCCGCCGTCCGCCCCGGGCGCACAGTGGTTCCCAGGCCGCGCCACAGCGCCCGGACGTCAGATTCTCACTGCCCGACCGACGGGCGCAACCGGGCACACGGGGCGGCTCCACCGCTGGTCGGTCGCCTCCAGGACTGAGGTGCCACCCCAGCCGCAAGAAGGGGTATGACATTTTCAGCGGTTGGGTAACGATCCGGAGCCGGCCCGCTGACCGGCCCGGGAGCCGGTCCTACGCTGGGGGCACTGCCGGGCCTGTGGAACCTCGAGCTCCGGCGCGCGGTCCGGGCCTGGATCGGCCCGTTCTCCTACCGGTTCCTGTGCCCGTGTGTGCTGCCGGATGTGCTCTCACGGCGGAGTGGGCGTCAGGGGTCGACATCGTCGTCCATGACGACTGAGCCCGAAGCACTGTCTGACGGGCGCAGCGGCCTTCAGGAGGCTGTGGTGCGCCGCTCGAGAAGGAAACGCTGATGTCCTCATCCACACGATCCATGCCCTGCACCTTCGCCGCCGCCACGGCGGTGGTGCTGCTGTTCGGGGCCGGCGGGGCGGTCGCGGCCCCGCTGTGCGCAGACGGGTCGGCGGGCGCCCCGCCGGCTGCAGGTACACCGTCGGATCCGGTCCCGGGCGCCGAGGCCTGTGTGAGCGATGTCGACGATGTCGTGACCCGCCGTCCGTCCGCTCGGACGGCCGAGCCGCTGCCCGAGGAGCTGTCGAGGAAGCTGGATGCCGCCGCCCGGGCCTCGTTCAGCCAGGCCTCCGCCCCCGGTGCGGTGGTCGGGGTCTCCTCCCCGGAGGGCACCTGGACGGAGGCCTACGGGGTGGCCGACCCCGCCACCGGGGAGCCCATGGAGGTGGGGGTGCACACCCGCATCGGCTCGGTCACCAAGCCGTTCACCGCCACCCTGGTCCTGCAACTGGCCGAGGAGGGACAGCTCTCCCTGGAGGACCCCGTCTCCGACTACGTCGAGGGCATCCCCAACGGGGAGCAGATCACCCTGCGTCAGCTGGCGGACATGACCAGCGGTGTGGCCAGCTACACCCGCAGCACCGCGTTCACGGACCGCTTCTTCGCGGATCCGCAGAAGGCCTTCACCCCGGAGGAGCTGGTGGCCGTCGGCGTCTCGGAATCCCCCCTGTTCGCCCCCGGTGAGCAGTTCGACTACTCCAACACCAACTACATCCTGCTGGGGATGGTGATCGAGCAGGTCACCGGCCGGCCGGTCGGAGAGGTCCTGGAGGAGAACATCTTCGACCCTCTGGGGCTCGACGAGACCACCTGGCCCGGGAACTCCACCGAGATGCCGGAACCCTACGCGCAGGGCTTCACGCTCCAGGGCGACACCGCGACCCCTGAAGCACCTGCCGACGCCACCCACTGGAACCCCACCTGGGGAGCCACCGCCGGGGCCCTGATCTCGGACGTGGACGACCTGCTGGTCTACGGCCGGGCCATGGGCACCGGGCACGGACTGCTGGGACCGCAGGCCCAGCAGGAGCGCCTCACCTCGTTCCAGCCCGCCGAGGGCGGCTACGGGCTGGGGTTCGGGTGCATCGACGGCTGGGTCGGGCACACCGGGACGCTGCCCGGGTACAACACCACCGTCTACTACGACACCACGACCGACACCACCGTGGTCGTGCAGGCCACCAGCGACATCGCCTCCGGGGACTGCCCCGAGTCCCCGGTGCTGGCCGATGACCCGAAGGCCCTGCCCTGCGCCACCCCTGCCACACGGATCTTCGCCGAGGTCTCCACCGCCCTGGGCCACACCTTCACGCCCAACCCGGAACGCTGACCACCACGCACGTCTGCTCACCGCACTGGCCCGGAGGCGGACGAACAGCGGTCTCGCGGGGCCGCCCGCGTCCGGTCGGCGGGGCGAACTCCTGGACTGCACGTCAGCCACCACACGGGGCGGCTCCGGGGTGGTCGGAGTGATGACTCCGGTGGGTGCAGCGGCAAGGATGTCCGCGCGTCGCCCGTGCGGGATCCACAGATGCTGCGCACCGTCACACCCCTCCGTCCCAGCCGTCCTGGAGGGGCGTCAGGACCCGGATCGGCCCTGCGATGTGGAGCCGGTCAGTCCGCGCACGGGATGACGCCCTCGGTGCGGTAGCGCTCGAACAGGCGGATGAAGCAGTCCTGGGTGCGTCGGTAGCCGGTGAACCCCGCCAGCCGGCTCTTGCTCATATCGGCCACCACTTCGATCGGACGGCCCAGGTCGGCGTCGGTGTGCCACCACGAGGCCACGCGCTCGAGCTGGGGCTCGACCAGGCCGTGGTTGTCGACGATCCGCGCCCAGACGTCGTCGGTGCCGCGCATCTGCTCCTCCAGGGGACGCGGTGCCTCCTGGAATCCCTCCCACTCGACCCCGAAGTAGTCGGCCAGGACCGGCCACATCCGCCGCCACCGGAAGACGTCCCCGTTGACCACGTTGTAGGCCTCGTTCCCGGCCGCCTCCGTGGTGGCGGCCCAGACCATGTGCTCGGCCAGCAGCGTGGCGTCGGTCATGTCGGTCAGGCTGTTCCACTGTGTCTCGGAACCGGGGAACACGAAGGGCCGGCCGGTCTCCCGGCAGATCGCGGCCTGGGCTGCGAGGGTGAGCGCCATGTTCATGGCGTTGCCCACCGCGTGCCCGATCACCGTGTGCGCCCGGTGCACCGACCAGCGGAACCCCTGGCGCCCGGCGGCGGCCCACAGCTCGTCCTCCTGGGCGTAGTAGAAGTTCTCCACCGGCAGCCGGGGCTCCTCCTCCAGGAAGGGGGTGTCGGGCATGTCGCCCTGCCCGTAGGCCTCGAAGGGGCCGAGGTAGTGCTTGAGCCCGGTCATCAGCCCCACGTGCTCCACCGGGGCGTGGGCCAGGGCGGTCAGGAGGTTGCGGACCATTCCGGCGTTGACCTCGATGTTCTCCTTCTCGGTGGCCTGGCGGGACCACGCGGTGAAGAACACGTGCGTGGGCCGCTCCTGGGCCAGTGCCGCGCTCAGGCTCTCGGCCGAGCGCAGGTCCGCGGCCACGTGGCGGGCGGTGCTGCCCGGGACGGGGGTGCGCGACAGCGCCACGACGTCCCAGTCCTGGGAGGTGAGCTGCTCCACGATCGCGGAGCCGGTGATGCCGCTGGCGCCGACGACCAGGGCGGTCCGGGCAGAGGTTCCAGATGTGTTCATGGGACCCTACTGTGCCACCGCGCCCCGGGCACCGCCTCCCCCAGGAGGAATGTGCGCGGAGGGAGAAATTCACAGCACCGGACACCGCCGGCAGAGGCCGGCCCCCGCGGACCGTGACATGCCGCAAGGACTCACCCCTGCTGCAAGACCGATCCCATGGATAGTTCCGGCAGTGGGTCATACGCTGAGCGGGAGGATCCGACGAGTACCGGGGCATCGGGGGCCAGGTGATGACGGGGACGGCACGCCGATGCCACCAGTGGTGCGAACGGGTCCGAAAGGCCGACCGCGCCGAGGAACCTGGAAGAGGACGGGGCCGGGAACCGCTCGTGGTCCGGCCGAAGCGCACCGGGATGCCGATGCCCGGTCCGCGCAGATGCAGGGAGGATCTCGGCGAGCCGGACCCGGATGGCGCCGTCCAGGAATGTCTGCCTCGAGAGCACGAGTGCGAGGATCCGGGCACGACGGTGGCCGGTTCGCGGAAATCAGGGAACTCTTGTGCGCGACGTGTCGAAGCTGTGCGGTGTGCTCCGACACTGGGGTGAGGCGCCATGACGGCGTCCGAGACGAAAGGAGTGCGTGATGAGGTACATGCTGCTGATGAACTACGAGGGCGGCGCCGGCTGTGACGTGCCGATGAGCGAGTGGGCGCCGGAGGACATCGCCGCGCACATCGACTTCCAGCACGCTCTGGGCCGCGAGCTCACCGACACCGGTGAGCTGGTCGACGGCCAGGGCCTGGCCGCGCCGGACACCAGCAGGACGGTCACCTGGGACGGGCGCAACGCGCCGGTGGTCACGGACGGGCCGTTCCCCGAGTCCAAGGAGTTCCTGGCCGGCTACTGGACCGTGGACGTGGACTCCGAGGAGCGCGCCCTCGAGATCGCGGCCAAGGCCTCCGCCGCCCCGGGCAAGGGCGGGGTGCCCATCCAGCAGCCCATCGAAGTGCGACAGGTGATGGCCGCCCCCACCGTGGAGAGCTGACCATGTCGACGGCCGACGTCCCCGAGGACCTGCTGCGCGAGCTCACCCCGCAGGTCCTCGGGGCGTTGGCCCGCCGCTGCGGCGACTTCACCGCGGCCGAGGACGCCGTGCAGGAGGCGCTGCTGGCCGCCGTCCGGGCATGGCCCCGATCCGGGGTGCCGGTCAATCCGGCCGGGTGGCTGGTGCGGGTCGCCCAGCGACGTCTCATCGACCAGATCCGCAGCGAGGCGGCCCGGCGCACCCGGGAGGAGCTCCTCGCCGCCGACCCCACCGCACCCGGCAGCGGGGTCCACGACACGGCCCCGGGGACTGGGACAGGCGACGACACGCTGACGCTGCTGACGCTGTGCTGCCATCCGTGCTTGCCCCCTGCCTCCGCGATCGCCCTCACCCTGCGTGCGGTGGGGGGACTGACCACGGCGCAGATCGCGGCCGCCTTCCTCGTCCCGGAGGCCACCATGGGCCAGCGCATCAGCCGGGCGAAACAGCGTCTCCGCGCTGCCGGCGCCCGCTTCGAGCCGCCCGCACCCGAGGAGCGCCGCCGGCGGGGCAGGACCGTGCTGTCGGTGGTCTATCTGATGTTCAACGAGGCCTACGTCTCCCACGGGGACGGCCTGGACCGACCGGACCTGGCGGTGGAGGCCATCCGGATCGCGCGCCTGCTGGTCGACTCCGCACCGGAGGATCCGGAGGCTGCGGGCCTGCTCGCACTGCTGCTGCTCACGCATGCGCGTCGTCCGGCACGGACCGACCGCGCCGGGCGCCTGGTGCCCCTGGACGAGCAGGATCGCCGGTTGTGGGACGCGGACCTCGTCCAGGAAGGCCGCGAGCTGTTGCTGCACGCTCTGAGCGCCGGAGCTGTCGGCCCGTACCAGGTGCAGGCGGCCATCGCGGCCCTGCACGACGAGGCATCCTCGGCCCGGGCCACGGACTGGCCGCAGATCGCCGCCCTGTACATGCTCCTGGAACGCATGACGCCCAGCCCCATGGTGGCTCTGAACCGGGCGGTCGCCGTGGGGATGGTCTCCGGCCCGCAGGCCGGGCTCGTCCTGCTCGAGGACCTGGACACCCTGGCGGACCATCACCGTCTGCACGCCGTGCGCGCGCACCTGCTCCAGCGTGCCGGGCGACCGGTGGAGGCTCGTGCCGCGTACGAGCTCGCCGCCCGGCTGAGCACCAACACCGCAGAGCGCCACTACCTGACCACCCGTGCCGCGCAGCTCAGGAGCGGTGGGACCGACCGTCGCTGACCCGGTCACGGCAGACCGGACAGTTCGATGACGGGAACAGTCCATCGTCCGGGAACCGCTCGACGGGAGGCCGGGGCCGGGCGGCGGCCACGGTGCGGGACTCAGGGGCCGGTCGGGGTGCAGGACGGTTCGGAGCCGTAGCGCAGCCACTCCGGGAGGCCGGCCGTGAATGCCTCGCCGAGGACAGGGTCGTCGGTGGTGGTCCAGTCCACCCGGGCGTCGACCTCGGGTTCGTGCTTGTCCCACTCGAACCAGTTGATCATCTTCAGCTGGGGGAACCGGGCCGGGACCGAGTCGTCGAACAGCTGCTCCCACCAGGCCTGCTTGATGGCCAGCTCCTGCGCCCCCTCGGTCTCTTCGGGGTTGTAGAAGGCTGCGGTCTCGGGGATGGCCACCGGCTTGCCGTGCTCCTGCCCGTAGACCGTGTAGAAGTCGGGGACGACGGTGAAGTCCCCGTCGTCCCCGTTGTATGCGCCGGTGAGCTGGTCGGTGAACTTGCCCGGCTCGGGGATCTCGTTCTGCCCCCACGGGAAGTCCGAGCCCCAGTGGTAGAGGGACATGCCCACCCAGTCCACGGCCTCGTCGCCGGGGTAGTACGGGGCGTAGGGGTCGTCGGCCATGGTGAGCTTCCCGTCGCCGTCGGTGTCGAGGGCAGCCAGGTCCTGGGTGCGTGTCTCGTCGCGGCTCTCGATGAAGGGGTAGCCGCCGCCGTAGTTGGGCGCCCACATCATGGCCGAGCCCGGCGCGCCCTGGTGCACGGCACGGGCCACCGTCCGGAAGGTGTCGGTGTAGGCCTGCGGTTGCTGGCCCCACTCCCGCCAGGACCCGTTCATCTCATGACCGAAACGCACGATCACCGGCACTCCGGCGCTGTTGAACTGCGCCAGGTCGTCCACCAGAGCCCTCACGGATTCCTCGGTGACCGCCTCCAGGCCCTGATGGGGCTCCAGGGTCAGCAGCATGATGT
>JAPSHS010000369.1 GCA_031179495.1 Kocuria sp. | reverse complement strand
CGGTAGGAGTCCAGGCCGAACTCGACCTTCGTGTCGGCCACGATGATCCCGCGCTCCCGGGCGATCTCCTCGGCGGCGCCGTAGATCGTCAGGGTCAGCTCGCGCAGCCGGTCCGCCACGGCATGGCCGACCACGTCGGCCATCTCCTGGAACGTGATGGGCAGGTCGTGCTCGCCCACCTCCGCCTTGCCGGTCGGGGTGAAGATCGGCTCGGCCAGCCGGGAGCCGTCCACGAGGCCCGCGGGCAGCTCGATGCCGCTGACCCGGCCCTCCGCCCGGTAGTCCTTCAGCCCGGAGCCGGTCAGGTAGCCGCGGGCGATGCACTCGACCGGGAACATCGAGAGGTTCTTGCAGACCACGGCCCGCCCCCGGACGGGCTCGGGCACGTCGGTGCTCAGCACGTGGTTGGGCACCCCGGCGAGCTGCTCGAACCACCACAGGGACAGCTGCGTGAGGATCTTGCCCTTGTCGGGGATCAGCGTGGGGACGATCTCGTCGAACGCGCTGATCCGGTCCGTGGCGACCACCAGCACGGAGCCCGCCCGGTACTCGGCGTCGTCGTGGATGGCCACGCCCGTGGCCCGCAGCCGCGACCCGTCGGGCACGTAGAGCTCCCGGACCTTGCCGGAGTAGAGGTGGGTCCACCCGGGGATCTCCGGCGGGGTCGTGACGGTGCCCTGCTCGCTCATGCCTGCTCCTGCCGGGGACGGGGGTCGGAGACGCCGGGGACGGTGACCAGGCCCCGTGCGGCCTTCAGGGCGATGTCGGTGCGGTGCTGGGAGCCCTCGAGCTCGACCAGCTCCACCCCGCGGTAGGCGCGCCCGCGGGCGGCCTCGAGGTCGGCGCCGAGGGCGACGACGGCGAGCACGCGCCCACCCGCGGAGACGATCCGCCCGGCGTGCTGCCCCTCGTCGGCCACCGCGGTGCCGGCGTGCACCACGTGGACGCCCTCGAGCGCCTCGGCCCGCTCCAGGCCGCCGACCGGGTCGCCCTTCCGGGGGGCCTCCGGGTAGTTCCGCGCGGCGACGACGACGGCGACGGCCGTCTCGGGCCGCCAGCGCAGCCGCTCGGCCTCGTCGAGCCGGCCGGCCGCGGCGTCGAGCAGCAGCCGCCCGAGCGGGGTGGCGAGCCGGGCGAGCACGGCCTGGGTCTCCGGGTCCCCGAAGCGGGCGTTGAACTCGATCACGCGCAGTCCGCGGCTCGTCATGGCCAGCCCGCAGTAGAGCACGCCCACGAACGGGGTGCCGCGGCGGCGCATCTCCTCGACCGTGGGGCGGGCGACCCGCTCCACGACCTCGTCCACGAAGCCCTCCGGCAGCCACGGCAGCGGCGTGTAGGCGCCCATCCCGCCGGTGTTGGGGCCCTCGTCGTCGTCGTGGATCCGCTTGAAGTCCTGGGCCGGGCTCAGCGGGATCACGCGGGAGCCGTCGGTGAGCACGAACAGGGACACCTCGGGGCCGTCGAGGTACTCCTCGACCACCACGCTCCCGCCCGCGGCGAAGCAGGCGGCGGCGTGCTCCAGCGCGGCGGCGCGGTCGGAGGTGACGACCACGCCCTTGCCGGCGGCGAGCCCGTCGTCCTTGACGACGTAGGGGGCGCCGAAGGCGTCGAGGGCGTCGGCGGCCTCCTGCTCGGTGGCGGCCACGCGGGCCATGGCGGTGGGCACGCCGGCGGAGGCCATGACCTCCTTGGCGAACGCCTTGGAGCCCTCGAGCCGTGCCGCGGCCTGCGAGGGCCCGAAGACGGGGAAGCCGGCCCCGCGCAGGGCGTCGGCCACGCCGGCCACCAGCGGGGCCTCGGGTCCGACGACCACGAGGTCGACGGCGAGCTCGCGGGCGAGGGCCGTGGCCGCCGCCGGGTCGTTCGCGTCCACGGCGTGGACCGGGACGAGCTGCGCGATGCCGGCGTTGCC
>JAPSHS010000068.1 GCA_031179495.1 Kocuria sp. | reverse complement strand
CGGACCCGCCCCGGGGTCATGTAGGGCTTGCCCGTCTGGTCCCGGTGGGCGAGCACGGCCTCGACCTTGACGTCCACGTAGCCGTCGATGTCCACGAACACGGACGGGTCGAAGTCGCGGGTCACCGACGGGGACTCGAAGCACAGGATCGAGTGGTGGGCCCGCGCGGCGCGCAGGGTGGCCTGGTGCACCGCGTAGTGGTCCTGGTGCTGGTCGTGGGCCGAGTGCGTGAAGATCACGTCGGGCTCGAACTCCTTGATCGCGTCCTCGATGGCCCGGACCAGGTCGTTGCTCACCGTCTCCAGCTTCGTGTCCGGGAAGTGGTGCACCCGCAGGGCCGAGAGCCCGAGGAACGAGGCGCCGCGCTGCGCCTCCGCCGGGCGCAGCCCGGGGTTGCCGCCGATCTCCCCGGAGCTCATGACCAGCCCGCGGACCTCGTGGCCGGTGTCGACCAGCTTGGCCAGGGTGGCCCCGCACGCCAGCTCCAGGTCGTCCGGGTGGGCGCCCACCGCCAGCACCCGGCGGCGCTGCACCACGGTGGTCGCGGGAATCCGCCGCTCGGCGAGGACGAAGCCGAAGGTGCCCGTGGCGACCAGGGTCGAGACGGCGATCGCGTCGCAGACGAGCGTCACGGGCATGACCGAGGCGCACCACAGGTTCAGCGCCAGCAGCACCGTGTAGACGACGACGATGGCCCGGCGCAGCGCCCGGGCCCCGACGATGAAGCGCTTGTGGCGCATGTAGTTCGCGTCCGGCAGCACGTACGCGAGGACGACGGCGCTCAGCAGAGCGCCCACGACGGATGGCAACATGTTTCCCCCCAGGAATGATTCGGCGCGACCCGGGCACTGCCTCGCGCCCGGGCCGTCGACGCCGCCGGCCCCCCGACCGGCTCTGCGTCCTCCCGACGACGCTGGCGACCAGCGCGCCGGGTATGGATCAGTTTGCATGAGGAAACAGATTTTTGCATCAGTTAATGGGTCTCCCGGGGACCACAGAACTGCCCACATCCGCGCCGGCCGGCGCAGGCGCCCCACGCCGTGGGAGATTCCGGCCGGGGAGCGGACCCGCACGCACCCGGGGATCCCGCACGGCAGCGCACCGGCGGGCACCGTTGCCCACTTTTATCGTCAGCCTGCTTTCCTATTTTCCGGTTTCGTGTGAGACTTGGCGGACACAGCTCGACCAGCTCACCCTCGACGGTGACCACCACAGGAAAGAGGTACTTCCATGATCAGCACGATCCAGAACCTTGGTGTCCGCAGCGAGCACGCCTATGCTGCCGGCTTCGCGTCCATCGGCCTGTCCGTCCTGTCCTGGGCGGTCAGCCTCGGCAAGAGCAAGTCCAAGCCGCAGGCCGACCGCTGGGGCCTGTTCGTCGGCGAGTGGACCCCGACCTTCTTCGCGATCGGCGTCGCCCTGAAGCTGGAGGAGAGCTCCTCCAAGAAGTAGTCCCTGCCCCGCGGCGGCCGGCAGGCCGCGTCCCCCGGGAGCACCGACGGCCCCCACCGATCGCGGTGGGGGCCGTCGTCGTGCCCGGGATCAGCCGTCGACCCGGGGCAGGTCCTTCACCGCGGGACCCTCGAGCAGGGCGCCGTCGGCGGCGAACCGGGATCCGTGCAGGGGGCAGTCCCAGGAGCGCTCGGCGTCGTTCCAGCGCAGCACTCCCCCGAGGTGGGTGCACACGCCGGAGACCCGGCACGTGCGGCCGTCGACGGTGGAGGCGGCGACCGGCCGCCCCCTCCGGCGCCCGACGGCTCCCTGCCCCTCGCCCGGGGCCTCGCCGGGCAGCTCCTGGAGCTCGGCCTTGAGCCAGTCCTTGGGGGCGTTGACCCCCACCCCCGCGTTGAAGCGCAGGGAGGTGAGGACGTCCGACGGCGTGGTCACGCGTCGCCCGAGGGTGGCGGCCCACGGCACGCTGCCGCCGAGGATCTCGGCGCTGAGGGCGATCGCCGCGGCCACGGCGTTGCTCATCCCCCACTTGTTGTAGCCGGTGGCGAGGTAGATGTTGCCGCCGCCACGGGGCAGGGTCCCGACGAACGGCACGAGGTTGACCGACTGGTAGTCCTGGGCGGCCCACGCGTGGGTGCGCTCGGCGCCGGGGAAGTGGCGCCGGGTCCACTCCTCGAGGTCGTCCACGGCCGCCTGCGGCGAGGCGGAGCGTCCCACCACGTGGTCGTTGCCGCCCACGAGCAGCAGCTCCTCGCCGTCCAGCGGAACGGTGCGCAGCGTGCGGGTGGGGCTGTCCGCGCTGATGTACATGCCCGCGGGGATGGACTGGGGCGCTCCGGGGACCCGGTAGGTCAGGGCGTACGAACGGTTCGGGGAGAGCTTGGCGAAGTAGCCGCCCCGGTCGAGCACGGGAGTGCCCGTCGCCAGCACCAGCCGGTCCGCCTCGACGGACCCCGCCGAGGTCCGCACCGTGAGCGGGGAGCGGAATCCTGCACCGTTGATCCGCACGCCCTCCACGAGGGTGCCGCCGCGCTCCCGCAGCTCGGCGACGAGGGACCCGAGGACCTCCATGGGGTGGAACTGCACCTGGTCCGGGAGCGTGATCGCCCCGGCGACCTCGTAGGGCAGACCGGTGTCGCTGGTCCAGCTCACGTGCAGGTCGGCCGCACGGGCCGCCTCGAGCTCCTTGCGGAGCTGGGAGGTGCCCCGGGAGGTGGTGGCGTAGGTGTAGGCGGGGCGGCGCTGGAAGGGGACGCCGCGCTCCTCCAGATGACGCACGAGCCAGGACATGCCCTCACGGTTGCCCTCCACGTAGGCGCGGAGCACCTCGTCCGACTGGTGCCGGCGGATCTGGGAGAGCGTGGCACCCTGCAGCAGGGACAGCTTCGCCGTGGTGTTGCCCGTGGTCACGGCCCCCACGGAGCGCGCCTCGAGCACGGCGACGCGCTGGCCCGCGCGGGCCAGCAGGACCGCCGTGGTCAGCCCGGTCAGTCCGGCACCGGCGACGACGGTGTCGTAGTGGGCGCCGGGGACGAACTCGTCCGTCGCGCTGGACGGCACCTCGTACGTGTCGAGCCATACGGATTTCATGGGGCTGCTCCCTCGTGATCGGTGCGGGTCGGCGGACGGGGCGACGTGCGGGGTCCTCCGCCGGTGGCGCTCCCGCGAGGACGCCGGCCGGGGCGGCAGGAGCGGCCTCGCGGGCCGTCATGGTGCCATCCTGTCCGCCCCCGAGTGGTAAGTCCACTGTCGGAGGGGGTCCCTAGAATCGGTCCATGCCTCCCGAACCGCCGCTGGTCGACATCACCCGCATCTACTACGAGCCGGCGGCCGCCGACCTGCCCCGCGGCCGGGAGGTGCTCGAGCGGTGGCCGGACGCCACGCTCGTGGAGGTCCCCAGCCACTGGCAGATCCCCGAGCTGCACGGGGACGAGACCAACGTGCGGCGGTGGGTGCGGATCAAGCGCGAGGCACTGGTCCTGGGCGTCAAGAAGTCGCTGGCGGCGCGGCCCAACGGCCGGTCCGCGGACTTCATCGCGCCGTCCACCGCCAACGGGTGCGCCATGGCCTGCGCCTACTGCTACGTGCCGCGGCGCAAGGGCTACAGCAACCCGGTGACGGTCTTCGCCAACATCGAGCAGATCACCGGCTACCTGGACCGGCACATCCGCCGCCAGGGCGCCAAGCCGGAGCCCAACCAGTGCGACCCGGCCGCGTGGGTCTACGACCTCGGGGAGAACAGCGACTGCTCCGCGGACGCGCTGTTCAGCGACAACGTGCGCGACCTCGTGGACCTGTTCCGCCGCCACCCCACGGCCAAGGCCTCCTTCGCCACCAAGTACGTCAACCGGGAGCTGCTGGACTGGGATCCGCAGGGACGGACCCGGGTGCGGTTCTCGCTGATGCCGGAACGCCTGGCCAGGCTCACGGACATCCGCACGACCCCCGTGGCCGAACGGATCGCCGCGATCGACGACTTCGTGGCGGCCGGGTACGAGGTGCACGTCAACTTCTCCCCGGTGATCGTCACGGACACGTGGCTGGAGGACTGGGCGGAGCTCTTCGACCAGCTCGACGCCGGGCTGGGCGCCGCGGCCAAGGAGCAGCTCGCCGCGGAGGTCATCTTCCTGACCCACAACGCCCAGCTGCACGAGGTGAACACGCAGTGGCACCCCAAGGCCGAGGAGGTGCTGTGGCGCCCGGACCTCCAGGAGGTGAAGCGGTCGCAGAACGGGGCCGTGAACGTGCGCTACCGGTTCCGGGACAAGCAGCGCTACCTGGAGCAGTTCCTGGACCTGCTCCACCACAGGCTGCCGTACTGCGACGTCCGGTACGCGTTCTGAGGGACCGCCGGATCAGGCGACCCGGGGGTGGTAGCCGTCCGAGGGCCGGGAGACCGTGGTCAGCAGGAACACCGAGTCCTCCAGGGCCTCCACGGAGTGCTGGGAGTCGGTGAGGGACAGCAGCTCCCCGGCGGCGAGCTCCTCGGCGAGGTGGCCGCGCTTGAGCACCCGGATCCGGCCGCGCAGGAGCTGGAGCGTCGCGGCCGGCGGGGCGACGTGCTCGGCGAGCTCCCGGCCGGCGCACAGCGCCATGACCGTCTGCCGCAGGACGCCGTCGTGGACCACGAGCTCCGCGCTGTGCCCGCTGCCGGCCGCGCGGGCCCTCTCCAGGTTGGCGCCGGCGAGGTCGTCGAGGCGGGGCATGGGTCCTCCTGGGGCGTCGGCCGGACGGGTCAGAGCAGGGCGCCCTCGAGGCGCAGCAGGTACTCCTTGCGGGCCATCCCGCCGGCGTAGCCGGTGAGCCGGCCGTTGGCGCCGACGATGCGGTGGCACGGGACGAGGAGGCTGACGGGGTTGCGGCCGTTCGCCGCGCCCACCGCCTGTGCCGCCCTCGGGGCGCCGATCGTGCGGGCGAGCTGCCCGTAGGTGCCGGTCGTGCCGTAGGGGACCTGGGCCAGGGCGTTCCACACGCGCACCTGGAACGGGGTTCCGTGCAGCACCACGTCGGCGTCGAACTCCCGGAGGCCGCCGGCGAAGTACGCCTCGAGCTGCTCCCGCACGTGCGTGAGCACGTCGTCGTCGCGCGGACCGAAGGAGTCGGGGACGGGTCCCTCACGGGCCCCCTCGACGGAGAGCGCCGCCAGCGCGCCGTTCTCCTCGACGAGGGCGAGCGGTCCGATGGGCGACTCCACCAGGGCGTGACGGCGGACGGTCGAGGTGGAGGATGCCGGGCTCAGTCTCAGTCCCATGGAACGAGTCTACGTCGGACGCAGCTCGTCCCGCGGGGCACGGGCCAGGGCGTAGGACGGCTCCCGCAGCCGGCAGGTCCACTCGTAGTTCTCGGCGCCCACGGGGACGTTGAGCAGGGGGTCGAAGCGTTCGTCCTCCCCGAACGGTGCACCCGGGCGGAGCTCCACGGTCCCGAAGCGGTGCCACGGCCCCAGGGGGGTGGCCCAGTAGAGGCCGAGCCGCCACGGCTCGGCGGCGACGGAGGCCCGGAAGCGGTCGGGGCGGGCGGGGAGGCGCTCCGCGCGGGGCTCGGGGTGCGCCGCCACCAGGACCGGACCGCCCAGTCCGCGGTAGGGCATGAAGGACGCGAACGCACCGTCGGGCACGTGGCGGTGCAGGGTCGGCACGAACCGGGAGAGGCGCCCGCTGCCGGCGGTGGCGAGGAGGATGTCGGCGCGGCCGTCGCTGCGTCCGTCGATCTGCCCGGAGGGCGGCACCGGGCAGCGCAGGGCGAGGCCCAGGATGTCGGGCCACCCCTGCGGGAGACCGGCGGAGCGGGAGAAGCGGGCGCGCACGGGGTCGTCACCGGCCTCGTCGATCCACCGGATGCCGCTGGACCCGCCGCCCGTGCGGGTCAGGACGCCCTCGAGCCCGACGCCCTCGGAGTGGATGGGCCGTTGCGGCCGGAACTGTTTGAGCAGGACGAACGGCACGCGGAGCGCGGAACCGAGCAGGGCACTGATGGGGGCGGTCGTCATGGGCACACGGTACCCGGGGTGCGCGCCCGGGACCGCAACGGGTGCGCACCCCGGCCGGCGGAGACGTCCGCCGGCCGGGGGCGGCACCGGTACGGCCCCGGCCCCGCCCGGCGCTGCGGGTGGGACCGGGGCCGGGCGGGACCGGTGCTGCGGCCGGCTCAGGCCTGCGCGAACGGGTAGTCCGTGTAGCCCTCGGCGCCCTGGGAGTAGAAGGTGCGCGGGTTCGGCACGTTCTCCGGGAGACCCTCCGCCCAGCGCCGGGCCAGGTCGGGGTTGGCGATCGCGGGGCGGCCGACGACGACGCCGTCCGCCACGTCCTCCTCGAGCAGCCGCACGCCCTCCTCGCGGCTGGTGGGGGTCCCGAAGCCGCTGTTGGCGAGGAAGACGCCCCCGAAGGCACGGCGCAGCCCCTGCACCAGCTCGCCCTCCGGCTCCCGGTGCAGGACCGAGAGGTAGGCCAGCCCCAGGTCGGCGAGGCCGGTCGCCAGGGCGGTGTAGGTGGCCGCGACGTCCTCGTGCTCCAGCTCCCAGGCGTCCTGGATGTTGTGCTCCGGGGAGATCCGCAGGCCGACCTTCTCCGCCCCGATCGCGTCGGCCACGGCCCGCACGACCTCGATCACGAAGCGCGCGCGGTTCTCGGGGGTGCCGCCGTACTCGTCGGTGCGCTGGTTGGCGCCCGGGGCGAGGAACTCGTGCAGCAGGTAGCCGTTGGCGCCGTGGATCTCCACGCCGTCCATCCCGGCCTCGACCGCGTTGCGGGCGCCCTGCACGAACGTCTCGACGACGCCGGGCAGCTCCTCGGTGGTCAGCGCGTGCGGCACGGGCAGGGCGGCCTTGCCGCGGTAGGTGTGGATCTCGCCCTCGATCGCGACAGCGCTCGGCGCGACCGGCTGGGAGCCGCCGTTGAGGTCGGGGTGGGAGACCCGGCCGGCGTGCATGACCTGCATGAAGATCCGCCCGTCGGCGGCGTGGACGCTGTCGGCCACTCGCCGCCAGCCCTCCACCTGCTCCGGGGTCTGGATGCCGGGCTGGAAGGCGAAGCCCTGCCCGACCACGTCGGGGTAGGTGCCCTCGGTGACGATGAGGCCCATCGAGGCGCGCTGGGTGTAGTGCTCGACGTTGAGCTCGCCGGGAACCCCGTCACGGCCGGAGCGCATCCGGGTCAGCGGCGCCATGACGAGGCGGTTCGGCAGCTTCAGGGCGCCGAGATCGAGCGGGGTGGTCAGGGTGGACTTCGGCACGGGAAGACCTTTCATCAGGGAACTGGTTCTTTCCGTGTCAACGGGATTTCCGCCCCGGTTATTTTCGTCCCCGGTGTCTGCTCCCTCACATTCCCGGCCCGCGGCGTCCCCGTCGCGGGGGTACGGCCCCGTGCGGGACCGGCGGCGGCTCCTGTCCTGCGCGGGAGCGGCCGTAGCCGCGCGGTGTGGCGCCCAGGACCGACCGGAACTCCCGGGTGAGGTGGGACTGGTCGGCGAAGCCCAGCTCCGCGGCGAGCGCGCCGAGGTCCGCGGCCGGGTCCGCGCGCATCCGTTCGGCGGCCTCCTGGAGCCGGCGGCGGCGCAGCAGCAGCTGCGGCGGCATGCCCACGAACCGGGCCGCGAGCCGCTGCAGCGAGCGCACGGACACGTGCAGCTCCCGGGCCAGGTCCTCCGGACCGCGCACCCCGGTGCCCGCCTCCACGAGGTCCACCATCCGGTTGGCCAGGACGCCGTCCCGCGCGGCGGCATCGGACGCCGCCGCCGCCCGGGCCCGGACGTGGTCCACGAGCAGCGCCGCGGCCCGCTCCCGCCGGGCAGCGGGGTCCCGGCCCGGCGCAGCCCCCGCCATGGCCTCCAGCACGGCGCGGTGCAGGCCCGGCACCTCGAGCGGCGCCGACGCGTCGAGCAGCCCGGCCGGGGAGTCCGTGAACAGCAGCACCCCCGCCGGGCGCAGCAGCGCGCCGACGGCCCAGCCCCGTCCGCTCAGCACCCGGGTGGAGGCGCGGGTCGTGGGCCCGTGCAGCGCCACCCCCTCCGGCTCGACCACCACGTTGCTCACGGGGTAGCCCAGCACCAGCTGCTCGACCCGCGCCCCGGCCGGCAGCTCCCACTCGGGCACCCACAGCTGCCGGACGAGGTGGGTGACGTCGTCGGGCGCGGGGAGGCGCGTCACCGTGGCCCGCGGTCCCGGGGTGAGGTGGCCCCGCGTGGTGGGCGGCTCGCTCATGCCCCGAGCGTAGCCACCGTTCCGGCGGGCGTGGCGGAAATCTTCAAGACCGCGCCCCTCCCCCTCCCTAGGCTCGGGGCATGAGCACAGAGCACAGCGTCCGCGGCGTCACCGGGACGCACACCACCGACGGCACCCCGCACGGGTTCACGTCCCTCACCCCGTTCCTCGCCGTGGTGGACGCCGCCGC
>JAPSHS010000368.1 GCA_031179495.1 Kocuria sp. | reverse complement strand
GACGAACGGCGTCACCAGGGCGGCGCCGATGCCGATCTCCGAGTAGGCCACGAACTTGCCGAAGGTGTCGGCGTCCCACTCCTGGAACTGGGGGACACCCGTGGCGGCGAACTGCTTGAGTCCCTCGGCGGCCTCCGTGGGGAGGTCCTTCTTGCCGTAGCCGGACTGGAGCAGGTAGGCGCCGGAGACGCCGCGCAGGATCGCGTTGGAGAGGCTCATGGTCGGTCCTTTCGTGAGGGGAGACGGGGTCGTTGAGTCGTCAATGACCCTATCAGGGGAGGCCCCGCGCCCACCGGCCGGGACGGGCCCGGAGCGAACACCCGCCCCGCGACGCGGTGCGGCGCCTGGGCTGGCCACCCGCTACCCGCGAGCGGGACGCCGTCCGCGTCCCGCCGCCCGACGGAAGGACAGGCATGGACATCGAGACCATGAAGAAGATCCTGCTCGTGCTCACCAGCCACGACACCCTCGGCGACACCGGGGAGCCCACCGGCTACTCCGTCGGCGAGGCGGCCCATCCGTGGAAGGTCTTCCGGGACGCCGGGTACTTCGTCGACTTCGCCTCGATCGCCGGCGGGCAGCCCCGCAGGACGGCACGGACGAGGAGGACGAGGTGCAGCGGCAGTACCTCCAGGACGAGACGGTGCGGGCCTCCCTGTACAACACCCCGCGGATCGGCGCGGTCGACCCGGCCCAGTACGACGCCGTCTACCTCGTGGGCGGGCACGGCACCATGTGGGACTTCGCCGGCAACGCAGACCTGCAGCGGCTGGTGGCCGCCGTGCACGACGCCGGGGGGATCGTCGGCGCCGTCTGCCACGGACCGGCCGGGCTCGTCGACGTGGAGCTCTCCACCGGCCTGCGCATCGTCGAGGGGCGCCGGGTGGCCGCGTTCACCAACGCCGAGGAGGACGAGGTCGGCAAGTCGGACATCGTCCCGTTCCTGCTCGAGGACAAGCTCGTGGAGCAGGGCGCGGACGTGCGGACGGCACCGAACTGGACCGAGAACGTCGTCGTGGACGACCGTCTCGTGACCGGGCAGAACCCGCAGTCCGCGGCCGGCGTGGCCAAGGAGATGACCAAGCTCCTGACCGAGGTGGTGCGCGGTCAGAAGGCCGTCCAGGAGGCGGACTCCGCCGCGCTGCGCCGGGCACGGGACGCCGAGAAGTCCGAGGACGGCGAGGGCTGAGCCCCGCAGACCGGGGCGCGGCGTGCTCTCGGCCACATTCCCGTGGCGGCGGACCGCCCGTGCTGTAGGGTGAACGGTATTGCACATGGCACTGCTCCCCGTTCCCGGGTGAGCAGGCAGGCGTCGAGCACCCCTTTCTTCTTCCAGCGTGGCACCGTTCCAGACGGTCTCCGCCCGCTCGCAGGGGCTCCAGGAGTCATTCGGCGCAACCCGGCGCGCTACCCCCTTGCCGGGACATCCGATCGAAAGACGTATCCCAGTTTTGGCTACTTTCACCGACCTTGGCGTGCCCGAGGCCCTTTCCGCCGTCCTCGCCCAGCAGGGCATCGAGCAGGCGTTCCCCATCCAGGAGAAGACCCTCCCCGACTCGCTGGCCGGCCGTGACGTGCTCGGCCGCGGCAGGACCGGCTCGGGCAAGACCGTGGCGTTCGCGCTGCCGCTCGTGTCCCGGCTCGCCGGGCTGAGCGGCAACGGCGCCCGGGCGGCCCGCCGCCCCAACCGGCCCACCGGGCTGGTCCTGGCCCCGACCCGCGAGCTGGCCACCCAGATCGACCGCGCGATCGCCCCGCTGGCCGAGGCCGCCGGGCAGACGACCACCGTCGTCTTCGGCGGGGTCTCCCAGCGCAACCAGGAGAAGGCGCTCGCCAAGGGCGCCGACATCGTCATCGCCTGCCCCGGCCGGCTCGAGGACCTGCTCAAGCAGAACGTCCTCACGCTCGACGACGTCCG
>JAPSHS010000014.1 GCA_031179495.1 Kocuria sp. | reverse complement strand
GGGACCCCGCACGGCCGCCGTCCGCCCTCCGCCACACCTGGTCCGAGGACGTGGCGGGCCTGCTCGTCGGCACCTTCGTCGTCTCGTTCGGGCTGCACCTGCTGCACGCCGTCGAAGCCGTGACCGGGGGGACCGCCGGACTGGCCCTGCTGGCCGGCTATGCCACCGGCCTGCCGTTCGGGGCGGTCTTCGTCGGGGTCAACCTGCCCTTCCTCGCCCTGGGGTGGTGGCAGAAGGGCTGGGCGTTCACGCTGCGCACGCTGGTGGCGGTGGCGCTCGTCTCCATCCTCTCCTCCGTGCACCCGGCCGGGCTCGGCGAGCTCGCCCCGGACCCGCGCTACGCCGTCCTCGCGGGCAACCTGCTCATCGGGATCGGCATGCTCATCGTCTTCCGCCACTCCGCGAGCCTCGGCGGGTTCAACATCCTGGCGCTGCTGGCCCAGGAGCGCCTCGGCTGGCGCGCCGGGTACGTGCAGCTGGGCTTCGACGTCGCCGTCGTCCTCCTGGCCCTCACGGTCGTGCCGCCGGCCGGCGTGCTGCTCTCCGCGGCGGGGGCGGTCGTGCTCAGCACCGTGCTGGCGATGAACCACCGCCCGGGCCGGTACCTCGGGCACTGACGTCGCGCACCTCACCAACCTGACGGGCGTCACGGAATTGATATCCTGGAGCGCATGACACAGCACGAGGACCCCGTCGCCGGCGGCGTACGACAGCTCGAGGACTCCGTCCGGACGGACTTCCGGGGCGCCATGTCCTACGGCCGCTACCTGGACCTGGACCGCGTCCTCGGGGCCCAGCACCCCGTGAGCCGGCCCGAGCACCACGACGAGATGCTGTTCATCATCCAGCACCAGACCACCGAGCTGTGGCTCAAGCTCGTGCTGCACGAGCTGCGGGAGTCCCGCCGGCTGATCGACGCCGGGGACCTCGGCAAGGCCCTCAAGGGCCTGGCCCGGGTCAAGGCGATCCAGCGCACCCTCACCGAGCAGTGGTCCGTGCTGGGCACCCTCACCCCCCGGGAGTACGCCCAGTTCCGCGGCTCCCTGGGCAGCTCCTCGGGCTTCCAGTCGTACCAGTACCGCGCGGTGGAGTTCATCCTCGGCAACAAGCACCGCCGGATGCTCGAGGTGTTCTCCAGCGAGCCCGAGGCGCACGAGATGCTCTCGACGCTGCTCGAGGAGCCCACCGTCTACGACGCCTTCCTGCGGGCGCTGGCCCGGGAGGGCTACGCCGTGCCGCAGGACGTGCTCGAGCGCGACGTCACCCAGCCGTGGACCTTCCGCGAGGACCTCGTGCCCGTGTTCCGGGAGATCTACGAGTCCGAGGACACCCCCTGGGGCTACTACGAGGCCTGCGAGGACCTCGTGGACCTCGAGGACAACTTCCAGGCCTGGCGCTTCCGCCACCTGCGCACCGTCCAGCGGACCATCGGCTTCAAGTCCGGGACGGGCGGCTCCTCCGGCGTCGGCTTCCTCAGGCGCGCCCTGGACCTCACCTTCTTCCCGGAGCTCTACGCCGTGCGCACCGAGATCGGCACCTGATCCTCCCCGCCCGCCCGCCGGCCCCCTGCCGGTCCCGACCGAAGGCCCGCCCATGACCTCCGTCCCCGTCCCGGCCTCCGTGGCCACCGCGTCCGCCGCGCGGCTCGACGACGCCGACCCGCTCGCCGGCTTCCGCGGCCGCTTCCTGGACCCCGCCGGCGAGCACGTCGTCGCCTACCTCGACGGCAACTCCCTCGGGCGTCCCCTCGCGGAGACCCCGGCCCGGCTCGCCGAGTTCATCGGCACGGAGTGGGGCGAGCGGCTGATCCGCAGCTGGGACGAGCGCTGGATGGACGAGCCCACGGCCCTGGGCGACCGCCTCGGCGAGGTGGTCCTCGGCGCCGGGCCCGGCCAGACCGTCGTCGCGGACTCCACCTCGGTGCTGCTCTACAAGCTGCTGCGCGCCGCCCTCGACGGCCGGCCGGGCCGCGACGAGATCGTCGTCGACCGCGACAACTTCCCCACGGACCGGTTCCTCGTCGAGGGCATCGCCGCCGAGCGCGGCGCCCGCATCCGGTGGATCCAGGCCGACCCGGCCACCGGGGTCCGCCCGGACGACGTCGCCGCCGTCCTGGGGCCCCGCACCGCCGTGGTCCTGCTCAGCCACGTGGCCTACCGCTCCGGCTTCCTCGCCGACGCCCCCGCGATCACCGCCCTCGTCCACGACGCCGGGGCCCTCGTGCTGTGGGACCTGTGCCACTCGGCCGGGTCCGTGCCCGTGGCCCTCGACGCGTGGGACGTGGACCTCGCCGTGGGCTGCACCTACAAGTACCTCAACGGCGGCCCCGGCGCCCCGGCCTTCGGCTACGTCCGCGCCGGGCTCCAGCAGCGGCTCCAGCAGCCCCTCTGGGGCTGGATGGGCGCCCACCAGCCCTTCGGCATGTCACCGGACTACCGGCCCGCCGAGGACGTGCGCCGCTTCCTCACCGGCACCCCGCCCATCCTGGCCATGCAGCCGCTCAAGCACATGGTCGAGCTCATCGCCGAGGCCGGCATGGCCGCGGTCCGGGAGAAGTCCGTCCTGCTCACCGAGCGGGCGATCGTGCTGGCGGACGAGCTGCTCGCCCCGCTCGGCGCCGAGCTGGCCAGCCCCCGGGACCCCGCCGAACGGGGATCCCACATCACCGTGGACCACCCCCGCTTCCGCGAGGTGACCGCCGCCCTGTGGGAGCGCGGCGTGATCCCCGACTTCCGGGCCCCGCACGGGCTGCGGATCGGGCTGTCCCCGCTGAGCACCTCCTTCGCCGAGCTGCAGGCCGGGATGGAGGCCGTCCGGGACGCCCTGCTCGAGGTGCGGTGACCCCCGTCCTGGACGACATGGTCTCCCGGCCCGGGAGCACCGTGTCCCTGCTGCGCACCGTCGTCGGCCTCTACCTGCGCGACGCCGGGGGCTGGATGCCCACCCGGGCGCTCCTGGAGCTCATGGCGGCGCTCGGCGTCCCCGCGCCCCAGACCCGCACCGCGCTGAGCCGCGTCAAGCAGCGCGGCGTCCTCGCCGCCGTGACCCGCGGGGGCCGGCCCGGCTTCGCGCTCGCCGACGGCGCCGTGCCCATGCTCGAGCGCGGCGACCGCCGGATCGACCGGCCGCGCAGCATGGGCCCGGGCGACGACTGGTGCGTGATCGTGTTCTCCGTCCCGGAGGAGGAGCGGGAGCGCCGCCACCAGCTGCGCCGGCGGCTGCGCTGGGTCGGCTGCGGCACCGTCTCGCCGGGGGTGTGGATCTGCCCGGACTTCCTCCGGGACGAGGTCCTCGGCATCCTCGCGGACCTGGCGCTCGCGGACCGGGCGGTGCTGTTCACCACGCGAGGGCTGCCGACGGCGGCGGACCTGCCGGAGGCGATCGGGCAGTGGTGGGACCTCGAGCACCTCGCGGCGCTGCACCGGGACTTCGTCGAGAAGTGCTCCGCGGTGCCGGGAGCGGTGCCCGGCGCGGCGCCGGCGCCCACCGCCGGGACCTTCGCGGACTACGTGCGGTGCATCGACCACTGGCGGCCGATCCCCTACCTGGACCCGGGCCTGCCGCCCGGCTGCCTGCCGGCGGACTGGCCGGGGACCGAGAGCGTCGCCCTGTTCCGCGGCATCCGGGAGTCCCACGCCGGGCCCAGCGCGGCGTTCGTGCGGGAGGTGCTGTCCCCGGAGCTTTCCCGGGTGCTCCCCGCGGACGGCCCGTCCCGGCCCTGAGCGAGCCCCGCGCCATGCGGGAGGCCCGCGCGCAGGCGGCGATGACCGTGGTCCCGCCGGGCCCCCTCTGCTCCGGCCCCGCTCAGGGCAGCAGGCGCTCCAGGAGCCGCCGGCACGTCCGGTACGCCTCCTGGTCGGGCTCGATCACCGCGAAGTGGTCCCCGTCCACCTCGTGGAGCTCGGCGGGGTCACCGGCCGCGCGGGCCGCCGCCACGTAGTCCGCCGACATGGCGAAGGGCACGGTGTCGTCGGTCCTGCTGTGCACGGCGTGCACGGGGATCCCGATCGGCAGGGCGCGCGCCGGATCGGCCAGGGCGAAGGGCTCCTCCCGCTCCGCGGAGGTGCCGCCCATCAGGCCCCGGGCCGCGTGCTCGCCCAGTTCCAGCCGCTCGGCCTCGGCGAGGTCCAGCACCCCGGCCTGGCTCACCACCCCGGCCGGGAGCACCGCCGGACCGGCCCCCGGGGCGTCCGGGGGCAGCAGGTGCCGTCCGGCGGCCCACACCGCGAGGTGCCCGCCGGCGGAGTGGCCCAGGAGCGCGACGCGGTGCACGTCGAGCCCGGAGGGGCCGGCGATCGTGGCGAGGTGGTCGATGCCGGCGGCGACGTCCTCGAACGTGGTCGGCCAGCCACCGGCTCCCGGGGCCCCGTCGCTGCCGGCGCGCCGGTACTCGAGGTTCCACACCGCGAACCCGTGCCGCACCAGGTCCTCGGCCGGCGCCGTGCCCAGCTCGGCGGAGTACTTGTCCCGCCAGTAGCCGCCGTGGACGACCACCACGGTGCCCCGCGGGGCGGCCCCGCCGCGGTCCGGGAGGTACAGGTCTCCCCACTGGTCCTCGTGGGGGCCGTAGAAGAGCTTCGTCACCATCGTCTGCCTCTTTCCGGACGGGAGTCGGGTCGTCGTGCGCCGTCCTCCCGGACCGCGCTCGTGCACCGAGCCGGGGAGGAGACGTGCCGTGGTCACCGTACGGGTTCCGGGCGGCGTAGCGTAGAGCGTCCGGGAGCGGCCACCGCGTCGTCTCCCCACCGCCCGCCGAACTGCCAAGGAGTCAACGCTCGTGGAACCTCTGCCGCTGGAGCCCCTCACCCGATTCCTCGCCGTGGACCGCGCCGAGGACCTCGACGGGCTCGCCGCGCGCATCCCGGGCTCGGGCTTCCTCTGCTTCTACCCCAACGACGAGGAGTACGCCGGGTTCGTGGACGGCACGGGCCGGCTCTGGCTGCGCGGCGACGACGCCACCCCCGCCCGGGAGCTGCTGGAGGTGCTCGAGCCGCCCTTCCGCATCGCCTACCCGGTGGCCCCGGCCGTGACCGGCGACGAGGAGGCGGTCGTCTCCGGCGGGGTGCTGCAGACCCCCGAGGAGCTGGCGGCCTACTGCGCCCGCTTCGCCGACGTGGAAGGGGGCGTGGACATCGACCACCAGGCCCACGCCGTGGACGCGAACGGCCAGCACTGGACCCTGATGGCCGGCACGGACCCCACGGTGGTGCTCGCCCTGTGCTTCGGCCGCGACGAGGACGGGAACCCGTTCTCCGAGCAGATCCCCTTCAGCGCGGAGGCGCTGCCCCTGCCGATCACCGTCGTCGAGCTCGACTGAGCTCAGCCCCCCGACCCGACGGTGACGACGGCCCGTCCGCGGATCCGCCGCGCGTCGAGGTCCTTGTAGGCCCGGTCCGCCTCCGCGAACGAGTACGTGTCGGTGACGAGGTCGTCCAGGGAGATCCGCCCCTCGGCCACCAGGGCCAGCACGGCGGGCATGTCCGAGGAGGCCCGGGCGCCGTAGGAGCCGAGGATCCGGATCTTCCGGCGGACCACGTGGGCGATGTTGATCTGCGCCTCCACGCCGGCGGGGGCGATGCCCACCAGGACCACCCGGCCGCCGTCGTCGACCAGGTCCACGGCCGTGCGCACCGTGACGGCGCTGCCGAAGGCCTCGAACGCCACGTCCACCCCGTGCCCGTCGGTCAGCGCGCGCACGGCCTGCTGCGGGTCCTCGTCGCGCGAGTTGACGGTGTCCGTGGCCCCCATGCGCCGGGCCAGCTCGAGCTTGTCGTCGCTGATGTCCACGGCGACGATCCGCTGCGCACCGTGGGCGGCGGCCATCTGGACGATGTTCAGCCCGATCCCGCCGGCCGCGACCACCGCGACGGTGTCGCCCGCGCGGACCTCCCCGACGTTGTGCACGGCGCCGTAGGCGGTGAACACGCTGCACCCCAGGATGGCGGCCTTGTCCAGGGGGATGTCGTCGGGCAGCCGGAAGACGCCCGTGGCGGGCACGACCGCGAACTCGGCCAGCCCGGCCATCGAGTACATGGCGACCGGACGGCCGGCGGCGTCCGAGAGCCGTGAGGAGCCGTCGTAGAGCTGCCCCTTGAGCCGGTTCTTGGCGAAGAACTCCTCGCACAGGTCCTCGTGGCCCCGCGCGCAGTGCCGGCAGGTGCCGCACGGCATGATGAAGCTGCACACCACCCGGTCCCCCTCCGCCAGTCCCTCGACCCCGGGACCGGTCTGCTCCACCCAGCCGGAGATCTCGTGCCCCAGGACGCAGGGCGTGGGGAAGGCGACCTCCCCCTTGATGACGTGGAGGTCCGTGTGGCACACCCCGCAGGCGGCGACCTGGACCAGCACCTCGCCCTCCTGCGGGGCGCCCTGGGCGAGGTCCTCGAGGGAGAAGCTCCCTCCGGCGGTCCTGAGCACGTGTGCTCTCATCGTCTTCCTCCGTTGCTCTGCGCGTTGCTCTGCGGTTCCTCGGTCCTCCGAGCATGCCCTGGGACGGGCCTCCGGGGAAGGGCGCCAGCCCCGCAGCGCCGGATGTGCGCCGTGCCGTGCCTAGAGTGGGCTCCGGCACCGGTTCGGTGACCGCTCCCGGACCGACGCGAGACAGGGGACACCCGCCATGGCACTCGACCGCGCCTCCACGGCCTTCCTGCAGGAGCTGGCCGACTCCGCCCCGCCGGGCACCCCGACGCTGTGGGAGACGACACCGGCGCAGGTCCGTGCCGCAGGCGCCGACCGGCGCGCCCGCTACGGCCCCGGCCCCGACATGCACCGGGTCGAGGAGCACCTCCTGGACGGGCACGACGGCGGTGTCTTCCGGGTGCGCGTCCTCGTCCCCGCGGAGACCCCGGCCGCGGTCCTGGTCCACCTGCACGGCGGCGGCTGGGTGCTCGGGGACATCGACGGCTACGACACCCTGGGGCGGCTGCTCGCCGACCGCTCCGGCGCCGCCGTCGTCCTGGTGGAGTACCGCAAGGCCCCGGAGCACCCGTTCCCCACGCCCGTGGAGGACGGCTGGACGGCGCTGCAGTGGGCGGCGGAGCACCTGCAGGCGATCGCGGGACGTCCGGTGCCGCTGTTCGTGGCCGGGGACAGCGCCGGGGGCAACCTGGCGGCGGTGCTCACCCACCGGGCCCGCGACCGCGGCGGTCCCGCGCTCGCCGGACAGATCCTGGTGTACCCCGTCACCGACGCGGACCTGACCCGGCCCTCCTACCGCGAGCCGGAGAACCAGTCCTTCCTGACCACCGACGAGATGCGCTGGTTCTGGCACCACTACGTCCCCGACGAGAGCGCTCGCCGGCACCCCGAGGCCTCTCCGCTGCGCGCCGGTTCCCTGGGCGACCTCCCTCCGGCCCTGGTCGTCACCGCGGAGCACGACGTCCTCCGCGACGAGGGCGAGGCCTACGCCCAGCGGCTCCGGGCCGAGGGAGTGGCGGTGGTGCACCGCCGCTGGCCCGGCCAGATGCACGCGTTCTTCTCGCTGGTCAACATCCTCCCGGCCAGCGCGGAGGCGATCGACCTCGTCGCGGCCCATCTGCGAGGGAGGACCGCGCCGTAGCACCGGTCCGGGCGCCGGCCCGGACGCAGGGGTGCCCCTCGGCCGGAACCGGGCGAGCGGAACCGGGCGGGTCCGCTCGGGCGGCGTCGGCCCCTCCCCGAGTCCTGCGAAGGCGCCGCGGGGGGTGCGGCTCGAGCGCCCGGATTGGCGCTCCCCGCGGGCACGTGCTGGAGTGGTGGCGCACGCAGGCCGCCGGGTGCGCGGCATCCCCGCTCCCCGGCGGCGCTCTCCAGCTCCCGGGCCGTCACGACCCGACGGCCCCACGAAAGGCACTGATCCATGACGACCCTCCCTCCCCGCTGGGCCACGGCCGGCTCCGCCCTGCTGCTCGCGACCGGGCTGACCGCCCTCGGGCTCTCCCCGGCCGCCGCCCACGTCACGGCGTCCTCGACCACCACCGCCGCCGAGGAATGGGCCCGGATCACCTTCACCGTGCCCAACGAGTCCGACACCGCCTCCACCGACAGGCTGGAGCTGCAGCTGCCCGCGGCCACCCCGTTCTCCTCGGTGCGGGTCCAGCCGGTGGAGGGCTGGACCGCCGAGCTCACCGAGGAGGAGCTGCCCGAGCCGGTGCAGATCGGGGAGGGCGCGATCACCACGGCCGTCACCACCATCACCTGGACCGCGGACGCGGAGCACGCGATCGCCCCCGACGAGTTCCAGACCTTCACCGTCTCGGCCGGCCCGCTGCCGGCCGAGGGCACGACCCTGGTCATGCCGGTGTCCCAGTCCTACACCGACGGGCGCACCGTGGCCTGGGACGAGCCCGCCGTGGAGGGCGAGGAGGAGCCGCAGCGCCCGGCGCCCTCCCTGACCACCACCGCCGCCCGGTCGCAGGGCCACGCCCACGCCCACGGCGCCGGGGAGTCCTCCGCCGACGGGTCCTCGCATGCGGCGTCCTCCACCGGGACGCCGGCCGCCGAGTCGTCGTCCGCCGAGGCGTCCTCCAGCGAGGAGACGTCCCCGGTGGGCGCCCTGACCTGGGTCGCCCTGGTCGCCGGGGTGCTCGGGCTCGTCGCCGGCGTCGTCGCCCTCCTCCGGCCGCGCCGCGCGGGCTGACCGGGCGCTCCCGGCCTAGGATGATCGGCATGTCTGACATCAGTCGTCTCCTGGATCTCGAATCCATCCGTCTCGACCAGCCGGCGGACGACTGGCGTGACGCCATCGCCCGCGCCGGTGAGCTCCTCGAGCGGCAGGGCGCGGCCACCGCCGAGTACACGCGGGCCATGATCGCCAACGTCGAGCAGAACGGCCCGTACATCGTGGTCGCGCCCGGGTTCGCGTTCGCCCACGCCCGTTCCTCGGACGCCGTCCACCGCACGGCGATGTCCTGGGTCCGGCTGGCCCGTCCGGTCGTGTTCGGGCACGCGTCGAACGACCCCGTCACCCTCGTGGTGGCCCTGTCCGCCGACGACGCCAAGGCGCACATGCGAGCCATGCGGGACCTGGCCATGCTGCTGAGCTCCCCGGCGGCGCGGAGCGCACTGGAACGGGCAAGCACGCCCGAGGAGGTGCTCTCCGTGCTCACGGACGGTGCGCCGGCATCCGGCCCGGAACCGGCGCCCGCGACGACGGAGGCGGCCGGTGCCAGCCGCAACAAGATCCTGACGGTCTGCGGCAACGGGCTCGGCACCAGCCTGTTCCTGAAGAACACCCTGGAGCAGGTGCTCCAGCGCTGGGGCTGGAGCCCGTACCTCACGGTCGAGGCCACCGACACCATCTCCGCCCGTGGCAAGGCCAAGGAGGCCGATCTGATTCTCACCTCCGGGGAGATCGCCCGCACCCTGGGGGACGTCGGCATTCCCGTGAAGGTGATCGACAACTTCACCAGCACCACCGAGATCGATGCCGCCATGCGCGAGCTCTACGACGTCTAGAAGCAGGTACCCCGTGAACTGGCTCGTCAGCATTCCCGAATTCCTGGTCAGCGAGATCCTGGCCGTCCCCGCATTCCTCATCGGCATCATCACCGCCGTCGGTCTGGCGGCCCTGCGCAAGAGCACCGGCCAGGTCATCGGCGGCGCTCTCAAGGCCACGCTCGGCTTCCTGCTGATCGGCGCAGGCGCCACCCTCGTCGTCGCCTCCCTGGAGCCCCTGGGCGCCATGATCCTGGGGGCCACCGGCGCCCAGGGCGTCATCCCCACCAACGAGGCCATCGCCGGGATCGCCCAGGCCGAGTACGGGGCCCAGGTCGCCTGGCTGATGATCCTCGGCTTCGCCATCAGCCTCGTCCTCGCGCGCTTCACCCCGTTGCGCTACGTCTTCCTGACCGGGCACCACGTCCTGTTCATGGCGACGATGCTGACCATCATCCTGGCCACCGCGGGCTACGACGGCTGGGTGACCGTGCTGCTGGGAGCGCTTCTGCTCGGCATCCTGATGGTCTCGCTGCCGGCTCTCGCCCACCCGTGGACCCGCCGGATCACCGGCGACGACAGTGTCGCCATCGGGCACTTCGGCACCGCCGGGTACATCGCCGCCGGGGCCGTGGGGCGGCTGGTGGGCCGCAACAGCCGGTCCACCGAGGACGCGAAGCTGCCGGAGGGACTGCGCTTCCTGCGCGACTCCATGGTGGCCACCGCACTGTCCATGGCCCTGATGTACGTGGTCCTCGCCGTGCTGTTCCTGGCCCGGGCCGGGGCCGAGGAGGCGTTCACCGCGTTCGACGGCGGAGCCACCGGCGTGGGCAACTACATCATGATGTCGATCACCCAGGGACTGCAGTTCGGGGTGGCGGTCGCCGTGATCCTCTTCGGGGTGCGCACCATCCTGGGGGAACTCGTCCCGGCGTTCCAGGGCATCGCGGCCAAGGTCGTCCCCGGTGCCATCCCGGCACTCGACGCGCCGATCGTCTTCCCCTACGCGCAGAACGCCGTGCTGCTGGGCTTCATCGCCAGCTTCGTCGGGGGACTGGCCGGGCTGTTCGTCCTCTCCGTCTGGCTGAACCCCGCGATCGGACTCGCCCTGATCCTTCCCGGACTGGTCCCCCACTTCTTCACCGGTGGCGCAGCAGGGGTCTACGGCAACGCGACCGGCGGGCGCCGCGGCGCTCTCGCCGGCGGCTTCGTCAACGGCCTCCTCATCACGTTCCTGCCCGCCTTCCTGCTGTCGGTCCTGGGTGCCTTCGGGTCAGAGAACACGACCTTCGGCGACGCCGACTTCGGGTGGTTCGGGATCGCCGTCGGCTCCGCGGCCAAGATCGGGTCCGTGGGGGGCATAGCGGTGATCCTGCTGATCGGCCTCGGGCTGCTGGCACTGGCCGTCCTGGTGCAGCGCAGGGCGGTCGACACCCGGTGGGACCCGGCGGCGGGCCGGGCATGGCCCGGGGCGGCGGGCGAGCGCGGGACCACGGCGGCAGCCGCGGCAGACTCCTCCGGAACGCATCCCAGGATCGCTCCGCCGCGGGGCGCGCCCGTTCCGCCTCCGCCTCCGCGCTGATCCGGTGGTCCCGAGGCACGTCGGGCGGTGAGTCGTCCCTCGGCGCGGAGCAGGCTGCTCAGGAGTTGCGGCCCCGCGCGGCCACGGTCCAGCGCTCGAGGAGCTCCCCTCCGCGCACCACGGCGACGTCGTCGACGAGGTTCATCGTGAGGCACACGTGGTTGGGGACCACCCGCAGCCGGTCCCCGAGGGCGGGCAGCGGGTGCTCCTGCGGCCAGACGACGGTGGCGTGGTGCTCGGACAGCGCGGTGATCCGCGCCTCCGGGTGGTCCGCCAGGCGCCCGTGGCCGGTGGCCCAGGCGGGACGGTCGCTGCCGAGGACCTTGCTACCGGCGTCGAGGACGACCCGCCGGGGCACCCCGGGCCCGCCCTCGTGCCGGCTGACCACGGTCGAGGCCACGGTGAGGGCGATGTCCTCCGGGGCGCACCGGCCGAGCTCCAGCTGCTGGGCGTCGCCGAAGACGTAGACGCCGGGGCGCACCTCGGTCGCGGCGGAGCTCTCGGTCAGCAGCGCCGAGGGCGTGGAGCCGCCGCTGCGGCGCAGGACCTCGAGACCCGCGGCCTCCAGCCGGCCGGCCGCCCGGTCCAGGGCCCGCTGCTCCTGCGCGGCGGCCTCGGCCGGCATGCCGGGGGCGTAGCTGTGCCCCGGGAAGGTGAAGACCCCCTCCACGCGCAGCCCGGCCCGGGCGGCGGCGAGGGCGACCTCCCCGGCACTGTCGGGGTGGACGCCGCTGCGGTGGTGGCCGCTGTCGACCTCCACGAGCACGGCGACGTCCCCCGCCGCGTCCCCGAGCTGCCGCCCCATGGCCTCGGCGGCCTCGGCGGAGTCCACGCCGGTGCTGATCCGGGCCGTGGCGCTGAGCCGGCGCAGGCGCTCCGCCTGCCGCGGGCCCACCCACAGCGGGTAGGCGAGGAACAGGTCCCCGGCCCCGTGCGCGGCGAAGACCTCGGCCTCCCCGATCGTGGCCACGGTCAGCCCGGCCGCTCCCGCGGCGAGCTGCAGCGCCGCGATCTGCGGGACCTTGTGCGTCTTGGCGTGCGGGCGCAGCGTCAGGCCCTTCGCGCGCACGGCCGCGGCCATCCGCTCGATGTTGCGCCCGAGCACGTCCCGGTCGATCAGGACGTCGGGGGTGTCGATGCCCTCGGGGATGATGCTGTCGGGAATGCGGTGCATGGTGCTCCTCGCCGGTGCAGCGGTCGGGTGCGGTGCGTCCATCGTAGGACCGCAGCCGACCGCGTCGTCGTCGGACCCGGGCGGCGGACGGCCCGGGTCGCGGGCACGGGACCCGTGCGGTCGGGGCGGTGGGCCTCGCCGACCGAGCGGTGGGTCACGTGGCCCGCCACGGTGTTCGGCCCGGTGCTCCGCCGGCGCCCCTCAGAGGGCCTGGGCGAGGACGAGCACCGCGCCCGTCGTGGACGCCGTCAGCCCCACCCGGCGCACGAGGACCTTGTCGAGGCGCCCGTTCACCACGCCGGAGGCGGCGAAGCCGAGGAGCATGGCCGGCAGCAGCACGGCGGCGAACAGCAGGATCCGCCGGTCGATGGCGCCCACCGCGATCAGGGCCGCCAGGGACATGAGGGCGCCGACCAGGAAGAAGGCGCTCATGGTGCCGCGCATCCGGGCGGGGGAGGAGCCGTGCCACACGAGCGCCATGGGCGGGCCGCCGATGGACGTGGCCGTGCCCATCAGCCCCGAGGCCGCCCCGGCGGCGGCGACCGTGACCGGGCGCGGCCGGGGCCGCCAGCCGCACACGCTGAGCAGCACGGCGAGCAGGACCGTGCCCGCCAGGGTCAGGGCGACGGCCTGCGGGGGCAGCGCCGCCACCAGCAGGGCGCCCGCCGCCGTGCCCGGCACCCGGCCGAGCAGGGCCCAGCCCGTCCCGCGCAGGTCCACGGCGGTACGGTCCCGCAGCACGCCGAGCACGGTGAGCCCGGCCGCGAGCAGCACGACGGACCCGGGCAGCAGCGTGGGGTCCAGCAGGGCGATCACCGGGGCGGCGAGCATGCCGAGGCCGAAACCGATCGCGCCCTGGAGGCAGGAGGCCAGGCACACCACGAGCGCCACCAGGGCGAGCTCCAGGCCGGTCATCGGCCGCCCCGCGTTCCGGGCCGAGCTCGCCCGTGCCCGTCCCGCCGAGCTCGAGCGGCGGCGGAGTCGGTCATGCGGGGGCCCTTCGGCGAGGTGACGCACGGGACCCGGCTGCTGCGCCGGGCCGGCCCGGTCGGTCCGGACCCCTCGATTGTAGGGAACGATCCCGGTCCAGCCGTTGTTGTGCTGGTTCAGTTGTATTCTCGTTCAAGCGTCGTCCCGCTGCGGGCGCGCCGAGCCGACCCCGATCCAGGACCGTGACATGACCTTGACCTCGTCGTCCTCGCGGACGACCTCCGCCCTCCCGCCCGCCGACGACGGGGCCGGCGGCGACGTCCGCCGCATCGGCGTCGACATCGGTGGCACGGCCATCAAGTACGCGGTCGTCGACCCGGTGAACGGCGTGACCGTCGGGTCGCTCCGGCGGATCCTCACCCCCAACCCGGCCACTCCGGACGCCGTGGTCGCCGCGCTGGGCGCGGCGCTGGCCGAGCTGAGCACCGGACCGGACGGCCTGGACCCGCGCAGCCCCGTGGGCGTGGGCGTGCCGGGCATCATCGACCGGGGGATCACCCGCTCGGCCGCCCACCTGGACGACTCCTGGCTCGGGATGCACGCCGGGCGCCTGCTCAGCACGGGGCTGGGCCGGGACGTCGCCGTGCTCAACGACGCCGACGCCGCCGGCCTGGCCGAGGCCCGCTTCGGTGCCGCGCGCGGCGTGGGCGGCACCGTCCTGATGATCACGCTGGGCACCGGCATCGGCTCGGCGCTGTTCCACGACGGGGAGCTGCTCCCCAACACCGAGCTGGGCCACGTGGACCTGGACGGCCGCGACGTCGACGGCTGGGCCGGCGCCTCCGCCCGCGTGGCGGAGGGCCTCGACTGGCCCACGTACACCGACCGGCTCCAGCGCTACCTCGACCACCTCGAGCTCCTGGTCTCCCCCGACCTGATCGTCCTGGGCGGGGGCATCAGCGAGCGGCACCAGCACTTCCTGCCCCACCTCGAGCTGCGCGCCCGGATCGTGCCCGCGCAGCTGCGCAACGCCGCGGGCATCATCGGCACCGCCCGCCAGGCGTACCTCGGCCGCTACGTCATGCACTAGCCCTCCCGTCGGGTCCGTCCCCCGCGTCGTCAGGTCCCGGCCCCGTGCCGGACACGGCCGTGGCCCGCCCCCTCCGGGGCGGGCCACAGTTGTGTCCGAGCGGTGGAGGCGGGTCTCAGACGCGTACCGGGAGGGGGCGCCCGGCGGTGAGCGCGCGCAGGGCGCCGGCGGCCAGCATCCCCGTGAGGACCAGTCCGAGCACGCCGGCCAGTGCCACCGGGAGCCCGGCGGTCTCGCCGTAGCCGGCCAGGGCGGCGTCGGCCAGTGCGTGCGGCGCCGCCGCGTCCGCGAACGAGTAGGCCAGGGCCACGGACTCCAGGCCGTCCGGGGCGGAGGAGGCCGCCGCGGACAGCACCGCGGCGCACAGCAGTCCGGCGCCGGCCACGCCCAGGGCGCCGCGCCGGGCGCCGGCCGGGGCGGACGGACGGGCGTCGACCGCGGCCAGTCCCGGGGCCACCGCCATGACGAGGGACAGCACGGCCACGGTGACCACGGCCTCGCCGACCCCGATCAGGGCGTGCACGCCGAGCATGGAGGCGGCCATCCCGCCCGTGGCCACGGGCACGGTCCCGCCGACCGCGTACAGGCCGGAGAAGACCAGGGCGGCCGCCGGCACGGACAGCGCCGCGCCCAGCCCCGCCGCCGTGCGCGGCGCGGGCCGGCCGAGCAGGCGGGCCGGCGCCGCGCCCGCGGCGCAGGCCACGGCCACGCCGACGAGGGCCATCAGCGTCACGTTGGTGCCCAGGGCGGTGAGCCCGCCGTCGGCGAAGACGAGCGCCTGGACGGCCAGCACCACGGTCACGCAGAGCAGACCGAGCCAGGGGCCCAGCAGGGCCGCGGCCAGCGCGGCACCCAGGAAGTGGCCGCTGGTGCCCGGCAGCACCGCGTAGTTGACCATCTGCGCGGCGAAGACGAAGCCCGTCACCGCCGCGGCGAAGCCCAGCCGGTGGGCGGGCGCGGTCCGCCGCACCTGCCACGCCGCCGCGGAGACCCCGATCAGCGCCACGGCGGCCGTGGTCGTCGTGACCGCCGGGTCGAGGAAATGGTCCGGAACATGCATCGGGGAACCGCCCTTCGGGATCGCGCTGGGCCGGTCTCGGCCGAGACCGGTGCGGCTCCGATGGTGCCAACGTCGTGTTACGCCCGGATGTCCGCGGAGGCGGGGCGGCGCGGTCCGTCCTGCCGGGCTGCCCGGCCGGTCGTCAGATGGTCCGCGGCGATTCCGGCCGGCAGCTGTCGTGGCCGGTCTCCTCGGTGTCGTCGACGGCGGCGGCCATGGCGTGCAGGAAGGCGGTGACGGTGGCGGCCTGGTCGGGGGTGAGGGCGCGGGCGGTGGTGAGCATCCGGTGGTGCATGTGTCCGAGGGTGGAGCGGACCTCGCAGTCGGCTGCGGTGGTGGCCACGATGACCAGGGCGCGGCGGTCGGTGGGGTGGGGGCGGCGGGTGATGTGGCCGGTGCGGGCCAGGCGGTCGAGCAGGGTGGTGGTGGAGGCCGAGGAGATGCCCAGGCGGGCGGCGAGGTCGCGGGGGCTCATGGGGGTGCCGGAGCGGTCGGCCTCGAGGAGGTGGCGCAGGGCGAGGAGGTCCTTCTCGCCCATGCCCATGGAGTCCTTGGTGCGGCGGCGCATGGCGGTCTCGGCGGTGCGGTAGGCCCGCAGGGCCTCCAGCACCTGCACCGCTCCGGGGCCGGTGGCGCGGTCCTCGCCGGTGCCGTACCAGTAGCCGGAGGAGGTCGGGTGATGTGCAAGCATGCGGGCATTCTAGACGATCGTGAATTCAATTCGTCTGGTAACTAGACGGTCTACTGATCGCCCGGGGCTGACGGGCGTCGTCCGCTCCACCCGGGCGCCTGGTGCCCCGGCGTGCGGAGGGCGTGCGGCGAGCGGTGCAGCCGCAGCGGCCGTTCCGCAGGCACGGGCGCCTCCGGAACGGCCGCCACGCCCTACGCCACGCCCTACGCCACGCCCTACGCCACGCCCTACGCCTCGGTCAGGGCCTCGGGCTTGTGCGCCGCGCGGGCGCCGGAGCTGTCGGACTCGACGACGTAGCGGGGGTCGTCCTTGCTCGCCCGGAACGTGTGCCCGTCGAGCTCGAAGTCCTCGGTCTTCTTCTCGACCACGGTGCCCTCGGTGGTGCCCTGCGGGGTGTTCCAGGTGACCTTCGTGCCCTTGCTCAGGCTCATGCGCTGTTCCTCTCCTCGTGCCTCGCCGGGTGCGGGCCGTCTCCGGGCGACCGCACGCCGCTGTCCTGTGCTCGGTGGCGCCCCGTGGCGCTCAGTCCTTCAGCGGGTCGTGGCCCCAGTTCATCAGGGAGTACCGCCACCGGGTCTCGCGGACGTCCCCGTCGGGTCGCTGGGCCAGGTGGCGGTGGACGTAGCCGACGACCTTGTGCATGTGCTCCTCGTCGGACTCCGTGCGATCACCCTTCTTCTTCCGCAGGATCTCCACGATGCGCCGCCCCGATCGGTGGCCCACCGACTCGCCGCCGTCGTCCTGTCCCACCGACCGGGACTCGTCGGTGTCCAGCCAGTCCGAGAGCTGCCCGGCCGTCATGTTGACGGCCTCGTCGAAGTCCTGGCCGACGGTGTCGTCGCTGTCGCTCATTCCGCGCTCCTCGCCTCCGTCCGCGGGCGGCCGCGTCCGGGCCGCCCGGCGCCCGGCCGTGTGCGAGCGCTGGTTCCCAGCCTACGGAGCGGGCCGTGCTCCGGCGACCCCTTCCGACGGTCCCGTCCGCCGCTGCCGGCGGGCCGGTGCTCGCCCCTCCGGCCGGCCGGTTCCCCGGCGGTGACCACGGGGCCGCCCTCGGCGGGCGACTCCGGCTCGGTGTCCTTCTCGATCGTCGTGGCCAGCGGCTTCTCGGTGACGAAGCACAGCAGTGCGGCCGCCAGCAGCCCCAGGGGGACGACCCAGAGGTAGATGGGGGTCAGGGCGTCGTTGTAGGAGGACACGATCGGCTCCCGCACCGCCTGCGGCAGGGCGGCGACCACGGCGGGGGTGAGCGAGTCGGCCCCGCCCGTGCCGCCCTCGAGCGCGGCCGCCGGGAGACGCTCGGCCAGCAGGCCGGCCAGCCGGCCCGCGAAGACGCTGCCCACCACCCCGGCGCCCAGGGTGGCGCCGATCTGGCGGAAGAAGTTGTTCGCCGCGGTGGCCGTGCCCACCTGCCGCAGCGGGAAGGTGTTCTGCACGATGAGCACGAGCACCTGCATGGACAGGCCCAGTCCCAGCCCCAGGAGCGCGATGTAGAGGCATACGTGCCACACGCCCTGCTCGGGGGTCAGGGTCGAGAGCAGGCCCATGGCCACGGCCACGACCGCGCTGCCCGCCACCGGCAGCCACTTGTAGCGCCCGGTCCGGCTCACCGCCCGCCCGGCGAGCACCGAGGTCACGAGCAGGGTGCCCATCATGGGCACCATCAGCAGCCCGGACGCGGTGGCGTCGACGCCGAAGACCATCTGCAGATAGGTCGGCAGGTAGCCGAGGGCCCCGAACATCGCCACGCCGGTGAGCAGGCCGGCGACGGTGGTGAGCACGAAGTTGCGCTCACGGAACAGGTGCATCGGGATGATCGGCTCGGCGGTGCGCCGCTCCACCAGCACGAAGGCGGCGGCGGTCACGAGCGTCCCGGCGACCAGGCCGAGGATCACGGGGTCGGACCAGGCGTACCGGCCGCCGCCCCAGGTGGCGCACAGGACCAGGCAGGTCGTGGCCACGGCCAGCAGCACCATGCCGCCGACGTCCAGGCGGGGCCGGCCGCGGTGCCGGGGGAGCTTGAGGAACAGGACGGCTCCGGCCAGGGCCAGCAGCCCGAGCGGGATGTTGATCCAGAAGACCCAGCGCCAGCCGGGCCCCTCGGTGAACCAGCCGCCCAGCAGCGGCCCGGCCACCGAGGCCACCGCGAACACCCCGCCCATGACGCCCATGTACTTCCCGCGCTCCCGGGCGGGGACCACGTCGGCGATGGCGGCCTGGGAGAGGATGATCAGCCCGCCGCCGCCGAGGCCCTGGATCGCGCGGGCCGCGATGAGGACCTCGATGGTGCCCGCGAGCGCCCCGACGACGGAGCCGGCCATGAACACCAGGATCGCGCCCAGCAGCAGGGGCTTGCGGCCCATCAGGTCCCCGAGCTTGCCGTAGACCGGCATCATGATCGTCGAGGCGAGGATGTAGGCCGTGATCACCCACAGCATCTCGTTCACGCCGTTGAGCTCGCCCACGATCGTGGGCAGGGCCGTGCTGAGCACGGTCTGGTTCAGCGCGGCCAGCAGCATCGAGAGCATCAGGCCCACGAAGAGCAGCGCCAGGTGGTGGGCGCCGGGGGCCGGTTCGGCCCGGTGGGCGGGGGAGCGGGTCATCGGAGCTTCTCCTGGAGGCGGTGGAAGAGGGCGAGCGCCGACTCGTGGTCCTCGGCCGGCAGGCCGTGCGCCGGGGAGTGGCCCTCGGCGGTGATGGCGAAGCGCAGCGGGACGCCGCTGAGGATGACGAGCATCCGGGCGACGTCGTCCACGCGGTGCTCCCCGATCCCGGCGGACCACTCGGGGTCCCCGGCCAGCAGCTCGGCGAGCGTGCGGCGCACCAGGGCCTCGGCCTCGAGGGTCAGCTCGTGCCGGCGCCGGCCCAGGCTCGGGTGGTCCTCCAGCAGCTGCCGGCGCCGCTCCGCGTCCCGGCCCGCGTAGGCGCTGCGGGTCACGGCCAGGAGCAGGCGCGAGACCTGTCCCAGCAGGTCGTGCTCGAGGGAGAAGCCCTCCAGCAGCTCCGGGTCCAGCGAGGGGGCCCGCATCCCCAGGACGGCGTCCTCCTTGGCCGGGAAGTAGTTGAAGAAGGTCCGCTGGGAGACCCCCGCCGCCGTGGCGATGGCCTCGACCGTGGTGCCCTCGAGGCCGCGCTCGAGCGCGAGAGCGGCGGCCGCCTCGTGGAGGGCGGACCAGGTCTCGGCCTTCTGGCGGGCGCGCAGGGAGGGGGGAGAAGTGGTGTTCACGCCGATATTCTTGCACTTCTGCACTTTTTGCACCACTGCAACATTCTACCGGGCACCTACGGGCCGGGGAATAGCGCACGGTCGCCCGGACCTGTACCGGGAGCGCACGACCGCAGCGGGCGTCGCGACAGGACAGGGCCGACTGCGCTGCCCCACCACCGGGAGAAGGACGCATGACCACGACCACCACGACCACGTTCACTCCGCCGTGCGGCCCCGTCCACGGCCGGGCCGACGGCGAGGTGGTCCGGGCGAGCGGCATCCCCTACGCCGTCGCCGACCGGTTCACGGCCCCCGCCCCCGCGGACGACTGGACGGAGCCGCTGGACGCCAGGGAGCCCGCGCCGGCCTGCCCCCAGCCCCGCTCGCCCTTCCTGGTCTCGGTCCTGGGCGAGACGCTCCGGGGCCTGCCGCAGGACGAGGCCTGCCAGCGGCTGTCGGTGACCGCGCCCCGCGACGCGCGGGCCGACGAGGGCCTGCCGGTGCTGGTCTGGATCCACGGCGGCTCCTACACCACCGGGGCCGGGGACGCCCCGATCATGGACCCGAAGCCGCTGGTGGCCGAGCAGCGCGTGGTGGTCGTGACCGTCACCTACCGGCTGGGGCTCTTCGGCTACCTGGGCTCCGGGCACGCCCGCCCCGCCAACCTGGGACTGCTCGACCAGCTCCAGGCCTTCCGCTGGGTGCAGCGCAACATCGCCGCCTTCGGGGGCGACCCGTGCCGGGTGACCGCCTTCGGCCAGTCCGCCGGCGGCGACGCCGTGGCCCACCTCATGGCCGTGCCCGGCGCGGAGAAGCTGTTCCGGCGCGCGATCCTCCAGAGCCCGCCGCTGGGCATCGCCCGCGGCCGCCGGAGGATGAACGCCGCGATGGCCGAGGCGGCCGAGGCCGTCACGGCCGGCATGCCCGCCGCCGACGTGGTGGCCGCCCAGGCCGACGTCGAGGCCCGCGCCTCCTCCTTCGGCCTCATGGGCGCGATGCCCTTCGGTACCCAGTACGGGCACCACCCGCTGCCCGCCGAGGAGGAGGTCGACGCGGCATGGGACCGGGCCGCCCCGCACGTCGACGTCCTCATCGGGCGCACCACCGAGGAGGCGCGGCTCTACCTGCCCACGGTGCCCGTCCTCCAGCGGTGGACCCGCGTCCCGTTCCTGGGCCCGGTGCTCCGCCGCGCCGTCGTGGGATGGGCGACCTCGGCGGTCTACTCCCGGGCGATCCGCCGCTTCGCGCGGCGGCACGTGCGCGCGGGCGGGACGGCCCACCGCTACGTGATCTCCTGGGCGGCCCCCGGCAACCCGTACGGGGCCGCCCACACGGTCGACCTGCCCCTGCTCTTCGGCGACGAGCGGACCTGGGCCGGCACCGGGCTGGTCGCCGGCGCCACGTGGGCGGACATCGACGCCTGCGGCCGGCAGGTCCGCCGCCTGTGGGCCGACTTCGCCCGCGGGGAGCCCATCGGCGACACCGGCCGGATCCCGGGCGTCCTGCGCCACCGCCGCGTCCGGACGCCGGTCCGAGGCGCCTGGCCCCGGAGCTCCTGACCGGCGCGCCCGTCCCGGAGCTCACCGCCGGGACTGCTGCCGGAGGGGCGCCGGAGGAGCCGGGGCGGCCCACCTGCACGCCGGGTCTCGCCGGCGTCCGCCCGAGCCGTCCGCCGTACCGTCTACGCCGCGACGCCCACCTGGATGAGGGTGCGCCACGGGTCCTCGAAGCGCAGCACGGCGCCGTCGTGCCGGGTGGGGATCCGGTGGTCCGCCAGCCTGGCCTGCAGGGCGGCGACGTCCTCGGCGTCCGGCAGATCGATGTTGACCTGTCCCAGCCCCAGGGAGGCCGCGCGCGGTCCTGCCCCCGCGCTGTGCCAGGTGTTGAGTGCGATGTGGTGGTGGTAGCCGCCCGCCGCGATGAACAGGGCCGAGCCGACGTCGCTCATCACCTCGAAGCCCAGGACGTCCACGTAGAACTGCCGGCCGAGCGGGATGTCGCCCACCTGCAGGTGCACGTGGCCCAGGGTGGCCGGCGGTGCCACGGGGCGCCGCCCGTCCTGCCCGGCCAGGTGGTCCTGCAGGAAGCCGTTCGGGTCCAGCGGCTCGGACGCCAGCGTCAGCAGTCCGTTGCCCTCCCGCCGCCACGTGTCCCGGGGGCGGTCGGTGTAGAGCTCCACACCGTTGCCCTCGGGGTCGTCGAAGTAGAAGGCCTGGCTGTAGAGGTGGTCGGCGCTGCCGGTGAAGGAGTGCGGGGCCACGGCGGCGACGGAGGCCAGGGCCACCGCCAGCGCCGGCTCGTCCTCGAACAGCACCGCGGTGTGGAACAGCCCGGCCTGACCGCGGCGGGCCGGCGGCAGCTCCTTCACCTGGCGCAGGCGCACCACCGTCCGGCCGTCCCGGCCCAGGACCGCGGTGTCCCCGGCGTGGCCGAGCACCTCCAGGGTGACGGCGTCCGTGTAGTAGGCGAGCATCGTGTCCAGGTCGGACACGAGCAGCTCGACGGCGCCCATCCGGGTCCCGGCGGACAGCAGGTCCTCGGCGGGGCGTGCCGTCAGGCTCCGGGGGTCGGGGTTCTGGGGAAAGATCGGCATCTCGGGGCTCTCCGTCGGCATCGGCAACACAGTGGTTGATATGTCCTCAAGGGTAGCCCTCAAAAGCTTTCCTGTGCAAGCAAATGGGTCACGCGGGGAAGCGCTCGCGGATCAGCGGGTTCCGCCCGTCCGGTTCGGCACGAGCTCGACGGTCTCCGCGGGCCGGTCCCACCCCGGGAAGTGGCCGCAGGGGTCGAACCCGTGCGGCTCGGCGCCGGGAACCGCTGGAGAGCGCGGCGCGCCCGGCCCGGGGGCCACCCGATCCGGGCCAGCTCGGGCACGGGCCGGACGCCGGTCGAGCTGCCCGGCGGATCGACCCCCACCGGCGCGTGGGCGTCGAGGACGCCGGAGACCGTGTCGGCGAGGCGCGCGACAGTCACGTCACCCTCCAGCGCAGTGGTGGCGCCGAAGCCGGGCGGTGGTCAGAGGACGAAGATCAGCGCCACGATGACCGCCACGATGGCGAGGAAGACGAGGCCCCAGGCCTTGAGGTTGTCGGAGTCGTCCTCCTCCGGGGCCGGGGCCTGGCGCGGCGGCCACCCCCCGGGTCCGGCCATCGGGCCTCCCGCCCCCGGGCCGGGGAACGGGCCGCCCTGCGCCTGGCCGGGGAACGGCTCCCCGGGCTCGCCGGGCCGGCCGAGCTGCCCGGGCGGCGGCGGGGCGGGCGTCGACGGGCTGACGCCCCACCGGGGGGCCTCGGGGGCGTCCGCGATCGAGGGGTTCGACGGTGCCGGCCCGGACCCGGCGCTCCCCGGCGCCGGCGGACCGGCGGGCGGCAGCGTCTCGCCGGAGAGCACGGGACCGTCCTCGCGGTGGCCCTTCTCGGCCTCCGTCAGCAGCGCCACGAAGCGCTCCAGCTCCTCGGAGCCGTCGTACTCCCGGGCGAGGAAGCGCTCGGCCCGGCGGCGCACCACCCGGTAGACCCGCCCGTCGTCGGGAATGCCCAAATCCCGGGCCGCCTGCGCCACGGCGAGCGGCGGCTGCTCGGGCAGCGGGTTCGTGCCCCACTCCAGCAGCCCGGTGAGCAGGGACCGCTCCAGGACGGAGGCCATGGCCGCCCGGGCGCCGGGCACGCGGGTGAGCTCCAGGAGCCCGCTCGGCGGCGCCGAGGGGCATCCGGGGACGTCACCGGGCAGCCGGGCCGCTCGCTCGAGCCAGAACGTGTCCCCGAAGAGGGTGGCCAGCAGCACGGCCGCCGCGAGCCGGTCCTCGCCGGGCGGGGCGTCCTCCGGGGCGCCCTCCTCCCAGTGGGCGCCCAGCGCCCGCCGGGCGGGCTCACCGGCCAGTCGGACGCGCAGCTGCACGTCCTCCGGGCCGCGGGCGGTCTGCGCGGGATGCTCCACCGCGTGCCGCACCTGAGGGTCGAGCTCGGGGTCCATGGGCCACTCCTCCGTCGTCGTCCGGGGCCATGCTCTCTGACAGGTCCATGCTCTCAGACGGGGCTGTGCGGCCGCGGGGAGCCGGTGGGGAGTTCAGGCGGGGAGCAGGCTGCGCAGCTGTCCGGCGGCGGCCCGCGGGTCGGGGGCCTCCGTGACCGCCCGGACGACGACGGCGCCGCGCGCCCCGGCCGCCAGGACCTCCGGGAGCCGCAGCTCGTCGATGCCGCCGATGGCGAACCACGGCACGGGCGCGGCCTCCGGATCGGCGTCCAGCCGGGCGCCGGTCAGCTCGGCGACGGCCCGGACGAACCCGAGACCGGTGGCGGGCCGCCCCGGCTTGGTGGGCGTCTCCCACACGGGCCCGGTGCAGAAGTAGTCGACGTCCGGGTCGGCGAGCGCGGTCCGGGCCTGGCCGAGGTCGTGCGTGGAGCGGCCGATCAGCACGTCCGGGCCGAGCAGCTGCCGGGCCTGGGCGGGGGTGAGGTCGTGCTGGCCCACGTGGAAGACGTCGGCGCCCACGAGCGCGGCGACGTCGGCGCGGTCGTTCACGGCGAACAGGGCGTCGTACTCGGCGGCGACCCGGCCCAGCAGGCGCAGCGCGGCGATCTCCTCGTCGGCGTCGATGCCCTTGTCCCGCAGCTGGACGATGCTCGCCCCGCCGGCGTAGACGGCGTGCAGGAACTCCTCGAGGTCGCCCTGCGCTCGCCGGGCGTCCGTGCACACGTAGAGCCGGGCGGCGAAGAGCTTGTCCGCCCGGGCGCCTCTCAGCGGGGACTCGGCGGGGGCGGAGGTGTCCTGGGTATGCTGGTTCACACGCTGATGATAGGTCAGCGGTTCTGCGGGAGCCCCACCGGGGCTGAGAGGGCGTCCAGCGCCGACCGCCACACCTGATGCGGGTCGTGCCGCCGTAGGAAAGGACACCACCCGTGACGTCTGCGCCTCCCGCACCGGCCGTGCCGTACCCCGAGCACGTCCGGGCCGACGTCGCCGTGGTCGGGGCCGGCGTGGTCGGCCTGGCCACGGCCTGGGAGCTGCGCCGCCGCGGCCGCTCGGTGGCCGTGGTGGACCCCGAGCCCGGCTCCGGGGCCAGCCGTGCCGCGGCCGGCATGCTCGCCCCGGTCAGCGAGGTCCAGTACCAGCAGGAGCCCCTCTACCCCCTCATGACGGCCTCGGCCGCCGCGTACCCGGCCTTCGTGGCCGCCCTCGAGGAGGCGGCGGACGGGTCGGTCGGCTACCGCACCACCGAGACCCTCGTCTGCGGCGTCGACGCGGCCGACCGGCAGGCCCTGGCCGACCTGCGCGAGCTGCAGCGGCGCCACGGCATGGCCGTGGAGCCACTGACCCTGCGCGCCGCCCGGGCCCTGGAACCGGCCCTGAGCCCACGGCTGTCCGCCGTGCACCGCATCCCCGACGACCACCAGGTCGACCCGCGCCGGCTCGTGGCCGCGCTGCTCGCCGCCCTCGTCGCCCCCGGGCTGCCGGGGACCGGCCGGGAGGGAGGCGCCGACGGCGGCCCGGCCCGCCTCGTGCACGACCGTGCCGTGGGACTGCGCAGCAGCGCCGACGGCGCGGTCACCGGGGTGCACCTGGCCGGCGGCGGGATGGTCTCGGCGGGGGAGACGGTCCTCGCGCCGGGCACGGGCCTCGCTGGTCTCGAGGGCCTGCCCGGGTCCTGGCGCCCGCCGCTGCGCCCGGTGCACGGGGACATCCTCCGCACCCGCGTGCCCCGCGGGGCGCCCGCGCTGCTCGAGCGCACCGTCCGCGGCCTGGTCCACGGGGTGCCCGTCTACCTGGTGCCGCGGGCCGACGGGACGGTGGTGATCGGGGCGACCTCGCGCGAGGACGACCTCGAAGGGATCAGCGCCGGGGGCGTGTTCCGGCTGCTGCGCGACGCCCAGGCCCTCGTCCCGGGCGTCGCCGACCTCGAGCTGGTCGAGGCCATGGCCCGCGCCCGGCCCGGCACCCCGGACGACATCCCGTACCTGGGCCGCACCCGCGGCCCGGAGGGGGAGCCCGTGCCCGGCCTCGTGGTCTCCACGGGCTACTTCCGCCACGGCGTCCTGCTCACCCCGCTGGCCGCCCGCCTCGCCGCGCGGCTGGTCCTCGGCGGGGCCGTGCCGGAGGACGAGGCCCGTCACCTGGCGAGCACCGACCCGCACCGCTTCGACCGCCCCGCCGGGGCGCCCCCCGGGGACCCCCGGCCGGCCGCGGCCGGACCCCGCCACCCGAACAGGAGCACCCGATGACCGCCATCACCCTCAACGGCCGCCCGCACGCCGTGGCCGGGGGCACGACCGTCGTCGACCTCGTGGCCGAGACCGTCGGGCGCCCCCTGGGTCCCGACGGCGCCCCGCTGGACGGCCGACGCCTGGGCGTGGCCGTGGCGGTGGACGCCGCGGTGGTCCCCCGCAGCCGCTGGGCCCGCACCCCCGTGGCCGAGGGCCAGTCCGTCGAGATCATCACCGCCGTCCAAGGAGGCTGACATGACCGCCCCGCACCCCGACCCGCTCGTGCTCGACGGCACGGAACTGGCCTCCCGGCTGATCATGGGCACCGGCGGGCTCAGCTCGCTGCTCACCCTGGAGCAGGCGCTGGAGGCCTCCGGCACCGAGCTGACCACCGTGGCCCTGCGCCGCTACGCCCCGGGCCAGGGGGACTCGCTGTTCGCGATGCTCGAGCGCAACGACATCCGGATCCTGCCCAACACCGCCGGCTGCTACACCGCCCGGGACGCGCTGCTCACCGCCGAGCTGGGCCGCGAGGCCCTGGAGACCGACTGGGTCAAGCTCGAGGTCATCGCGGACGAGGAGACCCTGCTGCCCGACGTGGTGGAGCTGCTCGACGCCACCGAGCAGCTCGTGGCCCGCGGCTTCAAGGTCTTCGCCTACACCTCCGACGACCCGGCCGTGGCCCGCCGGCTCGAGGACCTCGGCGCGGCCGCCGTCATGCCCCTCGGTGCGCCCATCGGCACCGGGCTGGGGATCCTCAACCCGCACAACATCGAGCTCATCGCCTCCCGGGCCTCGGTGCCCGTGGTGCTCGACGCCGGCATCGGCACCGCCTCCGAGGCGGCCCTGGCCATGGAGCTGGGCTGCGACGCCGTGCTGCTGGCCAGCGCCGTGACCCGCGCGCAGGACCCGGTGGCCATGGCCACCGCCATGCGCCACGCCGTGGCCGCCGGGCGGCTGGCCGCCCGCGCCGGACGGATCCCGGCCCGCCGGCACGCGCTCGCGTCCTCGCCCATGGCGGGGCGGATCGAGCCGGAGGGACCGGCCGGCGATCCGCTGGACGTCCCGCGCGGGGACTGGGCGCCGCTGGGGGAGTCCCGGTGAGCCCGCTGCCCCCGCTCGTGGCGCCCGGCCCGGACCTGACCCGGGCGGAGCTCGAGCGCTACGCCCGGCACCTCACGCTGCCGGGGATCGGCCCGCTCGGCCAGCGCCGGCTCAAGAACGCGCGCGTGCTCGTGGTCGGCGCCGGCGGGCTGGGCGCCCCGGCGCTGCAGTACCTCGCCGCGGCGGGCGTGGGGACGCTGGGGATCGTCGACGACGACGTCGTGGCCGTCTCCAACCTGCAGCGCCAGGTGGTGCACCGCACCGCCGACGTCGGCCGGCCCAAGGCGGACTCCGCCGCGGAGGCCGTGACCGCGCTCAACCCCCTGGTCCGGGTGCGCACCCACCCCTGCCGGCTCGCGGCGGACAACGCCGTGGAGATCGTCGGCCAGTACGACCTCGTCCTCGACGGCGCGGACAACTTCGCGACCCGCTACGTCGTCGCCGACGCGGCCGCGCTGACCGGCGTCCCCTGCGTGTGGGGCTCCATCCTGCGCTTCGAGGGACAGGTCAGCGTCTTCTGGGCCGGCCACGGACCCACCTACCGGGACCTCTACCCCGAGGCGCCGCCGGACGGCGAGGTCCCCAGCTGCGCCGAGGGCGGGGTCTTCGGGATGCTCCCCGCCACTCTCGGCTCCGTCATGGTCACCGAGGCCGTCAAGCTGATCACCGGCACCGGGGAGCCCCTGCTCGGGCGGGTGCTGCTGCACGACGCCCTGGCGATGACCTGGCGCGAGCTGCGCCTGGCCCCGGACCCCGGCGCCGCCCCGGTCACCGAGGTCGCCGAGCCCGAGGCCGTCCGCGCCCTGCCCGGCGGCGGCGCGGAGCCCTCCGAGACCCTCGGGGCGGCCGAGCTGGCCCGGCTGCTGGAGCGCCGCGGGCGCGGGGAGGCCGCGTTCGTCCTGGTCGACGTGCGGGAGGACTGGGAGCGGGAGCTCGTGGCCATTCCCGGTGCCGTGCCGGTGCCGCTGCAGCAGCTGCTGGAGCGGGGGCCGGAGGCCCTGCCGCCGGAGGCCCGCGGCGCGGACCTCGTGCTGCACTGCAAGGCCGGCACCCGCTCGGCGGCAGCCCTGGCCGCGCTGCGCCCGTACTACGCCGGGCGGGAGGAGCGGATCCGCCACCTCGAGGGCGGGGTGCTGGCGTGGGTCGAGCAGACGGACCCCGGCGTACCCGTCTACTGAGCCGCCCAGGGGGGGGGCACCCGTGGGGGCGCGGAGCGCCCACGAGGTCGGCTCATCTCGATAACACTCTTGCTCTACTCCCCGGTAACTGGTAATGCGCTCTGGCGGGGTGGGGGTTGCGGTCGTAAACTGAGAGGGCCGGGCACGGCACCCTCCCCGTCCGGCGTCACCTCAGGTGGCACACCCCTTCCCGGGGGCATCGCGGGCCCTGGAGAACATCAGGCGGTCGATGGGGGTCGACCGGGCTCTCCACCCCGCCTCCTCGTCCTGATCCACGGACGACGCATCATCTCCAGTACGTGGGGGCACCCCAAATGAAACCTTCTCTTCTGTCCCGCCTGGCAACGGGTGCATCAGCGGCCCTGCTGGCCGTCACCGGGCTCGCCCTGGGCGGGGCCCCGGCCCAGGCCAGGACCTATCACGGGCCCTATGTGCAGCCCATGTTCTCCTACGACGACGGCTGGCGTGTGGACCAGCACGTGCGCGAGCTCGCCGACGTCGACGGCGACGGTCGCGTCGACGTCGTCGGCTTCGGCCGCTCAGGGGTCTACGTGGGCTACGCCCAGCTCGACGGCTCCTTCACCGATCCCGTGCTGAAGCTCAGGAACTTCGGCACCGCGCAGGGGTGGAACAACACCCGGCACGTGCGGACGGTGGCCGATGTGGACGGGGACGGCCGTGAGGACCTCGTCGGCTTCGGCAACGCCGGGGTCTACGTCTCCTACGCCCAGCCCGACGGCTCCTTCACCCCCGCGACCGTGAAGCTGCGCCAGTTCGGCTGGGACCAGGGCTGGCGCGTGGACCAGCACCCGCGCGAGGTCGTCGACCTGGTGGGCAACGGCACCGCCGACATCGTGGGCTTCGGCTACTCGGGGGTCACCATCGCCCACGGGCAGA
>JAPSHS010000367.1 GCA_031179495.1 Kocuria sp. | reverse complement strand
GCGCCCGTCGTCGCCGTGCTCAGCTACGACACCGACTGGCACGAGCAGCTGCCCGTCCTCTTCCCGCCGGCCGCGGCGAACCAGCGGATGTTCGCCGACAACGAGGAGCTGCGCGCCCGGATGGGCCGGGACAACGCCCACCTGCAGGCCGGCTACTTCGTGCTGGCCGTGCGCGCCGCGGGACTGGCCGCGGGCCCCATGGGCGGTTTCGACGCCCCCGGGGTGGACGCCGAGTTCCACGCCGGGACGAGCCTGCGCTCGCTGATGGTCGTGAACATCGGCGCCCCCGCCGCCCCGCGCCACGACCGGCTGCCGCGGCTGGGCTTCGACGCCGCCACCACCACCGTCTGAGGCCGCCGGGCGGGCCCGGACGGCCCGCCCGGGCCCCTGCGCGTCCTCCGTGGCACCTGTCGGTGCGAGGACGGATACTGGACGCGATGACGCCCGCACTCCTGTCCCTCGGCACCGCCCTCCCGGCGCACGTGCTCGAGCAGACCGACGCCCACGACCTCTACCAGGCCCAGCCCGGCACCGACCGGCTCAACGCCCGGCTGCTGCGCACGGCGTTCGGCGCCTCCGGGGTCGCACGCCGGCACACGGTGCTCTCCGAGCTGGTGGACGACGACGCCCGCGGCGACTCGCCCTACATCACCGGGGACGGCCGGTTCCTGGCACCTCTCACAGGCGTCCGCAACCGCACCTACGTGGAGGAGGCCCCCGGCCTGTTCGCCGAGGCCGCTCGGGACGCGCTCGCGCGCTGCCCCGGGATCGACCCCGCCTCCATCACCGACGTGGTGACCGTCTCCTGCACCGGCTTCTTCGCCCCCGGCCCCGACTACCGGCTGGTGCGTGACCTGGGGCTCGACCCGGCCACCCGCCGCTCGCACATCGGCTTCATGGGCTGCCACGGCGGGCTGATCGGCCTGCGCCAGGCGGCGGCCCTCGCCACGGCGGACCCGGACGCGGTCGTGCTGCTCGTGGCCGTGGAGCTGTGCACGCTGCACCTGCGCCCGGCCCGGGGCCCGGACGCCGTCCGGGGCGCCGCCCTGTTCGCCGACGGCGCGGCGGCGGCCCTGGTGAGCTCCCGGGTCCCGGACGGGGTCCTGCCGCTGCTGGAGCTCGACCGGTTCCGCACCCTGGTGATCCCCGACGGCGAGCAGGCGATGGCGTGGACCATCGGCGACTCCGGGTTCGAGATGGTCCTCGGCGCCGCCGTGCCGCAGGTCCTCGAGGACAGCATCCACACCGCGCTGCAGGCCCTGCTGGAGGGACCGGAGGGCACCGTGGAGCGCGAGCGCATCACCGACTGGGCCCTCCACCCGGGCGGGCGGGGCATCCTCGACAAGCTCGAGCACACGCTGGGCCTCCCGCCCGAGGCGCTGCGGGAGTCCCGGGACGTGCTGGCCACCCGGGGGAACATGAGCAGCGTGACCGTCCTGCACGTGCTGCGCCAGGTGATCGACGAAGCCCCTCGCGACGAGGAGCGCACCGTGTGCGCCCTGGCGTTCGGCCCCGGCCTGACCGTGGAGTCGGCGCTGTTCACGATCCCGCCGCACACCGCGGCACCCGCCGCGCACGCCCGCCCCACCGCGGCCGCCCCGACCCGCTAGGAGATCTCCCGTGGACCATGACGTGATCGTCGTCGGCGCCGGACTGGCCGGCCTGCAGTGCGCCCGCCTGCTCGAGCAGCACGGGCTGGACGTCGCGGTCCTGGAGGCCTCCGACGGGGTGGGTGGCCGGGTGCGCACCGACGTGGTCGACGGCTTCCGCTGCGACCGCGGCTTCCAGGTGCTCAACCCCGCCTACACCGAGCTGCGGCGCAGCGTGGAGGTCCGGGCCCTGGACCTCCAGCCCTTCGACGCGGCGGCCGGGATCCCCCGCGGCGACGGCATCGACGTGCTGGCCGACCCCCGGCGCGTCCCCCG
>JAPSHS010000366.1 GCA_031179495.1 Kocuria sp. | reverse complement strand
CCCCCGGCCGTGGACCTCGCCCGGGAGAAGCTGCTCGGCGACCTGCTGATCAACATGTCCCGCGACGGCATGATCGACGCCGCCCACGACGTCGCCGAGGGCGGGCTCGCCGCGACCCTGGCGGAGATGGCGCTGCGCTTCGGCGTCGGCGCGCGCATCGGCCTGGGCGAGGTGTGCGAGCGCGACGGCCTGGACCTGTTCACCCTGCTCTTCTCCGAGACGCAGGGACGAGCCGTGGTGGCCGTGCCCCGCAGCGAGGAGGTCCGGTTCAAGGACATGTGCACCATGCGGTCCTACCCGCACACGCGGATCGGCGTCGTGGACGCCGAGAACCACGCGCTCGACGTGCAGGGCGAGTTCGGCATCGGCCTGGACGAGCTCCGCGAGGCCCACGAGGGCACCCTCCCGAAGTACTTCGGCTGAACCCGGGGACGCCCGCGCCCCGGGCGCGGGTGTCCCCGACCCGGCACCGCTCCCCGCGCACGCAGAAAGCAGCACCAGCATGACTGAGGACCTCGAGGCCCTGCGCCCGGCACCCGTCCTGGAGACCGACCGGCTCCTGCTCCGCCCGTTCACCGCCGAGGAGCTCGACGCCGTGGCGGCGGGTGAGGACGCGCCGCACTTCGCCGCGGGGTTCCCCGCAGCGGAGGACGTCGACTTCGCGCGGGAGTCCCTGCTGGCCGGCGGGTACTTCTTCACGGAGTCCGTCTACGCCCGGATGGCCGTCGTCGAGAAGGCGACCGGCCAGGTCGTCGGCACCGCCGGCTTCGTGGGCCCACCGATCGACGACGAGCTGGAGGTCGTGGGGTCCCTGACGGCGGACCGCCGCGACCAGGGGTACGCGCAGGAGGGGATCGCCGCGCTGCTGGAGGTGGCGTTCACAGACCCCGGCGTCACCGGGGTGCGGGCGAGCGTGCCGGGGGACAACGTCCCGGCCGCACAGGCGCTCGTCTCCGCGGGCTTCGTCCAGCGCGAGGGCCCGGGGCTGGAGACGGACTACGTCCTGCCGCGCCCGGCCTGATCGGTGCCCGGCGGTACGGCGCCGATAGGCTGACGTGGTGGACGCCCGCCTCTTCCCCTACGACCTGCTCCCCCTCGACAGCCTGCCCGAGTGGATCCTCGTCGCCCTGGTGGTCCTCGACTGGACCGTGCGCCTCGTCGCGCTCGGCTGGATCCCCCACAACCGCCGGCCGTCGGTCGCACTGGCGTGGCTGCTGGCCATCTTCCTGCTGCCCATCCTGGGCGTGCTCCTCTTCCTGGTGATCGGCTCCGCCCGGCTGCCCAAGAAGCGGATGGCGATGCAGGCGAAGATGAACGACGTCATCCGGGAGAACACCCCGGACTCCCACATCCTCGGCAACGCCCGGGAGCAGCTGCCGGACTGGATCGAGTCCACCGCTGCGCTCAACTACAGTCTCGGGGCGCTGCCCATGGTGGGCGGCAACTCCTTCGAGATCCTCACGGACAACCACGAGTGCCTGCGGATCATGGCGGAGGCGGTGGACCGGGCCGAGGACTACGTCCACTTCGAGTTCTACATCGTGGCCATCGACGACACCTCCCGGGTGCTCCTGGACGCCCTGGTCCGTGCCCACGAGCGGGGCGTGCGGGTCCGCGTGCTGATCGACCACCTCGGCTCGGTCGGCTATCCCGGCTACCGGGAGCTGGTCGAGCACTTCGACCGCTCCGGCTTCCCCTGGCAGCGCATGCTCCCCGTGCGGCCGTGGCGGGGCGAGTGGCAGCGGCCGGACCTGCGCAACCACCGCAAGATCCTGGTGGTCGACGGCGACCTCGCCTTCACCGGTTCGCAGAACGTCATCCACCGCTCCTACAACAAGCGGCGGAACCTGCGGAAGGGCCTCGAGTGGAAGGACCTGATGATCCAGTGCAGCGGCCCGGTCGTCGCCGAGCTCAACGCGCTGTTCAC
>JAPSHS010000365.1 GCA_031179495.1 Kocuria sp. | reverse complement strand
GCTCAGTTCGGCAGAGCGCCTGGTTGTGGTCCAGGAGGTCGCGGGTTCAACCCCCGTCGCTCACCCGCTGTGAAAGGCCGTCCCGAGGACTCGGGACGGCCTTTCGTCGTTCCCGCCCCGGTCCGAGAAGGGGCGAAGCCCGGCAAGTCGAAGGAAGTGCGTCATGGCCATCCGCCCCGTGGTGATCACCGGCAACCCCGTCCTGCACCGCCCCGCCGCCAAGGTGACGGCGTTCGACGACGAGCTGCGCGCCCTCGTCGAGGACATGTACGAGACGATGGACGCCGCCCACGGGGTGGGGCTGGCCGCACCGCAGATCGGCGTGGGCCTGCGGATCTTCACCTACGCGTTCCAGAACGACGACGACGTGGCGCCGCGCGGGGTGCTCGTCAACCCGGTGCTGACCGTGGGCAAAGTCTCCCAGGACGCCCCGGACCCGGACGAGGAGGCCGAGGGCTGTCTGTCCGTGCCGGGTCACAGCTGGCCGCTCAAGCGGGCGGACTGGGTCCGGGTGGCGGGCTCCGACGTCGCGGGCGAGCCGGTGGCCTTCGAGGCCACCGGCTGGTTCGCGCGGGTGATGCAGCACGAGTACGACCACCTGGACGGGAAGCTCTACCTGGACCGGCTCAACGACAAGTGGTCCAGGAAGGCCCGCCGGGCCGTCAGGGCGGAGGGCTGGGGCCGGGACGGCCACGCCTGGACCCCCGGTGTCGACGAGGACCCGTTCGGCCACTGAGTCCGGCGGGACGGGCTCAGTCCCCGGGCAGCACCAGCACGAGCTCACCGGCCGAGCGCGCCGTGGGCTCCCTCAGCTCGGCGTGCCAGCGCTCGCCCGCCGCCGCGAGCAGGTCCTGCGGCGTCGCGGGCCGCTCCCCGTGCGCGGCGCGCTCGACGAGGTGGCGGGCGAGCAGGCCCCGGGTGTGCTTGGCCATGTGCGAGACGACCGTGCGCGTGCCGGCCTGCTCCCGCACGACCTTGACCCCCACCGTCCGCTGCCGCGGGGCGCGCCAGGCGGCGGCGTAGGCCGCCGAGCGGCAGTCCACCACGAGGCCGCCCTCCGCCGCGGGGTCCAGCACGGCGGGCAGGTGGCGCTTCCAGTGGGCCGCGAGCCTGCCCAGGCCGGGCAGCTGCGCCCCCATCGACAACCGGTAGGCCGGGATCCGGTCCGTGGGCCGCACGGCGCCCCACAGGGCCGAGACGACGACGAGCGAGGCCGCGGCCTCCTCCTGCTGCGCCGCCGTGAGCCCGGCCGGGTCCAGGGCGTCGTAGAGCACCCCGGTGTAGACGCTCAGGGCCGGTGCCGCCGGCTCGGTCCCGAGCCGGGTGTTGCGCTCGACCTCCCCGCGCAGCCGCTCCCCCACGCCCAGCACCTCCAGGGCGTCCGCGCGGGCGCTCGTGCGCGCGAGCTCGGCGAGGACCTGCTCGCGGGCGGATGTGAGCTCGGCGAAGGCGAGGGTTCCCGGGTCGACGGGATCGCCGGAACCGGGGGCGGTCTTGGTCTCGGAGGGCGGCAGCAGGATCAGCACCCGCAGCAGTCTAGTGACCCGCTCGGGGTCAGGACGCCCCTGCCCGGCCGCCCGGCCCCGCCGTCGGCGCCCGGACCGGTGCGCCCGGCGGGTAGGATGGACGGCGGACAGGTCGGCCGGGTGACCGCGGGTCCCGGACCCACGGGTCCGGGACGCGAGGAAAGTCCGGGCTCCGCAGAGCAGGATGGTGGGTAACGCCCACTCGGGGAGACCCGCAGGAAAGTGCCACAGAAAACAGACCGCCCGCCCCCGGTCCGTCCGGGCAGCGGGTGAGGGTGAAAAGGTGGTGTAAGAGACCACCAGCGCGCCGGGTGACCGGCGCGGCTCGGTAAACCCCATCCGGAGCAAGGCCAGACAGGGTGCGCCCGAGGGCTGCTCGCCCGAGCACCCGGGTAGGCCGCTGGAGCCC
>JAPSHS010000364.1 GCA_031179495.1 Kocuria sp. | reverse complement strand
GTCCTCTCCGGGATCGACCTCGCCGTGGCCCCGGGGGAGTTCGTGGCCCTGGTCGGGGCCTCCGGCAGCGGCAAGACCATGACCGCCATGTCCGTCCTGGGGCTGCTGCCCCCGCAGGTGCACCTCGACTCCGGATCGATCCGGCTGGGCGGGACCGACCTCGCGCGAGCGGGCGAGGCCGAGCTGAACAGGGTGCGCGGCGGGCGGATCGGCATGCTGTACCAGCAGCCCAAACGGATGTTCAACCCGCGCCGGACCGTCCTGGACCACCTGCGGGAACCCCTGCGGCTCCACGCCGGGCTCCGGGGCGCGCCGGCCCGGGAGCGGGCGCTGGAGCTGCTGGCCGAGGTGGGGTTCCGGGACCCGGAGACCTGTGCGCGCGCCCACCCCCACCAGCTCTCCGGAGGCATGGCGCAGCGGGCCATGGTGGCCCTCGCCCTGGCCGGCCGGCCGGAGGTGCTGCTGGCGGACGAACCGACCTCCGCCCTGGACACGGTGCTCGAGCGGCAGATCCTGGAGCTGCTGGACCGCGAGCGGCGCGACCGCGGGCTGGGAGTGCTCTACATCACCCACAACCTCGCCACCGTCTCCGCCTACGCCGACCGCGTGGTGGTGATGGACGCCGGCCGGGTCCTGGAGGCGGGCCCGGCCGGCACCGTGCTCAACCGTCCGCGGAGCGCCTGCACGAAGGCCCTGCTGGAGGCCGCGTCCCTCACCCCCGGCGGCACGCCCCCCACCGCCGCGGGGCCGGGCGCCGCACTGGCGCTGGAGGACGTCACCAAGACCTACGCCCGGGGCCGGCGTGCCGGGCGCCCCGCCCTGGAGCGGGTCACGCTGGAGCTGCGCGAGCGCGAGATCCTCGGGGTCCTGGGCCAGTCCGGATCGGGCAAGAGCACCCTGGCCCGCCTGATCGTCGGGCTGGAGACCCCCGACGACGGGCGCATCACCCGGGCGCCGGGGCCGGCGGAGGGCACCGGGCCCGCGGGCACGACGGTGCAGCTGGTCTTCCAGGAGCCGCACGACTCCTTCGACCCCCGCATGCGGCTGCGCACCAGCCTGGAGGCGCCCCTGCGGCAGCACCGGGACCTCACGGCGGAGGAGCGCGCCGCCCGCCTCCACGACGTGGTGCGGGAGGTGGAGCTCGACCCCGGGCTGCTGGACCGGTATCCCGGCCAGTGCTCGGGCGGCCAGCTGCAGAGGCTCACCATCGCCCGGGCCCTCCTGCTGGAGCCGGCGGTGCTCATCTGCGACGAGGCCACCTCGGCCCTGGACGCGGCGACCCAGCGCACCGTCCTGGACCTGCTGCTGCGGCTGCACCGGAACCGGCCGCTGTCGCTGATCATGATCTCCCACGACCTGAGCGTGATCCGCTACATGAGCCACCGGGTCGCGGTGCTCCACCACGGGTCACTGGTGGAGCTCGCGCCGACCCACGACTTCTTCGCCGATCCGCGCCACGAGCACAGCAGGCAGCTGGTGGCGGCGGCCCTGCCCCGGGTGTGCGCGATCCTGGACAGCCACCCCCTGCCCCAGGAGCGCCGCGATGCCATCGCCTGACCGCGGGTCCGAGACGCGCACCCTGCTGGGTGCCCAGCTGGTGTTCAACATCGGCTTCTACGCCGTCGTGCCCTTCCTCGCCGGGGCCATGGGCGCCGAGTACGGCCTGGACGCGGCCGCGATCGGACTCGTGCTCGGGGCGCGCACGTTCAGCCAGCAGGGCATGTTCCTGTTCGGCGGGCTGCTGGCCGACCGCTGGGGCGCCCGCCGGGCCATCCTCACCGGCTGCCTCGTGCGCATCCTGGGCTACGCCACGCTGGCGGCGGCCTCGGACTTCACCCTGTTCCTGCTCGGCGCGGTCCTCACCGGCGCCGGGGGCGCCCTGTTCTCCCCGGCCCTGGAGTCCCAGCTCTCCCACGCCGACCAGCCGCCGGCCGGG
>JAPSHS010000363.1 GCA_031179495.1 Kocuria sp. | reverse complement strand
AGCGAGCGCTCCCCCTCGTAGATGCAGTCGACGGGACACTCCTCGACGCAGGCCTTGTCCTTGACGTCGACACAGGGCTGGGCGATGACGTAGGTCACGGCGTTTCGTACCTTTCTGCTGGGAATGCTCCGACCAGTCTAGCCACGCCGCCCTGGCTACGATGACAGGCATGGTGCCACCGACATCCGGCTCGACGTCCTCGCCCGCCCCGTCGTCCGCGGCCGTCGACCTGCTCGCGGGCCTGCCCTCCGGGACGCGGGTGAGCGTGCGCTACGCCCTTCCCGCCGACGACGCCTCCGGGCTGCCGCTCACCGACGCCCTGGGCGAGCTGATCGGCCTGGCGGAGGGGACGTTCACGGTGCGCACCCGGCACGGCGACGTGCGGATCGGCACCGGGGCGGTCCGGGCCGCCCGGGTGGTGCCGCCGGCCCCGCCGCGCCGGCGGCCGCGGCACGGCTGAACGTCCCGGCGGCCGGGAGTCCGGGCAGTGCGGCAGCCCGGGCCGCGCACGGATCCGGTCGCTCCGGGAGCCCGGGCCGTGGGGTGCTCAGGCGGTGCGGTCCGCCCGCCGCCGGGCGCGCACCCAGCGGCCCGTGACGACCGCGGAGAGGATCGTCACCACGAAGACCAGCACGAACCAGGCGAGGCCCACGAGTCCGGCGGTCGTGCCCGGGTTCGTCACCACGATCACGGAGCCGTCCCCGCCGTAGGCGAAGACCCAGGAGACGAGGTAGCTGATCAGCCCCGGCACGGCGGCCGCCCACACGCGGCGGGTCGCGGTGCCGGTCCAGAGGGACACGCTCAGCAGCAGGACCGTGGCGAAGAGCAGCCCCCACGGGAGCCACCAGCCCGCGGGCGAGTACCAGATCGCTCCGTGCAGGACCGTGGCCACGCATGCGCCGGCCAGACCGGCGGCTACGGAGGTCACCAGGGCCGTGGGCAGCGAGGCGGGCACGGCCGTGGCCGGGCGCTCCTCCTCCGCGGCGGCGGCACCGGGATCCCCGGCGACCAGCCGGTAGGTCTCCAGGGCGCTGAAGGGCTGCCACACCCCGTTGGACAGGGCGAAGCGCGTGCCGTCCGCGGCGAGCACGAGCTGCGTGGCGTGGGCGGCCATGGCCGTCCGCTTGCGCTCGGCCGAGCCGTGCACCGCGGCCTGCGGCCGGGGGTCCTCGGACCGGGCCTCCCCCTCGACGGCCCACAGCAGGGGCGTGCGCCAGGGCTCGGCGGGCCGGCCCGCGGCGTCCGTGCCGGGGCGCGCGGCGAGCTCCGCGCCCCGCACGGCGACCTCGGCGGTGCGGACGTGGTCGGGGTGGCCGTAGCCCCCGTCGTCGTCGTAGGTCACGAGCACGTGCGGGCGGACCGCGCGCACGGCCGCGGCGACGTGCGCGGCGGCCTCGCCGGCGGAGGCCGCGGTGAGGCTGTGCGGCGAGGAGTCCCCGGCCGGGGCGGCCCGGCCGTCGGGACCCCAGGACATGCCGGAGTCGTGGTAGTGCCCCGTGCCGCCGGCGAAGCCCGCGGCGGCGTCGAGGGCGGGGGGCTCGCCCGCGAAGAAGCGGTCGGCCACGCCCAGCCGGGCGGCGGCGTCGTCGAGCTCCCCGACCCGGTAGCGGCCCAGGGCCGTCCCGTCGTCCGTGCACTCCGGGCGCCCGACCTCCAGCGCGCGCAGGGACTCGGGGATCACCTCACCGCGCTCACCGCGGGTCATGGTGAGCAGCACGACCTGCGCGCCGAGCTCCGCGTACCGGCCCATGGTGGCACCCGTGGCGATCGACTCGTCGTCGGGATGGGCGTGCACGAACAGCAGCCGGGCGCCCTCCGGGCGCAGCCCGGCGGGCAGAAGGCCCGGCAGGGCGTCCTCGCGCACGAGGACGCCCTGCTCGGGGTAGTACGGGACGGGCTGGGTCACGACCGGGCCTGCTGCGCTCGCCTGCTGCGTCCG
>JAPSHS010000067.1 GCA_031179495.1 Kocuria sp. | reverse complement strand
ACCGGCGGCCGTGGCACGCGGGGCCGAGCAGTGGGCGTGGTTCGTGTCCGCGGCGCTGCTCGTGCTGATCTTCGGCACGGTGCTCATCCGCTTCGCCGGGGTGATCTTCCCGGCCTGACCGGCCGCCACCGCGCGGGGAACGACGGCGGCCGGCCTCCCGGCAGGGAGGCGGGCCGCCGTCGTCGGAGGACGGGGGCTCAGCCGAACCAGATCCCGATCTCCCGCTCGGCGGACTCCGGGGAGTCCGAGCCGTGGACGATGTTCTGCTGGACCTTCTCGCCCCAGTCCCGGCCGAGGTCGCCGCGGATGGTGCCCGGCGCGGCGGTGGTCGGCTCGGTGGTCCCGGCCAGGGAGCGGAAGCCCTCGATCACCCGGTGGCCCTCGACGACGGCGGCGACCACGGGTCCGCCCAGCATGAACTCGACCAGCGGCTCGAAGAAGGGCTTGCCCCGGTGCTCCGCGTAGTGCTGCTCGAGCACGGAGCGCTCGGCATGGAGCAGGCGCAGGTCGACCAGCCGGTAGCCCTTGGCCTCGATCCGGGCGAGGACCTGGCCGGTGAGGCCGCGGGCCACCCCGTCGGGCTTGACGAGGACGAGGGTGCGTTCCGTGCTCATGGGGATCCTTCCGAGGAACGGGTCTGGGATGTCGGTCCCCAGCCTAGCCGTCCGGGTGCTCCCGCTCCCACCGCGCCTGGGCCGCGTCGCGGGCGGCGTTCTCCCGGTCCAGCCGCGCCCCGGTGCGCACGGCGTACCACCAGGCCAGCAGGGACAGCCCGCCCACGAGGAACATCGGCGGGAGCACGAAGCCCGTGGCGACGAGCACGACCTGCAGGGCCCAGCCCACGGTGTACCCCCAGGGGCGGCCCAGCACGGCGGGCGCCAGCAGCAGGACGACGGCGAGCACGCACCCGCCCACGAAGACCCCCGTGCGGCCGCCGTCCCCCAGGTCCCGGCCGAGGACGCCGTAGGCCGTGAGCGCGGCGAAGAAGGCGATGAACGCCTCCATGACCAGCACGGAGGAGGCGAACATCGTGCGGATCGAGCGCCGCGGCCGGGGCTGCCCCGGCCGCCACTCGCGCTGGGCCCTGGTCATGCGTGCCACGTGGGACGGCTCCTCTCCTGCGGACGGGTCGGCGGGTGGGTCTGCGGATGGTTCGACGGCCGGATCGGCAGGTGCGGGGCGCGGCGCACGGTCACAGCCCCAGCAGGGTCCGGGCCTCGCCGACCACGGTGATCGAGCCGGTGACGAGCACGGCGCCGTCGAACTCCGGGCGGGCCGCCGCGTCCTGCACGGCCTGCGCCACGGCGTCGTCGAGCTGGGCCGCGGCGTGCACCACGTCCTCGGGGAAGCCGAGGTCCACGGCGAGCTCCGCGAGCTCCTGCGGGTCGATCGCCCGGGGCGAGGAGGAGCGGGTGAACCAGAACTCCGTGTTGAACTCCTCGTACTCGTCCAGCAGGACCCGCAGCATCTCCTCGGCGTCCTTCTCCTGGAGCACGCCCACCACCAGGTTGAGCTTCCCGAAGGTGAAGGCCTCCTTGAGGGCGGTGGCCGCGGCCGTGAGACCGTGGGGATTGTGGGCCGCGTCGAGGACCACCGGCGGGGCCTTCCGGACCAGCTCCAGGCGGCCCGGGGACTCCACGGCGCCCAGGCCCGTGCGCACCAGCTCGTGGGTGAGCTCCTTCTCGCCCCCGCCCAGGAACGCCTCCACGGCGGCCACGGCCGTCGCGGCGTTCTCCGCCTGGTGGACGCCGAACAGCGGCAGCAGCACCTCGGGATAGCGCCCGGCCAGTCCCTGCAGGGCGAGGACCTGCCCGCCGACGGCCGTGGCGCGGGACTCCACGCCGAACTCGACGCCGCCGAAGCGGAACGGGACCCCCAGCTCGCGGGCCCGAGCGAGGAGCACCCCGGCGGCCTCCGGGTCCTGCGGGGCGGAGACCAGGAACCCGTGGGGCTTGATGATCCCGGCCTTCTCCGTGGCGATGGCCGCCAGCGTGTCGCCGAGCATGTCGGTGTGGTCGAGGCCGATCGGGGTGACCACGGAGACCACGGCGTCGGCCACGTTCGTCGCGTCCCAGGTGCCGCCGATGCCCACCTCGAGCACGACGACGTCGACCGGTGCGTCCGCGAACACCGCGAACGCGAGCGCGGTGACCGTCTCGAAGTAGCTGAGCCGTGGCTCGCCGCGCTCGGCCAGCTCGGCGTCGACGAACGCGAGGTACGGGGCGATCTCCCCGTAGACCCGCACGAACGTCTCGTCGTCGACCGGCGCGCCGTCCACGCTGATCCGCTCCGTGACCCGGACCAGGTGCGGGCTCGTGTAGCGGCCCACGCGCAGGTCGTGGGCCAGGAGCAGGGCCTCGATCATCCGGGCGGTCGAGGTCTTGCCGTTGGTGCCGGTCAGGTGGATCACCGGGGCGGCCCGCTGCGGCTCGCCGAGCACCTCCATGGCCCGGCGCATCGCGTCCAGGCGGGGGGCCATCCTGTTCTCGGGGGCGCGGTCGAGCAGCCGGGCGTAGACCTCCTCGACCGTGCCGGCGTCGCCGGCCTCCGCGAACGGGGCGCTCATGCCTGCACCGTCCCGGCGCCGGTCGCCGCGGCGGGGGCCGCGCCGAGCACGGCCACGGCCACCGACGGCTCGCCCACCCGCAGCTCGAGCTCGGCGGCCAGCGTCTCCCCGGCCACCAGCTCGCGGTGGGCGTCCAGGGCCGCGACCGTGCGCTCGTCGGCGGTGACGACGGCGCGGATCCGGTCGGAGACCCGGAGGTCGGCGTCCTTGCGGGCCTGCTGGATCGCCCGCACCATGTCCCGGGCGGTGCCCTCGGCCTCGAGCTCGGGGGTGAGCTCGGTGTCCAGGACGAGGAAGCCGCCGCCGGGCAGGACGGTCACGGCGCGGGAGCCGGCCGCGGCGTCGTCGGCCACGACCGTCTCCAGCTCGTACTCCCCCGCCTGCAGCACCGTCCCGCCGGCGGTCACGGTCCCGTCCTCCGCGGTGGACCAGTCCCCGGACTTCGCCGCCCGGATCACGCTCTGCACGCCCTTGCCCAGGCGCGGTCCGGCCGCCCGGGCGTTGACCCTGAGCTGCTGGGAGATGCCGAACTGCTCGGCGGAGGCCTCGGCGGCGTCGAGGAGGGTCACCGACCTCAGGTTGAGCTCGTCGGCGACGATGTGCTCGAAGGTGCCCGCGAGCTCGTTGCCGCCGGGGACGACGACGGTCATCCCCGCCAGCGGCTGGCGCACGCGCAGCTGGTGGGCCTTGCGCAGGGCCGAGCCGCTGGAGCAGATGCTGCGGGTGGTCTCCATCCGCCGCACCAGCTCGGGCTCGGCCGGGAACAGCGAGGCGTCCGGCCAGTCGGTCAGGTGCACGGAGCGCCCGGCGGTGAGCCCGCGCCAGATCTCCTCCGTGACCAGCGGCAGCAGCGGGGCGGCCACGCGGCAGACGGTCTCCAGGCAGGTGTGGAGGACGTCGAACGCCACGGTGTCCTCGTCGAAGAACCGGTCCCGGGAGCGGCGCACGTACCAGTTGGTCAGCGTGTCCATGTAGGCGCGCAGGTGCTCGGCGGCCCCGGAGACGTCGTAGCGGTCGAAGGCCTCCTGGACGTCCGTCACCAGCCGGCCGGTGGCCGCGAGCACGAAGCGGTCCATGACGTTGCCGGACTCGTGGCGGGTCCGGGCCTCGTACCCGGCGCCGCCGTTCGCGGCGTTCGTGTACAGGCCGAAGAAGTGGTAGACGTTCCACAGCGGCAGCATCATCTGCCGCACGCCGTCGCGGATGCCCTGCTCGGTGACGACCAGGTTCCCGCCGCGCAGGATCGGGCTGGACATCAGGAACCAGCGCATCGCGTCCGCGCCGTCCCGGTCCAGGACCTCGTTGACGTCGGGGTAGTTGCGCAGGGACTTGGACATCTTCTGCCCGTCCGAGCCCAGCACGATGCCGTGGCTGATGACGTTGCGGAACGCGGGCCGGTCGAACAGCGCGGTGGCCAGGATGTGCAGGGTGTAGAACCAGCCGCGGGTCTGGCCGATGTACTCCACGATGAAGTCGCCCGGGTTGTGGGTCCCGAACCACTCCCGGTTCTCCATCGGGTAGTGCACCTGCGCGTAGGGCATGGACCCCGAGTCGAACCAGACGTCCAGGACCTCGGGCACGCGGCGCATGGTGGAGCGGCCCGTGGGGTCGTCCGGGTTGGGGCGGGTCAGCTCGTCGATCCACGGCCGGTGCAGGTCCACCTCGCCGCGGTCGTTGCGGGGCAGCCGGCCGAAGTCGGCCTCCAGCTCGGCGAGCGAGCCGTAGACGTCGCGGCGCGGGTGCTCGGGGTCGTCGGACTCCCAGACCGGGATGGGCGAGCCCCAGTAGCGGTTGCGGGAGATCGACCAGTCGCGGGCGTTCTCGAGCCACTTGCCGAACTGGCCGTCCTTGACGTTGCCCGGGATCCAGTTGATCTGCTGGTTGAGCTCGACCATCCGCTCCTTGATCCGGGTGACCTCCACGAACCAGGAGGTCACGGCCCGGTAGATCAGCGGGTTGCGGCAGCGCCAGCAGTGCGGGTACGGGTGCTCGTAGGTCGCCTGGCGCACCAGCCGGCCCTGGGCCTTGAGGTCGCGGACCACCGTGCGGGCCACGTCCTTGTCGAAGACGTTGCGCCCGGCGATCCCGGCCAGGGGCGCGCCCGCGGCGAGGCGGTCGTCCTCGAAGAGCCGGTAGAAGACCCCGGACTCGTCGAGGGAGAGCACCACGGGGATGTCGTAGCGGGCGCAGACGTTCTGGTCGTCCTCGCCGTAGGCGGGCGCCTGGTGGACCAGCCCGGTGCCGTCGGTCGTCGTGACGTAGTCCGCGACGACGAACTGCCAGGACGTGGCCGTGCCGAAGCGCTCGGCGTCGGCGAAGTAGTCCCACAGCCGCTGGTAGCGCAGCCCCTCGAGGTCCGCGCCGCGGTGGCGGGCGGTCACGGCGGCGGCCGCGGCCGCGGCGGGGTCCTCCTCCTCGCCGTAGCCGAGGTCCTTGGCGTAGGCGCCCAGCAGCTCCTCCGCGACGAGGAAGCGCCGGCCCGCGAGCTCCCCGGCGCCGGGGACCACCGCGTAGACGATTCCCGGGCCCACGGCGACCGCCTGGTTGGTCGGCAGCGTCCAGGGCGTGGTGGTCCACGCGAGGGCCTCGACGCCGGCCAGCTCCGCGACGAGCTCCGGCCGGACCGCCCACGAGTCGTCGTCGAGCACGGGGAAGGTGACGGTGACGGTCTGGTCCTGGCGGTCCTTGTAGACGTCGTCGTCCATCCGCAGCTCGTGGTTGGACAGCGGTGTCTCGTCCTTCCAGCAGTAGGGCAGGACACGGTAGCCGGAGTACACGAGGCCCTTGTCGTCGAGCGCCTTGAACGCCGCGATCACGGACTCCATGTAGTCCGGGTTGAGGGTCTTGTAGTCGTTGTCGAAGTCCACCCAGCGCGCCTGGCGGGTCACGTAGTCCTGCCACTCGGAGGCGTACTGCATCACCGAGGAGCGGCAGGCGTCGTTGAACGCGGCGACGCCCATCCGCTCGATCTCCTGCTTGTCGGCCATGCCCAGCTGCTTCATGGCCTCCAGCTCGGCGGGCAGCCCGTGGGTGTCCCAGCCGAAGCGTCGCTCCACCCGGCGGCCCCGCTGGGTCTGGTAGCGGGCCACGAGGTCCTTGACGTAGCCGGTGAGCAGGTGGCCGTAGTGCGGCAGGCCGTTGGCGAAGGGCGGGCCGTCGTAGAACACGAACTCGTTGGAGCCGTCCCGGCCGGGGTCGCGCTGGTCCACGCTGGCCTGGAAGGTCCGGTCCTGCGCCCAGTAGGCGAGGACCCGCTCCTCGACGGCCGGGAACGCCGGGGCCGCGGGCACGCCGCGGGCGGCGGGGTCGGTGGTCGCCTTGGGGTAGACGGGGTGGTCTGACACGGGGTCCATCCTCGTTCTGACGTCGGTGCTGCTCGTGCGGGTCAGGGAGCAAGGACGCTGCCGGCCGGTCGCCCGGTGCGGAACGCGGTACCACCTCGCTTGCGGTCCGCTCCCGGGAGGGGGTGGACCGCCGCTCGTTGACTGCTGTGACGGGCTTACCCGTTCGGTTCTACTGGGGACCCGGAGGTCCTGTTCTTCCGAAGACTCCCCGGTGATAGCCGGATCGACGCCGTGATGACTGCTCCTATGTTAACCCACGGGGCCGACGGCGCGCCGCGGCCGCTCCGGGCCCACCGTGGCGGCCGCGGCGCTCGTGAGAGACTGGTCGGCATGGCTGACAACACGCAGGGCACAGACACGCCCGCACCGAAGACCGTGACCGTTCCCGACAAGCCCGCCCTGGAGGGCCTGGAGCAGACGTACTCGCGGAAGTGGCGCGAGGAGGGCACCTTCGCGTTCGACGAGGACACGACCCGCGAGCAGGTCTACTCGATCGACACTCCCCCGCCGACCGCCTCCGGCTCCCTCCACGTCGGCCACATGTTCTCCTACACGCAGACGGACGTGATCGCCCGCTTCCAGCGGATGACCGGCAAGAACGTCTTCTACCCGCTGGGCTGGGACGACAACGGCCTGCCCACCGAGCGCCGCGTGCAGAACTACTACGGCGTGCGCTGCGAGCCCACCCGGCCCTACGTCGAGGGCTACCGCCCGCCGGAGAAGCCCGCGAGGAACCAGCGGGACTGGGACGTGGTGTCCCGCAAGAACTTCATCGAGCTGTGCGAGGAGCTGGCGGTCGAGGACGAGAAGGTCTTCGAGCACCTCTTCTCCACGCTGGGCCTGTCCGTGGACTGGACCCGCACCTACCGCACCATCGACGACCGCTCCCGGGCGGTCTCCCAGCGCGCGTTCCTCGAGGACCTGGCGGCCGGCAACGCCTACATGGCCGAGGCCCCCACCCTGTGGGACGTCACCTTCCGCACGGCCGTCGCCCAGGCCGAGCTCGAGGACCGGGAGCGCGAGGGCTACTACCACCGGGTGGCCTTCCACCGCCCCGACGGCGGGACCGTCCACATCGAGACCACCCGTCCCGAGCTGCTCCCCGCGTGCGTGGCCCTCGTGGCCCACCCGGACGACGAGCGCTACCAGCCGCTGTTCGGCACCACCGTGCGCTCCCCGCTGTTCGACGTCGAGGTCGAGGTCCGGGCGCACCCGCTGGCCAAGCCGGACAAGGGCTCCGGGATCGCGATGATCTGCACCTTCGGCGACCTCACCGACGTCACCTGGTGGCGGGAGCTGGACCTGCCGACCCGCGCGCTGGTCGGCCGCGACGGCCGCTTCGCGAGCGAGACCCCCGGGTGGATCGCCGCGGGCGCCCCGGCCGAGCGCTACGCCGAGGTGGCCGGCAAGACGGTGTTCTCCGCCCAGCAGGCCGTGGTGGACATGCTCCGCGCCTCCGGTGACCTCGTGGGCGAGCCGCAGAAGGTCGTGCACCCGGTGAACTTCTACGAGAAGGGCGACAAGCCCCTCGAGGTCGTCACCTCCCGCCAGTGGTACATCCGCAACGGCGGCCGCGACGCCGACCGGCGCGAGGCGCTGCTCGCGCGCGGACGCGAGATGGACTGGCACCCCTCGTTCATGCGCTCGCGGTACGAGAACTGGATCGAGGGCCTCAACGGCGACTGGCTGATCTCCCGCCAGCGCTTCTTCGGGGTCCCGTTCCCGGTCTGGTACCGGCTCGACGGCGACGGCAACCCGGACTACGACGCACCGGTGCTGCCCGCCCACGACCAGCTGCCGGTCGATCCGGCCGCCGACCCCGCCCCCGGCTTCGACGAGTCCCAGCGGGACCAGCCGCACGGCTTCACCGGCGACCCGGACGTGCTCGACACCTGGGCCACGTCCTCGCTGACGCCCCAGATCGCCACCGGATGGGGGTTCGACGAGCGGCTGCACGCCAACACCTTCCCGATGGACCTCCGCCCCCAGGGCCACGACATCATCCGGACCTGGCTCTTCTCCACGGTCGTGCGCTCCGAGTCGCTGGCCGGCACCGTGCCCTGGACGAACACCGCGCTCTCCGGGTGGATCCTCGACCCGGACCGCAAGAAGATGTCCAAGTCCAAGGGCAACGTGGTCGTCCCCACCGAGGTGCTCGAGAACTACGGGGCGGACGCGGTGCGCTACTGGGCCGCCTCCGCCCGCCTGGGCGCGGACACCGCCTACGACGAGGGGCAGATGAAGATCGGCCGCCGGCTGGCGATCAAGCTGCTCAACGCCTCCAAGTTCGTCCTGGCCCAGGGCGTCACCGAGGCCTCGGTGCTCGGCGCCGGGGCGTCCACCGACGTGGTCGCCGACGCCCTGGACCGGGCGCTGCTCGCCCAGCTCGCGACCGTCGTGGAGCGCGCCACGCAGGCCTTCGCCGACTACGAGTACGCCCGGGCGCTGCAGCTCACCGAGCAGTTCTTCTGGACGTTCACCGACGACTACGTCGAGCTCGTCAAGGACCGCGCCTACGGCGCCCGCGGCGAG
>JAPSHS010000066.1 GCA_031179495.1 Kocuria sp. | reverse complement strand
CCGAGGAGGTCGCGGCCCTGGTGGCGTTCCTCGCCTCGGACGAGGCCCCCTTCATCTGCGGGTCCGTCGTGGAGATCACCGGCGCGCAGGCGGTCGCGTGACCGGCGGCACCCCTTCCGCCGACGGCACCTGACGGGCTCCTCCCCGCGCACCCGCACCCAGCACGACGGCGCCGGCCTCCTCCTGAGAGCAGGAGGAGGCCGGCGCCGTCGTTGCGTCCGCCGCTCAGACCCGGAAGGTCTTCCCCGTCTCCACGCCGTCGACCGAACGGACGTAGGCGCGGGCCACCTCGGCGGCCGGCACGTGCGGATAGCCCGGGAAGAACGGATGGTAGCCGTCCGCCTCGCTCAGGACGCTGGGGCTGACGGCGTTGATCCGCACCCCGCGCGGCAGCTCCGTCGCGGCGGCCATCACGAAGGACTCCAGGGCCCCGTTGACCGCCGACGCGGCGGCGCCGGTGGCGATGGGCTCCCGGGCCAGGATCCCGGTGATGAAGGTGAAGGACCCGCCGTCGCGGACCTGGGACAGGCCCTCGGTCACCAGGCTGATCTGGCCCAGGACCTTGTTCTCGAAGCCCGCCCGGTAGTCCTCCCAGGTCAGCTCCTCGATCGGCTTGAAGGGGACCACCCCGGCGCAGCAGACGACCGCGTCCAGGGGGCCGACGCGCTCGAAGAGCTCCCGCACGGAGGCGGGGTCCGAGATGTCCACCCGCTCGTCCTCGCTGCGGGACGCGCGCACCACCTCGTGGGATTCCGCCAGGGCGTCCGCCACGGCGCCTCCGACCAGTCCGTTGGAGCCGATCACGAGCACTTTCTTCATGCGTTGTCCTTTCCTTCGATGATGGAGACCAGTTCGCGCGCGCTGTCGATCGTGTGCACGGTGAACGCCTTCTCGATCAGGTCCCGGTCCCGGGACTGCAGGGCGTCGATCAGGTGGTGGTGCACCACGCTGGCCCGGGCGGGGTCCGAGCGGATGGCCTGGTCCTGGGCGAGGGCGATGGTGAGATGGGCCTCGGTCACCGGCCACATCCGCAGCAGCATGGAGTTCTCCGAGGCGGCCCAGAGCCCGCGGTGGAAGGCCACGTGGGCCTCGTGGCGGGTGAGCGGGTCGGGGTCGTTCTCCCAGCGCGAGTACTCCGCCCAGCACTCCTGCACGGCGGTCATCCGCCGGCCGCCGTCGTCCTCGAGGATGGCGTCCACCGCCAGCATGTCGAGGGCCTGGCGCGTCCTGGCGATGTCGAGGATCTGGGAGGGCTCCAGGCTCGCCACGCGCAGACCGCGATAGGGCTCCTGCACGAGCAGCCCCTCCTGGGCCAGCTGGTTCAGGGCCTCCCGGATGGTGGGCCGGCTGACGGCCAGGGTCTCGGACAGGTTGACCTCGGTCAGCTTGTCGCCGGGGCGCAGCGTTCCCCGGACCACGGCCCGGCGCAGCTCCTGGACGACGCTGTCCCGCCGTGAGAGGACCGGAGCGGGCGAGAGCGGCGGGCGGGGGGTGTCGGCGGCCGAGGCGGCCGGGGGTGAGAGCTGGGGCATGTCGTGCGGTCCTGTCCTCTGGAAGAGCCGGTCTTTTGATTGTCTGACATTCCGGGGCCAGCCTAGTGGTCGTCGGCCGTCGGATCACCCCCCCCCGGGGGGGGAACGGGCGGTGGGGGGGGGGCACCCCCGCGGGGCGCCGGGCCCCCTCCGCAGGGTCGCACGGCACCGCCCGCCGTTCCCCTCCGGCCGGGCCGGCAGGGACCTCTCCCGAGCCGGTGGGGGGTGGTCAGAGCCGGTTGATGGATGCGGTGACGGGGGCGTCGGCGGACTCCCAGAAGGTCGCGCCCTGGATCCCGGCGGCGGTGGGATCGAACAGCGGGTTCAGTCCCTGCTTCTGCTGGCGCTCGAAGTCGCGCAGGGCCTTGAGCGCGATCGGCAGCAGCAAGGCGATGGCGACCATGTTGAACCAGGCGATCAGGCCGTAGCCGATGTCTCCCATCATCCACACCAGCTCGGTGGAGCGCACCGTGCCGAGATAGACCGCCAGCAGGACCGCGACCTGCACGACACGCGCCAGCACCCCCCGGGAGCTGCCGGTGAGGTACACGATGTTGGTCACCCCGTAGTAGAAGTAGGACAGGATCGAGGTGAAGGCGAAGAAGAAGATCGCCACGGCCACGATGCCCCCGCCCAGACCCAGCCCCGGGGCGATCGTGTCCACGGCCGTCTGGGTGAAGGCCGCTCCCGGCTCCACCCCGGGCAGGTTCTCGGTGAGCGCCGCCCGGCCCTCGGGCAAGATGTTGTAGGCACCGGTGGACAGGATCATCACCCCGGTCGCGGTGCACACCAGCACGGTGTCGACGTAGACCGAGAACGCCTGGACCAGGCCCTGCTTGGCCGGGTGCGTCACCGAGGCCGCCGCACCGGCGAAACCGCCCTCCCCGACACCGGCGACGTTGGAGTACAGCGAACGCCGCACCCCCCAGGACACCGCCGCCCCGATCATCCCGCCGTAGACGGCGTCCATGCCCACAGCCGAGGACACGACCAGGCGCACGACCTCGGGAATGGCCTGGAAGTTCATGATCAGCACCACCACCGCCAGCAGGATGTAGGCCCCGGCCATGGCCGGCACCACCGTCTGGGCGAAGTGGGCGATGCGCTTGGTGCCGCCGAAGACCACCAGAGCGGTCAGCGCGGTGAGCACCAGCCCCGAGATCCAGGTCGGAATCCCGAAGGCGGAGTCCAAGGAGGTGACGATGGTGGAGGACTGCACCCCGGGGATCAGCGTCGTGTAGCACAGCACCGCCACGGTCGCGGCCGCGACCGCCAACCACTTCAGGCCCAGGCCCTTCTCGATGTACCAGGGGATCCCGCCGCGGTACTCCCCGTCGACCTTGACCTTGTAGATCTGCCCCAGCGTGGCCTCGATGAAGGCGCTGGAGGCGGTGAGCAGAGCGGTGACGATCATCCAGAACAGCGCCCCGGGCCCGCCGAAGGCGATCGCGGTGGCGACCCCGGCGATGTTGCCCACCCCCACCCGCCCGCCCAGAGCCATGGCGAAGGCCTGGAAGGAGGTCGTGCCGTCCTTGGACTCCGCCCGCCCGAACAAGCACGTGAGCATCGCCGGCAGCTGCCGCACCTGCACCGCCCGGGTGGCGATGGTGTAGACCAGTCCGCTGATGAGAGTGACGTACACCAGAGGATTCCAGATGACGTCATAGGTAGTGGCCAGAAAAGCTTCCATGTGCTGCTCCGTCTGCGTGAAGAGATGCCCACACCCCGGGGAGGCGTTCCCCCTGCCTGCCGGGGCGGTGTCCATCGGCCAGGTCCCGGCGGGGACGAGCCGGCCGCCGGTTCCCCCGCGTCGGGGGGATGTGAAGTGATAGATCGCTTGGATGTCGGATTGTCAGGCAATGTGTGTTGCTGGGAAGCTAAGCATGTGACCCTCGCCACGTCTACCCCTTTGATGCAGAAACCCTGTTACGTTCCTGTGAAAGTCATCCGGGGGACGCCGCCACATCCGCCGCCGGCGGCGTTCCTCCGCTGCGTCCCGCACCGCGGGCCCGCCCCCGGCCCGCGGCCGTCGCCCGCCCGTCCGCCCGTCCGCCCGGACCAGGCACGACGCCAGGCGGGCGAGCAGGGGTAATGTCATCCGCGGTTCCGCCGAACCGGCGCGGACCCGGCGCACTCCGGCCCGAGGAAAGGTGACCATGCCCCGAGTCCTGGGAAGTCCCGTGGACGACCAGACCCGCTGCACGCACTACCGCACGGCTCTCGACGTGGTCGCGATCAAGTTCTGGTGCTGCCGGGAGTACTACCCCTGCCACCTCTGCCACGAGCAGAGCGCCGGCCACGCGGCGGTGCCGTGGCCCGCCGGCGAGCGCGACACCGGAGCGGTCCTCTGCGGGGTCTGCGACCACGAGCTGTCGGTCCGCGCCTACCGGGAGGTGGACGGCTGCCCGCGGTGCGGTGCGCGCTTCAACCCGGGATGCCGCCTGCACGCCTCCCTGTACTTCGAGGACTGAGCGGGACCGTGCCCGACCGCCGCCCAGCATCGACCCCACTCCGCCGCCGCCGGCCCGGCCGGGGAGAGCCCACCGTGCCCCCGGAACCTGCGAACCCGGGCATCCGGCTGACCGGTGTCACCGTCACCCGGGAGGGCACGGACGTCCTCCGGGACGTCGACCTGACCCTGGACGAGCACCGCATCGCCGTGATCGGGCTCAACGGCTCGGGCAAGAGCACGCTCGTGCGCCTGCTCAACGCGCTCGTGCTGCCGACGCGGGGAACGGTCCGGGTGGGCGAGCTGACCACGGCACAGGACGCCAAGCGGATCAGGCGCCAGGTGGGGTTCGTGTTCCAGAACCCGGAGAACCAGATCGTGATGCCACTGGTCGCCGAGGACATCGCCTTCGGCGTGAAGAACCTCGGCCTGCGCGGGACGGAGCTCACCGACCGGGTGGACGCGGTCCTCGACCGCCTCGGCATCACCCACCTGCGGGACCGGGAGTCCTACACGCTGTCCGGCGGGGAGAAGCAGATGGTGGCGCTGGCCTCCGTCCTGGTCATGGAGCCGTCCACCGTCGTCTTCGACGAACCGACCACCATGCTGGACCGGCGCAACCGCCGCCGGCTCCAGCGGACCATCGACCACCTGGACCAGCGGGCGATCGTGGTGACCCACGACCTCGAGATGATCTCCGCGTACGAGCGCACCCTCGTGGTGCACGAGGGCCGGATCGCCTTCGACGGCGAGCCCGCCGCCGCGCTGGACTTCTACTGCCGGATCAGCGACTCGTGAACGGCTCCCGCCCCGGAGGCCCGCTGGCCGCGGTGCCGGCCGGCTGCAAGTTCGGGTTCCTGTTCGTGGCGAGCATCGTCCTCTACGCGGTCCCGCACGTGCCGGCGCAGGTCGCGTTCTTCGTCCTGGCGGTGACGGCGGTGCTGCTGACGCGGACGCCGCTGCGGCGCCTGGGCCGGCTGCTCCTGGGCCTGTTCCTCGTCGTCGGGATCGTCTTCGCCACCCTGGTGCTCACGTCCACCTGGGAGGCCGCCGCCGTCTCGGCGTTGAGGCTGCTCAGCCTCTGCCTCTTCGCTTACGCCGTCACCCTGAGCACCGCGTTCAGCGAGATGCTGGCCCTGTTCGAGACCCTGTTGCGGCCGACCCGGCATCTGGGCCTGAACTCGGCCCAGATCAGCCTGGCCCTGTCGATGACCATCCGGTTCATCCCCGAGATCCGCAGCCAGTACCTCGCGATCCGCGAGGCCCAGTTCGCCCGCGGCCTGCACAACAGTCCCGTGGCCGTGCTGGTGCCCCTGCTCGTGCGCACCCTCGAGTCCGCCCAGGAGATCTCCTCGGCGATCGACGCCCGGTGCTACGACTCCGCCCCGCCGGCCCGGCGTCCCACGCCACCCGTGTCCGACTGACTCCCGCCCCACCCACCCGAAGGATCCGCATGTCCGCCGACTCCCCGCAGACCACCCAGAACACCGTTCTGGTGGCGGTGTTCGCCGCCCTCATCGCCGCGCTCGGCCTGGTGCCGCCGATCACCATCGGCATCGTCCCCGTGCCCATCACCCTGCAGACCCTCGGCGTGATGCTCGCCGGCGCGCTGCTCGGCCCGGTCCGGGGCATGCTCTCCGTGGTCGTCCTGGAGGTTCTGGTGCTCGCCGGGCTGCCCCTGTTGGCCGGCGGCCGGGGCGGGTTCGGGGTCTTCCTGGGCCCCACCGGCGGCTACCTCATCGGCTGGATCCCCGCCGCCCTGGTCATCGGCTTCCTCGTGCAGCACTGGGCCCTCCGGCAGACCCGTCCGGGGACCCGGTTCGCCGCCGCCCTGCTCAGCGTGGTCGTCGGAGGCATCGGCGTCATCTACGCCCTCGGCGTGCCCTGGACGGCCGTCGTCACCGGACTGCCGCTGTCGACGAGCCTGCTGGGCTCCCTCGTGTTCATCCCCGGCGATCTGCTCAAGGCCGTCGTGGCGACCGCCGTCGCGCTCAACGTCCACCGCAGCTACCGCCGCCTGCTGGGAGGGGTGCAGACCGCCGGGCGCTGAGCTCCGGAACCTGGCCCCAGCTCTCCGGCGGTGCCGCACCGGGTGCACCGGACCGCACGGGGCGCTCCCGCTGCGCAGCTGCCCCCGAGGCACCTGCCACCCTTGCCCGAGCCGCTGATCCTGGTTATTGTCAGACAATCAGCACGTGGTGTGCTTCACAGGACCGCCTCGCCCGCGGTGCTGCCGACCCACGATCGGACGGACGGTCATGACCACTTCGCACTTCCGGCACGGATCCGAGGACAGTCCTGCGGTCGGCAGGACCGGCCCGGGACTGCTCCCCGGCGGGACCACGGAGCTCGCACCGCGGAGCGCCTCCCGGGACCCACAGGTGGCACGATGAACCGCGCGGCCGAGCCCGGTGACGTCGTCTGCGGCGCCGCCGAGCTGCGGCGCTTCACCGAGGCGGTGCTGCAGGCGCTCGGCACCGGCGAGGCGGATGCGCAGTACCTCGCCGGCCAGATCGTCGGCTCCGAGCTCGCCGGCCACGAGTCCCACGGCATGCGCCGACTGCCCGAGTACGTCCGGCGCGCCCGGGGCGGCTGGGCCGTGCCCTCGGCCTCGGCCTCGGTCGAGCTCGACCGCGGTTCCCTCGTGCGGCTGAACGGCAACGCCGGCTTCGGCCACACGGTCATGCGCGACGCCACCGAGCTGGCGGTCGAGCGGGCCCGGGCGCACGGCATCGCCGCGGTGGCCGTGCACAACAGCGAGTACGCCGGGCGGCTCTCCTACTTCTGCGAGGCAGCGGCCGGGGCCGGGGTGGCCACGGTCCTGTTCGTCAACGACAGCGGCGCGGGGAGGTCCGTGGCGCCCCCGGGCGGCCTGGAGGGGCGGATGTCGACCAACCCCGTCGCGGCCGGCATTCCGCGCGCGGCGGCTCCCCACCTCGTGCTGGACATCGCGACCAGTGCCGTGGCGATGGGGCGGCTGTCGGAGTGGCGGGACCGGGGTGAGGAGCTGCCGCCGGAGTGGGTCACACCGGCGGCTTCCTCCAGCCCTTCGGCGGCCACAAAGGTTTCGGCCTCGCCCTCGTCGCGGAGGCGCTGGCAGGTGCCCTGACCACGGCGGGCACCGTCTCGCCCACGCCCGCCACCCCGGGCGGGGAGCGCCAGGGGGCGCTGCTCATCGCGCTGGACGTCGCGCAGCTCAGGCCCCTGGACGAGTTCGCGGCCGAGGTGGAGTCCTTCCTCGGCTACCTCAAGGACACGCCCGTGGCGCCGGGCGCCGAACCCGTCCGGGTGCCGGGCGAGGGCGGCGCCGGCACGAGCGCGCGCCGCCACCGCGAGGGCATCACCGTCAGGGCCTTCACCTGGGACGCGCTCCGCCGGCTCGCCGACGACCTCGACGTGGCCATGCCGGCCACCACCGCCTGACGCCCTGACGGGCCGAGGCGCAGCAGGATTTCCCGACATCGGACAGAGGAGGACACCGTGGAGCTGGGACTCTCGGGACGGGGCGTGCTGGTCACCGGCGCCAGCGGCGGCATCGGGGCGGCGGCGGCGACGGCCCTCGCCGCCGAAGGGGCCCGCGTCGCAGTGCACTGCTTCAGCAATCGCGCCCGCGCCGAGGAGCTCGCGGCCCGGATCGGCGGCCACGTCGTGCAGGGCGACCTGCGGCGGCCCGAGGAGGCCGCCTCGGTCATGTCCGAGGCCGTCGCGGCCCTCGGGGCCGTGGACGTGTGCGTGGCCAACAGCGGTGGCTGGGACGAGGAGGACGTACCCGTGTGGGAGATGTCCCTGGACCGCTTCCACCGCGTGGTCGAGGACAACCTCCTGGCCCCGTTCCTGACGTGCCGGGAGTACCTGCGCCACGTGCAGGGCACCGGGGTCGGCAGCATCGTGCTCGTGTCCTCGGTCAGCGCGACCTTCGGCGAGGCCGGCAACGCCGACTACGCGGCGGCCAAGGCCGGTGTCGCCTACGGGTTCGCGCGGACGCTCAAGAACGAGATCGTGCGCATCGCCCCCGAGGGCCGGGTCAACGTCGTCGCCCCGGGCTGGACGCTGACCGGCGGCGCCGCGCCCGACGCGGCGGCGGTGGAGCGCGCGACCGCCACCCGGCCGCTCAAGAGGCTGGCCACCCCCGAGGACGTGGCCGCGGCGGTCGTGTGGCTGGCCTCCCCCGTCGCGTCGGGGATGTGCTCCGGGGAGATCGTGCACGTGGCCGGGGGCATGGAGGGCCGCCTGGTCGAGGGGGCTCCGGGAACGGCGTAGTCCACGGGCCCCACCCCGCTCGTGCCGGGCTCCTAGCGGCGCCGGCGTCACGACTCCTGGGGGATGAGGATCCACAGCGCGACGTAGACCAGCTCTCCCACGCCCACGAGGCCGAACACGACGAATCCGAGGCGCACCAGGAACTTCGGGAGGCCGAATCGGTTCGCCAGCGCCGCGCAGACGCCGCCGAGGAGCTTGCCGGTGCGAGGA
>JAPSHS010000362.1 GCA_031179495.1 Kocuria sp. | reverse complement strand
GTCTCGGCGACGCGCGCCCGGATGGTCTGCTGCTCCTGCTCGGTGGTCAGCCGGATGTCCGCGGCCACGCACTGCTGGACGGCGCCGTCGCACCCGGCCCGGGAGAAGATGAACGTGATGACCGGCAGCAGCCCCTCCGCGTCGAGCCGGCGGATCAGCTGCGGCCGGGAGACCCGGCGGGTCTCGGGATCGGGCCGGAAGCCCTCGCCGCCGTTGCGGCGGGAGAACCGGTCCCGGGAGCGCCCGCCCGGGCCGCGCCCGCCACGGCGGCCGCCGCGGGGGTGCTCGGCGCGGGCGAGGTGGAGCAGCTCCGGGTTGACCTCGGGCTCGTCGCGGCCGGGCTCGCCGATCCGCTCGGCCGCCTCCTCCACGGTGGTGTCGTCGACGAACAGGTCCATCAGGCGGCCCCCCACCTGCACGTGCTGCCACAGCGGGACGGGTCGGTGCTCGGAGACGACGACGTCGGTGTCCCCCCGCACCGTGTCCAGCCACGCGCCGAACTCCTCGGCGTTGGAGACGGTCGCGGACAGGGACACCAGCTGGACCCTGTCCGGCAGGTGGATGATGACCTCTTCCCACACCGCGCCGCGGAAGCGGTCGGCGAGGTAGTGCACCTCGTCCATCACGACGAAGCCGAGGTTGCGCAGGGTCGGCGAGTCGGCGTACAGCATGTTCCGGAGGACCTCGGTGGTCATCACCACGACGTCGGCCTCGGAGTTCACGGACGTGTCGCCGGTGAGCAGGCCGACCCGCTCCGCGCCGAAGGCACGGGAGAACTCGTGGAACTTCTGGTTGCTCAGCGCCTTGATCGGCGTGGTGTAGAAGGCCTTCTGGCCGCGGGCCAGGGCGAGGTGGACGGCGAACTCGCCCACCACGGTCTTGCCGGCGCCCGTGGGTGCCGCCACCAGCGCCCCGCGGCCCTCCTCGAGGGACCGGCACGCGGTGACCTGGAACTCGTCCATCGAGAACTCGAGCCGCTGCTGGAACACCGCCAGCTCGGTCCTCGCGGCGGCGGCCCGCTGCTTGGCGGCCAGGTATCGGTCGGCGTGGGAGGACATGGTCCCACCCTACTGCGCGCGGGGGACGCGGACGGGTGCGGGGCCCCGCCGTTCGCGGCGGGCCGATCCTGGTCAGCCGCGGGGCCCGGCCTCGGGGTCGCGGCCCAGGCGCTCGAGCTCGTCCGCGGAGGTCGCGGCGTCGGCCGTCGCCCCCGTCGCGGAGGCCCGGCGGGCCTCCCTGCGGGCCCGGCGCCGGTCCAGGAGCAGGCACAGCCCGACCGCGACGAAGAACAGGCTCAGCAGCGGTATCGCGAGGTAGAACATGGTCATCGGGTCAGGGCCCGGGGCCGCCATCGCGGAGACGACCATCACGAGGACCACCACGATCCGCCAGCTCTTGAGCACCGTCCGGCCCGAGAGCACGCCCAGCATGTTCAGGCCCACGAGGAAGACGGGCAGCACGAAGGCGATGCCGAAGGTGAGGATCAGCTGGAGGAAGAACCGCAGGTACACGTCCGCCGAGATGAAGTTGGTGCCGCCGACGGGTGTGAAGGCGGTCAGGGCGTAGACGGCCGTGGGCAGGGTCAGCACCGCCACGGCGGTGCCACCGAGGAACAGCGGCACCGCGGCGGCCAGGAATCCGACCGCGTAGCGCCGCTCCGTCCGGTGCAGCGCCGGGGTCACGAAGGCCCACAGCTGGTAGAGCCAGACGGGACTGGCCAGCACCAGTCCGAGCACCAGGGAGACCTCCACCATGATGTTGAAGGAGGACCCCACCGCGGAGTAGTTGATGGAGGCCTCGCTCCCCTCCGCCTCGGCCAGCCGCTGCAGCGGCTCGGTGATGTAGGCCATGAAGGGCTCGTAGAGGAAGAAGCCCGCCACCATGCCGAGCACCGTGGCCACGGCGGCCTTGACCAGCCGGTTGCGCAGCTCCCGCAGGTGCTCGGCCAGGGCCATCT
>JAPSHS010000361.1 GCA_031179495.1 Kocuria sp. | reverse complement strand
CGAGCTTGACGAAGTCCGGCACCATGATGCTGTCGTGGCCGGTGTTCAGGTCGGTGTTGGAGTACCGGCCGTCGTAGAACAGGGTCTGCCACTGGCGCACCATGCCCAGCGAGGAGTTGTTGATCACGGCCACCTTGATCGGGATCTTGTTGATCGTGCAGGTGGCGAGCTCCTGGTTGGTCATCTGGAAGCAGCCGTCGCCGTCGATCGCCCAGACCGTGCGCTCGGGCTGGGAGACCTTCGCCCCCATCGCGGCGGGCACCGCGAAGCCCATGGTGCCCAGGCCGGCGGAGTTGAGCCACTGGCGGGGCCGCTCGTACCGCACGAAGTGCGAGCTCCACATCTGGTGCTGGCCCACGCCCGAGACGTAGACGGCCTCGGGGCCGGTCAGCGCGGAGATCCGTTCGATGACGTGCTGCGGGGAGCCCAGCCCGTCGGCGGGCTTGGGGTAGCCCAGCGGGTAGGTCGACCGGAGGCTGCTGAGCGTGGTCCACCACGAGGAGAGGTCCGGGGCCCCGCCGCGCTCGAACTCCTGGCGCACCGCGGCGGCGAGGTCCGGGATGATCTCCTTCACGTCGCCCACGATCGGGACGTCGGCGGTGCGGTTCTTGGAGATCTCCGCGGGGTCGATGTCGGCGTGGATGATCCGGGCCGTGGGGGCGAAGGTCTCCAGGTGGCCGGTGACGCGGTCGTCGAAGCGCGCGCCCAGGGTCACCAGCAGGTCCGCCTGCTGCATCGAGTAGACGGCCGGCACGGTGCCGTGCATCCCCGGCATCCCGAGGTTCTGCTCGTGGGAGTCGGGGAACACGCCGCGGGCGGTGAGCGTGGTGACCACGGGGGCGCCGGTCAGCTCGGCCAGCTCCAGGAGTTCCGCCGCCGCGTTGGCGCGCATCGTCCCGCCGCCCACGTAGAGCACGGGCCGCTGGGCCGCCGCGATGAGCCGGGCGGCCTCCCGGATCTGCTTGGCGTGGCCGCGGGTCACGGGCCGGTAGCCGGGCAGGTCCATCTGGGGCGGCCAGGAGAACGTCATGGTGTCCTGCTGGGCGTCCTTGGCGATGTCCACCAGCACGGGGCCGTGCCGGCCGGTCGAGGCGAGGTGGAAGGCCTCGGCGAGCACGCGCGGGATGTCCCGGGCCTGCGTCACCAGGTAGGAGTGCTTGGTGACCGGCATCGTCATCCCGACGATGTCGGCCTCCTGGAAGGCGTCGGAGCCGATGACCTTGGACGAGACCTGGCCGGTGATCGCGACCATGGGGATGGAGTCCATGTGCGCGTCCGCGAGGGCCGTGACGAGGTTCGTCGCCCCGGGGCCGGAGGTCGCGATGCACACGCCCACCCGCCCGGAGGCCAGGGCGTAGCCCTCGGCGGCGTGGCCGGCGCCCTGCTCGTGGCGGACCAGGATGTGGTTGATCTTGTCGGTGTCCATCAGCGGGTCGTAGGTCGGCAGGATCGCACCGCCGGGCAGACCGAACACGTCGGTCACCCCGAGCTCCTCCAGGGACCGGATGACGGCCTGGGAGCCGGTCATCTGCATGGGCGGCACGGTGTTGCCGGGGCCGTGGACGGCCGGGGCAGCCGGGACGACGTGCTCGCGGGCCCCCGGAGGCCGGTGATCGGCGGCGGTGTCGACCCGCTTGGTGGCCATCAGCGCCGGGCTGATCGGCTGTCCCTTGCTCATGTCACTGTCCTTCTGGTGTCGGTGGTTCTGTTCCGGCCCCGGGGGCGCGCCCCCGGACGGCGCCGGGCAAGAAAAAAGGCCCTCGCTGCACCGGGAGGTGCGACAGGGCCCGTGCGCTCGACCGGTCGTCGGCTCAGGCCCCGCGTCCGACGAGGACGCGTACCGTGAGCTTGACGACACCGTGGCTGAGTTGCATGCCTCCATGCTCTGCCCCGCGCCCGGCAGTGTCAATCTCCGGACGCCCCGTCCCACGATGTGAGACAGCCCACGACCACGGCCGCGGCGG
>JAPSHS010000065.1 GCA_031179495.1 Kocuria sp. | reverse complement strand
GCCGGGGCCGCCGGGGCCGATTCGACCGGTGGTGGAGTGGCCCAGGCACACCAGCGCGATCCCCACCATCGACGACCCCCACAGCAGCACCGAGACCGCCCCGACCGCCCAGACCCCGACCCCAACCAGCACCAGCACTCATCGGAGTGGTATCGGACCAGCCCCGACCAGCCCCCGGCCACCACGGACCCGCACAGACCGGGCCCAGCGACCGGCCGAGACCTCCGGAGGCATCCGGTCAGCCGATTCCGGCCGGGGTCGGAGTCGGGACGGGGCCGGACCGACGGGCGATATCGGCGCTGGAGAGCGAGACCGCCAGCACGGAGGCCAGCACCAGGGCGACGGCGGGGCCGAGCACCGTCCACGGGGCACGTTCAACATAGTTGATGCCCTCGGACAGCAGCAGCCCCCACTCCGGGGCCGGTGGCTGCTGCCCCAGTCCCAGGAACCCGAGACCTGCGATGGCCAGGGCGGTGCCGGGCAGGCGCAGGATCGCGTGCCGGATCACTTCCGGGAGCAGCGTCGGCAGCACCGTGCCGGCCAGGATGCGGCCGCGGCCCACCCCGAGCAGGGGCAGCACCCGCACGTAGGGCCGGGCGGAGATCTCGGCGACCAGCGCGGCGGTGTGGGCGGCCAGTGGCGCCCAGCTCACCAGGGTCACGGCCAGGGCCGCCCCGGCTGCCGAGGGTCCGGCCATCGCCACGACGAGGATGCCGGCGATGATGGGTGGTGCCGCGTTGGTGACCTCCACCGGCCCGGTGGACCACGCCCCGGTCAGTCCGATGAGGAGGCCGATGACCAGGCAGGCGGCCACCACGACGAGGGCCAGGCCCAGGGTGTCCAGCGCGCCGTGGCCCACCCGGGCCAGCACGTCGCGGCCGGAGGCGTCGGCGCCCAGCGGCAACGCCGTCGATGGTGGTTGGAGCCGTGCGTGGGTGGAGGAGTAGGGGTCCCGGAACAGCCCGGCCACGATCAGGGCCAGCAATAACGCACCCGAGACGGCCGGCACCACCCACCACGACCGCCCCGGTCCCACCGGGGGTCCGGGGACGGGCAGGTCTCCGGTGCGGGCGGCCGGGCCGAGCAACCGCCGGCGGATCAGGGCTGCCAGGGCTCCCACGGCTGCGGCGAGGACGAGCAGCACCAGGACTCCGGCCTGCAGGACAGGAAGGTCCTGGGACGCGGCAGCCCCCAGCAGGGTCCGGCCCAGGCCGGGGATCGCGAAGACCTCCTCGACGGGCACCGCTCCACCGGTGAGCCCGACCATCACCAGGGCGATCTGTCCGATCACCCCGGTCAGGGCCCGGTGCAGGGCCGCGAGCGCGATCCGGGCCCGGGAGTGCCCGGCCACGGCCCACGTGTGCACCCAGTGCTCGGTGAAGGCCCCTGCCACAGCGGTGCTGAGCAGGCGTCCGATGAGCCCGCCGGCGGGCAGACCCAGGGCCAGGGCCGGCAGGACCACGTGCCCAGGAGCACTCCAACCATACGGGGGCAGCCAGCCCCACCACACCGCGACGACGATCAGCAGCCCGGCCGCCAGCAGGAACTCCGGAAGCGCGGTCAGCGCGGCTGCCGCAGCACCGGGCCCGCGGCTGGGGCGCCCCGCGAGCCCGGCCCGGACGGTGGGCACGCAGGCCAGGGCGGCCACGAACAGGGCGACGGCCAGGGCCGCGCCCATCAGCGTCAGGGACACCCCCAGAGCCTCCAGGACACCGGGCAGGACCGGGCGGTCGCTGATCCAGGAGGTGCCGAAGTCCCCGGCGAGCACCCCGGAGGCCCAATCGGCGAAGACGGCGAGCGGACCGCGGTCCAGGCCGAGCTCGGCGCGGACCTGGGCCAGCACTTCAGGAGTGGCCGGCCGGTCGGCATAGCGGGCGCGCAGGACCGTGTACTCCGGGCTGTTGCCCGACAGCCACGGCAGGGCCCCGATGAGCACGACGACCGCGAGGAACGCCAGGGCCCGCGAGATCGGCGCCGCCACTCCTGGGCGGCCCGGCGCTGGGTTCATCCGACTCACTCGGCGACGGTGGTCGCGGCGGTGATCAGCTCGCGTTCGCGCGAATCGCGCACCGCTCCCTCGACCCCGGGCTGCTCGCCCTGGATGACCCGCTCGTGCAACATCGGGATGGCGGCGTCCTCGGCCAGGATCGCCGCTTCGGCGGCCATGATCGCGGCCCGGCGCTCCTCGCCCGGGGTGGCTCGCTCCGCCTCGTCCAGCGCGGCATCGACGGTCTCCGAGCAGAACTGGGACAGGTTGAAAGAACCCTCGCAGCCGAAGTCGCTGACCATGTAGGCCACCGGGTCCCCGGAGTCGAGCACCGTGGCCCGGGAGAGGATGAAGGCGTCGAAGTCGCCCTCCAGGGCGTCGGCCTCGATGTACTGGTACTCCCGCACCTCCAGCTCCACCTCGAAGCCGGCCGCCTCGAGCTGCTGCTGGAGCTGGACGGCGACCTCGGGCAGCTCGGCACGGTCGGTGAAGGTGCCGATGGTGATCTTCTGCCCGGTCGGATCCTTGGCCTCGGGCCGATCGGCGAGCACCTCACGGTAGGCGGCCTCGTCGCGGCCGGCCGCCGCGTAGGGCAGCGCGGGACCCAACAGGCCCGCGGCCACATCGGCCCGGCCCTCGTAGACGCCGTCCACGATCGACTGCGCATCAATGGCCTCACGGGCGGCCGCGCGCACGGCGGGATCGGCGAACGGGCCGCCCTCGGTGTTGAGGTAGAGGGTGTTGGTGCGCGGCATGGGCACCTCCGTCAGCAGCTCCTGGTCGATCTGGGCGGCCTGGCCCACGGGCACGGACTCCACGACGTCGGCCTCTCCGGTGCGCAGCGCGGCGGCCCGGGCGGTGCCGTCGGGCACGAAGGACACGTCGATCCCGGCCGCGGCGGCCGGCTCACCCCAGTAGTCGTCGTAGCGTTCCAGGGTTGCCCCGGAGGTGCCGTCCAGGGCGGTGAGCTCGAAGGGCCCGGTGCCATGGCCCACCGGGGTGACCGCCGTGCCCTCGTAGGAGGCTGGGGAGAGGATCGACAGCTGCGGGCTGGACAGCCGCTGCGGCACCAGCGGGTCCGCCTCGGCCGTGGTGACGCGCACGGTGTCGCCCTCGGCCGCCACGCTCATCCGCACCCCGTCGAGGATCCGCGGGGCGGGCTCGGCCGCCACGGCCGCGGCCAGGGAGTCGGCGGCGTTCTGCGCCGTGAGCTCCGTGCCGTCGTGGAAAGTCACCCCCTCACGGATGGTGAAGGACCACGTGGTGTCGTCGAGCTGCTCCCACTCGGTGGCCAGCATCGGCTGGGCGTCCCCGGCCTCGTCCAGGCGGATCAGGGTCTCGCCGGTGGACCAGCGGGAGAGCTTGAAGGCGTCGTCACTGAACGGAGACAGCGCCGAACGCGGCGGCTGCATCATGGCCGCTCGGAGCCGGGTGCCGGTCGTGTCCCCGGTGCCCTCGGCCGAGGACCCCTCGGAGCCACCGGAGAAGCACCCGGTGAGCAGCAGCAGGCTCACCCCGGCCAGACCGGGGACGGTGGTCCGGCGGGCGGAACGGCGGGTGAGGACGGAGGAGCGAGGGGGCATCAGAGGGCCCTTTCATCGTGGTGATCGATCGTGGGTGGAGTGAAGATCTGCTGCGGCCGGCGGACGGGCAGGACCCGTGGTGGGGCGGCGGCGCCGACGAGGCGCCGGGGTGGACAGCGATGATGGCCAGGACCGCGACGAGCGCCCGCGTCCGCCCGCCGAGGGGTCCCGGGACCGATCCGGCGTGCTGTGCCGGCCACGATCAGTTGCAGGGTGAGATTCAGCCCCGAGGCCGGCAGCAACGACCCGGCCAGCCACCTGGGGTCCAGCCCCCGCGGCTGCAGCTCGACGGGGGCGGTGAGGTCGGACTGGGCGTAGGCCGGCCGGTTCACCGAGGCCAGGGCACACAGGATCGCGAACCGACGGTGGAGCGCATGCTCCGGCACCGGCCGGTGCCCGGATGCCCCAGCACGGTGGGGTCGGCCGGTGGTGCGGACCAGGCACCCGGTGAGGACCGACCGCCGGTCGCCCCACCGGTCGGCCGGCACCCCGCGAACAGGCACATGCCCTGCCGGCCGACAGTCCACGTGCTGAGCACCACGCCGATCGCGGCGGCGCCCGGGCCGCACTCCCCGGTCATGGCCCCGGCCTGGAACGGGGATCACGGCGTGGAAGCCGCGGTCGAGGACCAGCCGGGCACCCGGCAGGGTGCGGGTCTCAGGCGGGAAGGCGCGGAACAGCATCCACCAGCTCCTGCGTCACCGGATGGGAGGGCCTCTCGAGCAGGCGGATGGTGGGGCCCTGCTCCACGACCTGTCCGTGGTCGAGCACCAGCGCGCGGTCGCACAGGAAGCGGACCGCGGTGAGGTCGTGGGAGATGAACAGCAGCCCCAGGCCCCTGCCGACGTGCTGTTCCTTCAACAGGTCCAGCACTTGGTTGCGCAGTGGCAGATCGAGTCCGCTGACCGCTTCGTCGGCCAGGAGCAGACGGGGGCGGGTCACCAGGGCGCGGGCGATCGCCACCCGTTGGGCCTGACCGCCGGAGAGCTCGTGCGCGCGCCGACCCAGGTGCTCGGTGCCGAGATCGACCTGTTCCAGGGCCTCGCGGACCAGGCGCCCGTGGTCGCCCGGGACGCGGAAGCGGCGGAGCGGTTCCCGCAGCTGTCGTTCGACGGTGCGCCGCGGGTCCAGGCTGGAGGCCGGGTCCTGCGGGATGTACTGCACCGCCTGCCGGGCGCGCCGGATCTGCTGCCGGCCGGTCAGGGGCGCCCCGTCGAAGCGCACCTCCCCCCGGTCGGGGTGTTCCAGACCCAGCAGCAGGGACACCACCGTGGACTTGCCCGACCCGGAGGGGCCCACCAGTCCCACCGACTCCCCCTCGCGCACCTCGAGGTCGAGTCCGCGCACGGCGGTCACGACCCCGGAGCCTCCCCGGTAGGTCCGGGTGAGTCCGAGGCCGCACAGAGTCGTCGGCCCCGTACCCCGGCTCACGATGCCGCGCCCAGCGCGTGCTCGGTGGGCCGCAGACCGGCCCGGGCGGCGGCGACCAGGGATGCGGTGAACGACGCCTGCGGTGAACGGACCACCTGCTCCATCGAGCCGGCTTCGACCACCCGTCCTTGCTCCAGGACTACGACGTCCTCGCACAGGTCCGCGGCGACCGCCAGGTCGTGGGTGAGGAACAACAACCCGCTGCGGCCCTCGCCGGTGCACCGGCGCAGGGCCTCGACGACCTGGTACTGGGAGATCATGTCCAGCGCGGTGGTCGGCTCATCGGCCACCAGCAACTCCGGGGACGCGGCCATCGCCAGTGCCAGGCACACCCGCTGCCGCTGCCCGCCCGACAGCTGGGAGGGGTAGGCGCGCAGAGTCCGCAGCGGGTCCGCGAAACCGACCTCGTCCAGCAGATCCCCTACGATCCGCGCAGAGGCCACCGCGCTGATCCGGCGGCGACGGGCCACCGCGGGCAGAAGCTGCCGGTCCAGGCGCACCACCGGATTCAGCGCCGCCCGGGAGTCCTGGAAGACCGCCGCCATCCCTGGGCGCCGCCCCGGGGCCTGGCGCCAGGGCAGCTCACGGCCACCGACACGCAGTGAGCCCTGTACGTCGAACGGGGGGCCCAGCAGACCCAGCAGAGCCTGCACCGTCAGGGATTTTCCCGACCCGGAGGCCCCGAGCAGGGCCACCCGCCGGCCGGGGCGCACCGTCAGATTCACTCCTTGCAGCAGGGACCGGCCTGCCACGGTGACCCCGAGGTCCGACACCACCACCTGGGCATCACCGCGCATGCTTCCCCTTTGTTCCACGTCCATCGAAGTCTCTTGATACTAATGATTATCATTCTCAGGAAGCAAGTCGGGTCGCGAGGTCTGACGCTCGCCCACGGTGCAGGCACCCCTGATGGGCGCGCCGGGTCCAGACCGGCGGAAATCCTGCTACGGCTCGACGCGTCAACGGTGCCGAACGGAACTCGCCCTGCAGCCTGCTCGACGACGGCCACCACGGCGCCGCCCTCGACGACGAACCCCCCAGCACCGTCGCCACCCGGCACACCCCCGCGCCTGCGGGGGGGGGGAGCCCCACCGGGCACCAGCTGGGCTACGTCACTGCTTGACCTGCCAGGGGGTGACGCTCATCTGCACGCCGGTCACCGCGACGGTGTCGACGTCCAGGGTGAGATAGCGGTGCTCGCCCTGCTGCTTGATCCATTCCTCGATGCTCCCGCCGTGCCGCGAGATGGCGTCCACGACCTTCTGGATGTCGTAGCCGCCCTTCTCCCCCAGGCGCATCTGCCGGCCGTCGGAGAAGGTGATGTCGAAGGACACCCGCATCGGCGGGCGCTCCTTGCTCCCGTACCGGCGTCGCGCAGCAGAACGGATCTGCCTCTCGATGCGCTTCCACCCGGCCTCGTTGCCCTTCGCGCGTCTGGTCTTGGGGAACTGCGTGGCATAGATGCGGCCGCCGCTGCGCAGGTAGTGGGTCTTCTCCGGGACGAAACGTCCGCGCCTGGGCACCGCGACGTACCGGGCGTTGGGCTCGACATCGGCCGGCTGGTGGGCCGGTTGCCCGGTCCGGCCGCGGACGTTGGCCGGGGTGCCGGCCTTCGTGCGGCGCCGCTCGGGGCGGTGGGTGACGGTTCCGGTGGTGACCAGTTCCGTCAGCGCGCGCACGAAGTGCGCTCCGGACTTCTTCCCGCGCACGATCTGGGACACCAGGGACGGATCGCGGCCCAGGGCCTCGGCGATCTCACGGTTGCTCATCGCGGCCTTCTCCTTCAGCTCCGCGATGAGCTCGGCGGCGGTCCGGCGCTCCGGGCTCATGCGTGCACCTCACCACCGGCCTGCCACGCGGCCGAGGGACCGGCCGCCTCGGCCTGGTGCATCAGCGCGTCCCGCTGCGCCCGCGTCACCGGGACCGGCACCGGCCCGGTCAGCGCCCCCTTCAGGCGCAGCTTCCCGACCTTCCCGTCGTCGAATCCGCCACGGGCAGTGGGCAACGCCCAGGTGGGGACGGTGGCTGCGTAGACGGCGTCACCATTGATGCCGATGAGCTGGTGCGGGGCCACGTGCAAGGCCCCGGAGGGGGCGGCCTTCGTCCCGTCGAGCACCCGGGCTCGGGCCCTTCCCCAGACCTGTGCCGCGAGCTCGGGGTGGTAGAACTGCCGCTGCCGCTCCGTGCTCGGGCTGGCCGCCTGGTAGGTGATGCGGTTGCCCCAGATGCGGATGCTGCTCTGGTACTGCTCGGGCACCTCGAAGGCCGAGGTGACGGTGACGGTGGATCGCCGCCCACGGGAGGCGAAGGCACCGATGGTCTCCAGCAGGACGGCACGCAGCGCGGTACGCGCGGCCTCCTTGACGGCCTCCTCGACCTGGGCGATCTCCACGGCCTCACGGGCGTTGGCCAGCCGCTCGGCGAAGGTGTCCAGCGGTCGGGCCGCCACCAGCCGGGTGTCCCCGCGCATCGCGGGCTTCTTCGCGGTGAACTGCACGGCCTCGATGAACGTGTCGGGCTTCCAGCCGTGGGCCATTCCGACCCGCAGCTCCGCCGCATCCACCCACGTCTCGGCGGTGGCTCCGGGGCGGTTGGGCCAGTACCACTCGGAGGTGCTGCCCGGCAGCTTCGCACCCCAGATCCCGAGGTGGTTCCACCCCTCCGGGACGGTGAACCCGATGTGATAGCGGGCCGGGGCGAAAGGGGTCTCCTCGAACAGGTAGTGGGCATCGATGCCGCGCAGCCGCCGTGCCGGCCCGACGGCGAGCTCGTTGCACAACCCGGCGTACATGAACCGCCCGTCGATGTAGGCGAAGCCGTCGATGCTCGCCCGGTCCGGGGTGGGGTCGATCAGCGGCACGCAGTCCGGGTGCTCGGTGAACGACGGCCCGGCGACCAGGTGCTCGACGTGGTGCTGCCCCGAGGTGCGGTGGATCTCCTCGGCGATGTCGTCGTCCACCGGAGCCGGGTCCAGGTTGGCCGGCATGGACAGTGCCCACAGGTTCTGCCCCGTCGCGGCCGGGGACTTCATCAGCGCGGTGAGCTGGGGCTCGGATCGGCGCAGCGCCGCCGCCACGAGATCCCAGGCGGCCCGGGCCTGGTGGATCCCCAGGCGTCCGCCACCGAACCAGGCCGCGGCGGTGGCGACCTCCAGGGGGCGCGCCTTCGGGTCCTCGGCGGGCTGGGTGGCCTCGTGGTAGTACCGGCCCGTGGGCGGGGTGTCCAACCAGTGGGTGCCGTGCCGCCACCCCGGGGTGTCGGCCATCAACCAGTGCGGCCTGCCCGGCTCGGGGGTCGGAAGTCTGCCGGTGAGCATGATGCGCTGCGCCCCGGCGGCATGAGCCGTGTCGAGGAGGTCGGTGAGGTTCGGATTCTTCCGCCGGCCCCGGATCACGGGCGTCACCCGGCGCCCGTCCCACGTGACGCCATAGCCTGTGGTGGCGTCCGCCCAGAGGATCTTCTGCTCACTGACCCGGTAGGGCTGCGGGCGGTTCGAGGTCGTCATAGAGTCTCCTTCTCTCCCTCCGAACCACTCAGTTTTCCAGATCTCCCCGACTTCCG
>JAPSHS010000360.1 GCA_031179495.1 Kocuria sp. | reverse complement strand
AGCCGCTCCCCGTCGGCGGCGGTGGCGACCGCGATCCCGGAGTCCGGGTGCAGGTGGTCCACGTGGGCGGCGTCGACCAGGCCGTGCATGGCCGTGTCGATGGACGGGGCGGCCCCGCCCTTGCCGTGCAGGCAGTAGTCGAAGGCGGCGACCATCTCGTCCTCGCGCTCGACGCCGGGGTAGACCTCCGCCAGGGCCCGCAGGCGGTCCAGGCGCAGCGTGGCCAGGCCCTGCTCGGTGAGCGTGCCCAGGTCCCCGCCGGAGCCCTTGACCCACAGCAGCTCGACGTCCTCACCGGTCACCGGGTCCGTGGCGGTGCCCTGGGCGGAGGTGTTCCCGCCGGCGTAGTTGGTGTTCTTCGGGTCGGCGCCCAGCCGGTTGGAGCGCTCGATCAGGGCTTCGACGACGGAGTGCGTGGTGTCGACAACGGAGTGGGTCATGGTGGAGTTCCTCGTGTTCGGTGGATGTGCGTCGGGACGTGGTGCGTCGGGCGGCTCAGGCGCCCCAGCCGGCCGGGGCGCCGCCGACGCGGCCGGCGGCGATGGAGTCCTGGTAGCCGGAGGCCGCGTAGGCGGCCATCGGGTCGGCCGGCAGGCCGCGGGACTCCCGCCAGGCGGCCAGCGCGGGCCGGACGTCGGTGTAGAAGGCGTCCATCAGGACCTGGTGGGCGCCGAGCACGTCCCCGGCGTCCTGGGCGGCGGTCAGGGCCGCCCGGTCGAGCAGCAGCGCGCGGGCGGTCATCTCCTGGACGTTGAGGACGGAGCGGATCTGGCCGGGGATCTTCTCCTCGACGTTGTGGCACTGGTCGAGCATGAACACCACACCGGTCCCGGGGTCGAGTCCTCCCCCGCGGACCACCTCGACCATGATCCGGAAGAGCTGGAACGGGTCCGCCGCGCCGACGATGAGGTCGTCGTCGGCGTAGAACCGGGAGTTGAAGTCGAAGGAGCCCAGCTTCCCGAGCCGCAGCAGCTGGGCGACGATGAACTCGATGTTGGTTCCCGGTGCGTGGTGCCCGGTGTCGAGGCAGACGGTGGCCTTGGGCCCGAGCGCGGCGCAGTGCACGTAGCTGGTGCCCCAGTCCGGGACGTCCGTGTGGTAGAACGCCGGCTCGAAGAACTTGTACTCCAGCACCATGCGGTGGTCCTCGCCGAGCCGGTCGTAGATCGCCTGCAGCGACTCGGCGAGGCGGTCCTGGCGGCCTCGCATGTCACCCTGGCCGGGATAGTTGGTGCCGTCGGCGAGCCAGATCTTCAGGTCCTTCGAACCGGTGGCGTCCATGACCTCGATGCACTCCAGGTGGTGCTCGATCGCCGTGCCGCGCACGGACGGGTCCACGTGGGTGAGCGAGCCGAACTTGTAGATGTCGTCCTGGAAGGTGTTGGAGTTGATCGTCCCGATGGCCACCCCGAGGTCCTCGGCGTAGCGGCGGAGGGCGCCGAAGTCGTCGACCCGGTCCCAGGGGATGTGCAGCGCCACCTTCGGCGCCAGGCCGGTCAGGCGGTGCACCACGGCGGCGTCGGCGATCTTCTCCTCGGGCGTGCGCGGCGTGCCCGGCGTGCCGAAGACCTTGAACCGGGTGCCGGAGTTGCCGTAGGCCCACGAGGGCACCTCGATGGCCTGGGAGGCCAGCCGGTCCTGGACGGAGGCGGGAAGCGTGTCGGTCATGAGTTCTCTCCTGTGTGCGGGTGGTCGGTGCCGGCCTCGTCGGCGGACAGGGCGGTGAGCTGGTCCTCGAGGTGGAACACCTCGGCCAGACGGAGGAAGCCCTGGTCGGGCGGGAGGTCGAGGTCCTCGAAGAACGGGGCCATCTCGGCCTGCCACCGGGCGTTGACCTCGGTGGCGGCCATGCCGGCCCGGGCGGCCGCCAGGTCGTCGGTCTCGAGGTAGCCGATCAGCAGGCCGTCCTCGCCCAGGAAGAGCGAGTAGTTGCGCCAGCCGGTGTCCTCCAGCGCACGGAGCATGTCCGGCCAGACCGCGGCGTG
>JAPSHS010000359.1 GCA_031179495.1 Kocuria sp. | reverse complement strand
TGCGCCGGGCGCGGGCGGGGTCGGGCGCCGGGAAGTCCTCGCGGAAGTGCGCTCCCCGGGACTCGGCGCGGTGCAGGGCGGCGGTGACCACGGCGCGGCCCACCACCAGCAGGTTCCGGTCCTCGAGCGCGCGGCGGGAGAGGGCTGTGGGCGGACGGAGGCCCGCCAGCCGGGCGGCCAGCGCCTCGAGCCCGGGCCCGTCCCGCAGGACCCCGGCGCCGGCCCACATCGCGGCCTGGAACGCCGGGCGGTCGAACGCCGCGTCCCCCTCGGTGTGCTCCGGCAGCGGCAGGGCACCGCCGTCTGGGGCCGGCCCGCGGTGCGGCCGGGCGGCGCCGTCGGCCCGGAGGTCCGTGGCGAGGGCCTCGGCGGTGCGGGCACCGAACACGGCGCCCTCCAGCAGCGAGTTGGAGGCCAGCCGGTTGGCGCCGTGGACGCCGGTGGCCGCGCACTCGCCCACGGCGTAGAGACCGGGGACGCTCGTGCGGCCGCGGTCGTCGGTCGCGATGCCGCCCATCAGGCAGTGCGCCGCCGGGGTCACGGGGACCGGTTCCCGGGACCAGTCCACCCCGTGCGCCCGGAGGGCGGCGTCGATCGTGGGGAAGCGGCGGGCCAGGTGCTCGGCGGTGCTGCGTCCCGAGGAGGCCGGGCCGGTCAGGCCGGTGCAGTCGAGCAGCACCGGCCGCCCGCCCTGGGCCAGCGAGCGGCGGACGTTCTCGCGCGCCACGACGTCGCGCGGGGCGAGCTCGGCCAGCGGGTGCACGTCCGGCAGGTAGCGCCGGCCCGTGCCGTCCCGCAGCACCGCGCCCTCGCCGCGGACGGCCTCCGAGACCAGGAAGCAGCCCGGGGCGGCGAGCGCGGTGGGGTGGAACTGGACGAACTCGAGGTCCGACACGACGGCCCCGGCGCGCAGGGCCGCGGCGATGCCGTCGCCGGTGGCCACCGCGGGGTTGGTGGTGTGCGGATAGAGCTGTCCTGCTCCGCCCGTGGCGAGCACCACGGCGTCCGCCGCGAGCCGGCGCGGCCGGTCGCCGTCGAGGACGAGCGCCCCCACGGCGCTCCGGCCGGGGCCCACCACCAGGTCCACGACCATGGTGTGCCGCAGGATCCGCAGCCGGCCGGTGGCCTCGGCGGCGAGGGCGGCGGCGGCGAGGGCGCGCTGGATCTCCCGGCCGGTCGCGTCCCCGCCGGCGTGCAGGATGCGGGGCACGGAGTGGGCGCCCTCGAGGCCCTCCACCCAGGGGGAGCCCGGTCCGTCCGTGCGGTCGAACGCGACGCCGTGCGCCACCAGGGCGGTGATCGCGGCGGCTGAGTCGCGCACGAGGACGCGCACGGCGCCGTCGTCGCACGTGCCCGCCCCCGCTCCCAGCGTGTCCTGGACGTGCAGCGCCTCGGCGTCGCGGGGCTGGCCGTCCGGGAGACCGGCCGTCATGGCCGCGATGCCGCCCTGGGCGCGGGCGGTGTTGGTCTCGTCCAGGCGGTCCTTGCTCAGCAGCACCACGTCGAGCCCGCGGTCGACGGCCGCCAGCGCGGTGGTGAGCCCGGCGATGCCGCTGCCCACCACGAGCACGCGCGGGAACGGTGTCGTGCTCACCGCGGAAGCGCCGCCAGCATGCGCTCGAGCGCCACCTCGGCGTCCCGGGCGGTCCTGGCGTCCACCCGGATGCGGTTGATCGTCCGGCCGGCCACGAGCTCCTCGAGCACCCAGGCGAGGTAGCCGGGGTGGATCCGGTACATCGTGGAGCACGGGCAGATCACCGGGTCGAGGCAGAAGATGGTGTGCTCGGGGTGCTCGTCGGCGAGCCGGTTGACCATGTTGATCTCGGTGCCGATCGCGAAGGTGCTGCCGGGCTCGGCCGCCTCCACCGCCTTGCGGATGTGGTCGGTGGAGCCGGACTCGTCGGCGGCGTCGACCACGGGCATGGGGCACTCCGGGTGCACGACCACCCGCACGCCGGGGTGCTCGGCCCGGGCCTGCTCGATCTGCGC
>JAPSHS010000358.1 GCA_031179495.1 Kocuria sp. | reverse complement strand
GAGGTCTCCAGGCCCTCCACGATGTTGAGGGCGCGCTCCAGCGGCCGGCCCACCTGCTCGTCGACCACCTCGGCGGAGGCGCCCGGCATCACCGAGACCACGCTGATCGCGGGGATCTCGAGCGACGGGATGAGCTCCTGCTTCATGGAGCGCATGCTGAGCACGCCGAAGACGGCCACGAAGACCGTGATGAGCACGATCAGGGCGCGGTTGGCCATTGAGGCGCGGGCGAGGAGAAACACTCGTGCTCCTAGGGGAGGGACGGTCTTCGGCGCTCCGGAGGGGACGGGAGCGGACGCCCCTCAGCGTACCGTCGCCGACCGACAGGCCACCGGGACCGCCGGTGCCGGGCACCGGACGCGGCAGGGGCCCCGGACCGGACGGTCCGGGGCCCCTGCCGCGCGCGCCACGCCGGTGGGTGCGGGCTCAGTCGATGCCGAGCACCCGGGCGGTGCGGCCCATGACCTCGTCCGCGAGCTGCGGGTGGTCGTCGAGCGTCACGCCGTAGGAGGGGATGAGCTCCTTGAGCCGGCCCTCCCACCCGGAGATCCGCGCCGGGAAGGACTTGGCGAGCAGGTTCAGCATGATGGGCACGGCCGTCGAGGCCCCCGGGGAGGCGCCCAGCAGGCCGGCGATGGAGCCGTCCGCGGCGGTGATGAGCTCGGTGCCGAACTGCAGCACGCCGCCCTTCTCCTTGTCCCGCTTCATCACCTGCACGCGCTGGCCGGCCTCCACCAGCTCCCACTGCGAGCCGTCCGCCGTCGGGTAGAACTGCTGCAGGGCCTCGACGCGCTGGCCCTTGGTCTTGGCCAGCTCGCTGAGCAGGTACTTCACGAGGTCCAGGTTGGCCAGGCCGGCGCGGGTCATGGGGTAGACGTTGTGCGGGCGCACGGACCGGGGCAGGTCGAGGAACGAGCCCTGCTTGAGGAAGTTCGGCTTGAACCCGCCGTAGGGGCCGAAGAGCAGGGCGCGCCGGCCGTGCTCGTACCGGGTGTCCAGGTGGGGCACGGACATGGGCGGGGCGCCCACGGAGGCCTGGCCGTAGACCTTGGCGTTGTGCTGGGAGGCCACGTCCTGATCGGTGTTGCGCAGCCACAGGCCCGAGACCGGGAAGCCGCCGTAGCCCTTGGCCTCACGGATGCCGGACTTCTGCAGCAGCGGCAGGGCGCCGCCGCCGGCGCCCACGAACACGAACTTCGCCCGGATGCGGCGGTGGCCCTCGGCGTTGATCCGGTTCCTGACCTCGGCCACCCAGGTGCCGTCGCTCTGCCGGTCGAGGTCGACGACCTGCTGGCCGTAGCGCACCTCGCCGCCCCGGGCCTGCAGGTGGGCGACCTGCTGCCGGGTCAGCTCGCCGAAGTCGACGTCGGTGCCCTCGGGGGACCAGGAGGCGGCCACGCGTCCCGCGCCGCGCCCGTGCATCGTCAGCGGCGCCCACTCGGCGATCCGGTCGCGGTCCTCGGTGTACTCCATGCGCTCGAAGAGCTTGTGGGGCTGGAGCGCCTCGTAGCGGCGGCGGAGGTAGTCGCTGTGGGCGTCGCCGAAGACGAGGGACATGTGCGGCACCGGGTTGATGAAGGTGCGCGGCTCCTGCAGCTTGCCCTCGGACACCAGCGAGGCCCAGAACTGCCGGGAGAGCTGGAACTGCTCGTTGATGCTCAGGGACTTGGCCGGGTCCACGGAGCCGTCGGCCGCCTGCGGGGCGTAGTTGAGCTCGCACAGCGCGGAGTGCCCGGTGCCGGCGTTGTTCCAGACGTTGGAGCTCTCCGCGCCGACCTGGTCCAGGCGCTCCAGCAGCGTGATGTCCCACTGCGGCTCGAGCTCCTTGAGGAACACGCCGAGGGTGGCGCTCATGATGCCTCCCCCGATCAGGAGGACGTCGGTCGATTCCGTTGCCTGAGGTGATGTCACAGTCGATGCTCCCGTTGAAGGCCCGGCGCTGACGCCGCGCCGGTGAGTGGTCGGGTCTCAGACTAGCGCCACGCCCGGA
>JAPSHS010000357.1 GCA_031179495.1 Kocuria sp. | reverse complement strand
GTTCAAATCCCCCCGTCTCCGCGGAAGGCGATGTCCCCTGGACATCCGAAGCACCCCGGACCGGTGGTCCGGGGTGCTTCTTCGTCTGCGTGCTGTTTCCCCGTCTGCGGGGTGCGGTCGAGGCCCCCGCCCGGGCGCGCCACCTGGACCCGGGTAAAATGAGCCGGAACACTCCCCCAGCCAGGAAGCAGGTACGCCCCCCGTGGCCGCTAAGAGAACACCGGGGTTCACCAAGAACCCGTGGATCACCCGAGACGGGCACGGGCCGGCGCTGGCTCGCCGGGCCGTGAGCCGCATCCCCCTGGGCTTGCGCCGCCAGGCCTTCTACCTCTACCGGCACCACCGCTTCTTCTCCTGGACACCGCGCACCTTCACGGAGAAGATCCAGTGGCGACTCCTCCACGACCGGAGAGAGCTGTTCGCGACCGGCGGGGACAAGATCGCCATGAAGGAGTACGCCGCGGAGCTGGCGCAGGACCTCGAGATCCCCCGGACGCTGTGGCACGGGGAGGACCTGCGCGCAGTCCAGGACCACGACTGGGGCTGCGAGTGGGTGCTCAAGCCGGTGACCGGGTCCGGGTACGCCCTCTTCGGGGCCGGGAGCCTGCGCGACAGCGGCATCGACCTGGACGATGTCGATCGCTGGCGAGCCGACGACGCCCACAGGATCTACGGCGAGTGGCACTACAGCCGGTCGCGGCCGGGCTACCTCATCGAGCAGCGCATCCCGACCCCTGACGGGGCGTCGCCGAACGACTACCGCTTCTTCGTCTTCGACGGCCGGGTGCACGTGGTCCAGATCGACACCCCGCGCGTCGCGAAGGTCCAGCGCCGCTTCTACACCCGGGACTGGACGCCGCTCGACGTGCGCCAGGCCGGAGCCGACCTGGCCGCCCCGGTCCCGCCGCCCGCCGCTCTCGACCGGATGCTCGAGCTCGCGGAGCGGATCGGCGCGGAGTGGGACTTCGTCCGGGTCGACCTCTACGACGCCGACGGCACGATCTGGTTCGGGGAACTCACCCCGTGCCCCACGGGCGGGCTCGCCCCGTACGACCCGCCCGAGTTCGACCGGGAGCTCGGGCGGCTCTGGCGACTGCCCGCCTGACCCCGCGCCGCCCGTCACCTGCGCCCTTCCCCGTGACCACGGACCGGCGGCTTCCTAGACTGGCAGCCAGCAGGCCGTCGGCACCAGAGACCAGGGAGAGCACCATGCCGGAGCAGGACCGTCCCGAGACCATGCCCCCCACCGGTGCGTCCCGCTCCGCGCCCGTCTGGCACGCCGGGCTCACGGACCGCTCCGTCCTCGAGCAGGCCGTCGACGCCGTGACCGTGCGCCGGGTCTTCGGCGAGGCCTACGAGACGGACGGTGCCACGATCGTCCCCGTGGCGCGCGTCCGCGGCTGGGGCGGCGGTGGCGGAGGGGCCGGCCAGGAGAAGGACAGCTCCGGCAGCGGCTCGGGCGTGGGCTACGGCGTCCGCGCCGCACCGGCCGGTGTCTACGTGGTCCAGGGCGAGAGCGTCACCTGGCGACCCGCCGTGGACGGGGAGCGGATCGCCCTCACGCTGGGCCTGGCGCTGTGCGGGGCGGCCGCTCTCGTCGGACGGGCCGCCGTGACCCGCCGCGCCTGACGGGACGGGGCCATGTCCTTCCTGCTCCGCGTCCTCGTCAACGCGCTCGCCATCTGGGCGGCCGCCTGGATCCTGCCCGGGATGGAGCTGACGGCGGACCCGTCCGTGGTCTCGGCCCTCGGCGGCGGGACCGCGGCGTCGGTGCTGGCCCATCTGTTCGTCGGCCTGGTCTTCGGCGTCGTGAACGCGGTCGTGCGGCCCGTGCTGTCGATCCTGTCCCTGCCGGTCACCTGCCTCACGCTGGGACTGTTCGCCGTCGTGGTCAACGCGGCGATGCTGTGGCTGACCTCCTGGCTGAGCTCCTTCACCCCGCTGCGGCTGGAGATCGACTCCTTCCTCTGGACGGCGGTGCTCGCCACCCTG
>JAPSHS010000356.1 GCA_031179495.1 Kocuria sp. | reverse complement strand
GGCCCCGGCCCCGGCACCCGTCGCCCCGGCCCCCGCTCCTCCGGCCGTGAGCCCGGTGCCGGACACTGCCGGCCCCGCCCCCGACGTGCCGGAGGACGACACCGAGGACGTGCCGGAGGAGGATCCCGAGGACGAGCCCGCCGGCCAGGCGGCGGTCGGGGAGACGCCTGCGGACGGCACCGACGAGGACTCCCCCGGCACCCCCTGACCGTGCCGCACCCGGCCGCTCAGGCCAGGCGCAGCAGCGGCACCTCCCGCTCGGCCCGCGTGAGCGACCCGTGCTGACCCACCATCGACAGGACGCTGGGACGGAGTCTGCTCAGGTCGAACAGCGCGAGCGGGTCCTTGGCCGCGACCAGGATGTCGCCGATCCGGGCGGGCACGGTCTCGCGCACCAGCCCGGGAGGCCCGAAGTAGCCGGCCGCGAGGGCCGCCTCCCGGGAGAACAGCCACGCCCGGGAGCCGAACTGCTCCCGCCAGGCCGCCACGAGCGCCTGCACGTCCGCTGCCGTCGCGTCCGGCTCGAGGTGCAGCTGCACCATGCGCGGTTCGCCGGCCGTGTGGCGGACGCCGTCGAGCAGCCCGGGCACCTCGGAGACGTCGACGCGCGCGTCCGTGGGCACGTCCACCATGCCGTGGTCGCCCGTCACCAGGACGGTGGTGCCGGCCGGGACGCGGGAGACGAAGCGGCGCAGGGACGCCTCGAGCTCCTCGAGCTGGGCCGTCCAGTCCCAGGACTCCCAGCCCTTGGCGTGCCCGGTCCGGTCGAGCTCGTCCCAGTAGAAGTACATGAGGGCGTCCCGGCCCGCGGCGAGCTGGTCCAGGGCGGTGCTGACGCGTGCCGAGGGTCCCCCGGCGGCCACGAACCGGCCCCCGCGCAGAGCGGCGCCGGTGAGCCCGGAATCGGCGAACTTGTGCCGGCTGACGGTCACCACGTCGACGTGCTCGGCCGCGCGCTCCAGCACCGTGGGCAGCGGCTGCCACGTGCGGGGGTCCACGGCGGCGTCCCAGCCGCCGAGCTGGTTCACGACCGTGTCCCGGTCCGGGTCGAGCACGTCGTAGCCCACGAGCCCGTGCGCGCCGGGTGCGGCACCCGTGCCGAGGGACGCGAGGGAGGAGGCGGTCGTCGTGGGGAACGCGGCGTCCAGGGTGGCGAGGTTCGTGGCACCGGCCAGGGTCGGGGCGTGCCCGGCGCGGGCGCGCAGCTGGGCGCGCCCGAGGCCGTCGACGAGCACGACGACGACGCGGCGTGCGGCGGGCAGACCCAGCACGTCCTCGAAGCCGGGCACGCCCAGGGATGCGGCGGCCGAGGACAGGACCTCCGCGACGGTGCGGTGTCCGTAGCGCGGGGGCTTCGGCAGGTCGGCGGGCAGACCGGGCAGGACGTCCTCGACCGCCCTCATCGGGCGGCGCCGCCGTCCCGGCCGGTGAACCGGTCGGTGAACCGCGGGCGCGGGGTCGTCGCGGACGTCCGCCGCGGGGCGGGCACGCGGCCGTGGGCCGGCTGGGCGATCTGGGCGCCGTCGGTGAGCGGGGAGAGGTTGGCCCGGCGCAGCGTGCGGGCGAACTCCCGCGCGCCCTCGACGGCGGCGGGACCGTCCGCCTCCGCGCTGATCCGCAGCACGATGTCCTCCCGGGAGGCCGTGCCGGAGTAGCCGTGGTCGGCCTGGCACTGGGGGTCGTCGCACAGGGCCGGCGCCAGGTCGACGTGGAGCGTCCCGGTCCACGCGATCGCCAGGGTCACCTCGGAGATGGGGCTGTCCGGCCGGTAGTTGGCCGGCTGGTAGTACGAGTAGCTGAGCGTGACGGAACGGATCTGGGAGATCCCCACCGTCTCGGTGGAGACCCGGGCGACCACGTCGCGGCCGCTCTCGTCGAACTCCTCGTCGTCCACGTGCGTGACGTGCAGGACGTCCTCGGCCAGCACGAGCACGGTGATGTGGCGGTGCACCTCGGTCCGGTCGATGTGCGTCTCCAGCTGCACGAGGTGGGAGACCGG
>JAPSHS010000355.1 GCA_031179495.1 Kocuria sp. | reverse complement strand
CTCGCCGGCGCCGCCGCGGCCCTCGGCATCGGCGTCGGGACGGACCTCGGGGTGCCCGTCTTCCCCGGCTCCCTCCCGGAGGAGGAGGACCCGGCCCAGCACGCCGCCGCGCTGTTCGGGCAGGGGCGCACGCTCGTGTCCCCGCTGGCCATGGCGAACCTGACGGCCTCCGTCGCCGCCGGGCAGCTCGTCACCCCCCGGCTGGTCACCACCGAGGGCCTGCTCGACGGCGACGCCACGGCCGGGCCCGGCCCGGAGGACCCCCTGACCGCCGAGGAGGCGGAGCAGCTGCGCACCATGATGCGGGCCGTCGTCTCCTCCGGGCACCTGGGCGTGCTCCAGGAGCTCGAGCCGGACACCGCGATCGGCAAGACCGGCACGGCCGAGTTCGGCGACGAGGACCCGCCCCGGACCCACTCGTGGGTCGTCGCGGAGCACGAGGACCTCGCCGTCGCGGTGTTCGTGGAGGACGGCGACCTCGGCTCGATCACCGGGGGCCCGATCGCGCGCGACTTCCTGGCGGCGGCCTCGGCGGCCCGTACCGGCTGACGCGCCGTCCGGCCGGACACGCCCGGACGGGCCGGGCCTTCCGCGTCCGGCTCCGCGGGCCGAGGATGGAGTCGGACGTCCCGTCCGCTGCCGCGGACCGCCGAACCCGCCAGGAGCTCCCGTGCCCGAGACCGTGACCACCACTCCCGCCCGCACCAAGATCGGCGTGGTCGGCGCCGGTTCCGTCGGCTCGTCCCTGGCCTATGCGGCGCTGATCCAGGGGGTCGCCCAGGAGGTGGCCCTCTACGACCTGGCCGGGGAGCGGGTCCGGGCCGAGGGCCTGGACCTGGCCCACGGGGCGATGTTCACCCCCAGCTCCCGGGTGAGCGGCTCCGACGACGTGGCGGTGCTGGCCGGCTCCGACGTGGTCTTCGTGACCGCCGGGGCCAAGCAGCGCCCGGGTCAGACCCGGATGGAGCTGGCCGGGGCCAACGCCTCGATCCTGGAGGCGCTGATGCCGCGGCTGGTGGAGCAGGCCCCGGAGGCCGTCTACGTGCTGGTGACCAATCCCTGTGACGTGCTCACGGTGATCGCCCAGCGGCTCACCGGGCTGCCCGCGGGACGGGTGATGTCCTCGGGGACGGTGCTGGACACCTCCCGGCTGCGGTGGCTGCTGGCGCAGGAGGGCGGGGTGTCCACCGGCAGCGTGCACGCCACGATCGTGGGCGAGCACGGGGACACCGAGTTCCCGCTGTGGTCGAGCGCGAACATCGGCCAGATCCCGCTGCGGGACTGGACGGTGGAGGGGCGCCGGCCCTTCACCGAGGAGCGGTTGCAGGAGATCGCCCGGCAGACGGTCAATGCCGCCTACACGGTGATCCAGGGCAAGGGGGCGACCAACTACGCGATCGGCCTGGCCGGGGCGCGGGTGGCCGAGGCCGTGCTGCGGGACGAGCACGCGGTGCTGCCGGTGTCCACGGTGCTGGAGGACTACCGGGGGATCAGCGGGGTCGCCCTGTCGGTCCCCTCGGTCGTGGGGCGGGGCGGTGTCGTGGAGCGGCTGGTCGTGCCCATGGACGAGCGGGAGCTGGCCATGCTGCACCGCTCGGCCGAGGCGATCCGGGCCACCCTGGCCACGATCGGCTACTGACCCCGCGCAGCGGCTCCCGCCCCGCGGACCGGCCCGCGCACGGGAACGGGGCCCGTTCCTGCCGGAACGGGCCCCGTCGTCGAGCGGTGGGAGAGGTCAGCGCGCGGCCATCTCGTCCTCCGCCGCGTGGGCGAGGCGCACGGCGTCGTCGAACTCGCGCTCGACGGCGCCGTCGTGCCGGTAGGTGGCGTTCGACACCAGCACGGCGGAGACGAGGCAGACGACGAAGCCGGGAACGATCTCGTAGAGACCGGCCCACGGGGTCGCGGTCCAGACGAACACCGTGACCGCGCCCAGGACCATGCCGGTGATCGCGCCCAGGTTCGTGAGCTTGCGCCAGTACAGGGACAGGATCACGATCGG
>JAPSHS010000354.1 GCA_031179495.1 Kocuria sp. | reverse complement strand
TCCCGCACCCGAGGACCACCCATGACCCAGTCCCCACCCGGCCGTGCCACCGCGCCCCGCGAGGCGTTCTCCAGCCGCACGGTCTTCATCCTGGCCGCCATCGGCTCCGCCGTCGGCCTGGGCAACATCTGGCGCTTCCCGTACATCGCCTACGAGAACGGCGGCGGCGCGTTCCTGATCCCGTACCTGGTGGCGCTGCTCACCGCCGGCCTGCCGCTGCTGATGCTCGAGTACGGCGTGGGCCACCGCTTCCGCGCGTCGGCGCCGCTGGCCTTCCGCCGGCTGCACCCCAGGACGGAGTGGATCGGCTGGTGGCAGATGGGCATCAGCTTCGTCATCGCCGTGTACTACGCCGTGATCCTGGGCTACGCGATGCTGTACACGGTCTTCTCGTTCAGCAAGGCCTGGGGCGACGACCCGGCGGCCTACTTCCTCTCGGACGTCACGCAGAGCTCGGAGCAGATCACGGTCGGCTTCGACTTCGTCCCGACCGTGCTGGTCGCCACGGCGGTCGCGTGGGTCGCGCTGCTCGTGGTCCTGCTGCTGGGCGTGCAGAAGGGGATCGGCCGGGTCAACCTCGTGCTCATCCCGCTGCTGGTGCTGATGTTCCTCTCCATCGTGGTGATCGCCCTGACCCTGCCGGGCGCCACCGACGGGCTCAACGCCTTCTTCACCCCGGACTGGGCCGCCCTGGCCGACAGCTCCGTGTGGGTCGCCGCCTACGGCCAGATCTTCTTCTCGCTCTCCGTGGGCTTCGGCATCATGATCACCTACTCGTCCTACCTCAGGCCCAAGACCGACCTCACGAGCTCGGGCCTCGTCGTCGGCTTCGGCAACTCGAGCTTCGAGCTCCTGGCCGGCATCGGCGTCTTCGCGGCGCTGGGCTTCATGGCCGGGGTCGCGGGCACCGGCGTCGACGAGGTCGCGACCTCCGGCATCGGTCTCGCGTTCATCGCGTTCCCCACGATCATCTCCCAGGCGCCGTTCGGCACGCTGATCGGCGTGCTGTTCTTCGCGACCCTGACCTTCGCCGGCTTCACGTCCCTGGTGTCGATCGCCGAGGTGGTCGTGGCGGCCGCCCAGGACAAGCTCGGGCTGCGCCGGCGCGGCGCCGTGCTCCTGGTCGTCATCCCCATGGCCTTGATCTCGCTCGCGCTGTTCACGACCACCACCGGCCTGAACCTGCTGGACGTGACCGACAACTTCGTCAACCAGTTCGGCATCGTCGCCGCGGCCCTGGTCTCCGTCATGCTGCTCACGGCGGGCTTCTCGGCGCTGCCCACGCTGCGGGACCACCTCAACTCGGTCTCCTCGTTCAAGCTGGGCCGGGCGTGGATGGTCGTGGTCGGGGGCGTCACCCCGATCGTGCTGGGCTACATCCTGATCAACACGCTCACCACCACCCTCGCGGAGGGCTACGGCGACATGCCCGCGTGGTTCGTCAACACCTTCGGCTGGGGCACCGCCGTGGGCCTCGTGGTCATCGCCCTGCTGCTCTCCCGGCTGCCGTGGCCGGCCTCGTCCGCGGCCTCCGACCTGAGCCCGTCCCCGGCGATCCTGGACGCCTTCGTGGACCGCAACAGGATCCGTGAGGACCAGCCGCTGTCCCGCTGGTCCGACACCGCGCTGCGCACCCCGGCCCTGGACCAGGACTTCTCCTACCGCACGGTGGAGCAGGGCACGGTCGCGTCCCCGGGCCGGCACGCCGCCGCCCCGGCGGCGCCCTGGACGACCACCGGGTCCGGCGCCTCGTCCACCACCCCGTCCACGTCCGAGGAGGACCCCCGATGACCACGTCCGCCGTCATCATGATGATCGTCGCCGCGCTGCTGCTGTGGGGCGGCTTCATCGCCGCGGTGCTGCACCTGCGGCGCAGCCCGGAGGTCCCCGACGACGACCAGGGCCCCCGGGCGGAGGACCACCCCCGGAGCACGTGACCGGCCGCCCGGCTCCCGCCCGGAACGGCAGGAGGGCCCCCGGCGCCGCACGGCGCCGGGGGCCCTCCTCG
>JAPSHS010000064.1 GCA_031179495.1 Kocuria sp. | reverse complement strand
CGCCGAGCTCCTCGACGATCTTCTGGGTCCGGGTGTCCTGCCAGACGATGGCGTTGTAGACGGGCTGGCCGGTGGTGCGGTCCCAGACCACGGTGGTCTCGCGCTGGTTGGTGATGCCCACGGCGGCGAGGTCCCGGGCGTTGATCTCGGCCGAGGCCTCGGCGTCCGCGACGACCTTGCGGACGTTGCGCCAGATCTCCATCGGGTCGTGCTCGACCCAGCCGGCGCGCGGGAAGATCTGCGCGTGCTCGAGCTGGCCCGTGCTTGCGATCGAGCCCTCGTGGTCGAAGATGATCGCCCGGGTGCTGGTGGTGCCCTGGTCGATGGCCATGACGTGCTGCGGTTCGGTGCTCATCGGTGCTACCTCGCTTCGTGGTGGTGTGCTTCGGGTCGGACGGGTGCGGGCGCGCGGCCTCAGGCCGGCGGGTTCGAGTAGAGCTGGTAGAAGCCGCCGGCGAGCAGGGCGCCGAGGACCGGGCCCACGACCGGGACCCAGGCGTAGCCCCAGTCGCTGGTGCCCTTGCCGCGGATCGGCAGGAGGGCGTGGGCGATGCGGGGCCCGAGGTCACGGGCGGGGTTGATGGCGTAGCCCGTCGGCCCGCCGAGGCTCGCACCGATGCCGACCACGAGCAGGGCCACGGCCAGCGGGCCGAGCTGGGACGGGGTGTTGCCGAAGAGCAGGATCACCGCGACGAGGACGAACGTGCCGATCACCTCGGTGACCACGTTCCAGCCGTAGGAGCGCACCGCGGGCCCGGTCGAGAACACGGCGAGCTTGGTCTCCCCGAGGACCTTCTCGCCCTCGATGTCCTCGTCGAAGTGCTTCTTGTAGGCCAGGAACGCGACGACCGCGCCCAGGACGCCGCCGACGAGCTCGCCGGCGAAGTAGACGAGCGTGCTGACCGGGGTGATGGCCACGCCGGGGGCGTACTCCTCGGCCCCGCTGGCCCACAGGCCCACGGTCACGGCCGGATTGATGTGGGCCCCGGACTGGTAGGCCACGAACACGCCGGCGAACACGGCGAGGCCCCAGCCGAAGTTGATCATCAGGAACCCGCCGCCGAGTCCCTTCGTCCTCGGCAGCACGGCGTTGGCGACGACGCCGCAGCCGAGCAGCAGCAGCATCGCGGTGCCCGCGACCTCGGACCAGAAGACGGTGGACAGCGGGATGGGGACGGACGGCACCACGGTCTGGGCCAGGACGTTGGACATGGTCAGCACTGCGACTCCTCGGGTGGGGCGGACGGGACGGACCGGCCTGCCCGTCGGGGCGGGCCGGGGTGGAGCGGGAGGTGGTCTCCGGTGGGGCGGCTCAGCCGTCGGCCGGGCGCACGAGCTCGAGCACGTCGGGGGCGGCGGCCCGGGCGGCGGCGGCCGAGGCCTCGTCGGGGGCGGCGGCGGCGGCGTCCTCCGCCTGGCAGCGGGCCCGGTAGGCCTCGACCTCGGCGGCGCGCCGGCGCCCGTCCCAGCCGAGGGACTCGGCGGCGAGGTCGGCGATCTCCTCGACCGCGTCGAGCCCGTGGCGCTCCTGCTCCCACGTGAGCCGGGTGCGGGTGTCGTAGAGGTCCTCGAGGTGCAGCGCGCCCTCGTGCGTGCAGGCGTGCACGATCTCCGCCCGGAGGTAGGCCGGTGCGCCCCCGAGCGGGCGGGCCAGGTCGGGACGCTCCTCGACGAGCTCGACGAGCTCGGAGACCGCCGATCCGTAGCGGCCGAGCAGGTGCTGCACCCGTTCCTCGCTCCAGTCGTACCGGGCGCCCAGCGCACCGGCCTGCCGGCGCAGGGCGAGGTAGCCCTCGGCCCCCAGCAGCGGCGTGCGGTCGGTGACCGAGGGCACCGCCCGGGCCCGCTCCTCGCCCAGGGCCAGGTCCACGGCGTCCTCGGCCATCACCCGGTAGGTGGTGAGCTTGCCGCCGGCGATCGAGATCAGCCCGGGGGCGACCTCGGTGACGGTGTGCTCGCGGGAGATCTTCGTGGACTGCGGGTCGCCGTCGCCCTTCTTGGTCCCCGGCTGGAGCAGCGGCCGCAGCCCGGCGTACGTGCCGATGACGTCCGCGCGGGTGAGCGGCCGGTCCAGGACCACGTTGGCGTGGTCGATGACGTAGTCGATGTCCTCGGCGGTGGCCACCGGGTGCACGAGGTCCTGGTGGTAGGGGGTGTCGGTGGTGCCGATGATCCAGTACCGCGCCCACGGGATGATGAACAGCACCGACTTCTCGGTCTGCAGGATCAGCCCCTTCTCGCCGCGGATCCGGTCCCGGGGCACGATGATGTGGATGCCCTTGGACGCGAGCACCTTCAGCCCGCCCTCGGCGGCGGCGAGGTCCTGGGTCCGCTCGGTCCAGACCCCGGTGGCGGCGATCACGGTCCTCGCCCGCACCGTGTGCTCCTCGCCCGTCTCGAGGTCGCGGACGGTCGCCCCGACGACGCGGCCGGACCCGTCCTTCGGGAAGGCGACCGCCTGGGCACGGTTGGCGGCGAGCGCCCCGTAGCGCACGGCGGTGCGCACGATCGTCAGGACGAGGCGGGCGTCGTCGACCTGCCCGTCCCAGTACTGGACGGCGCCGACCATGGAGCCGGGCTTGACGTCGGGGAAGACCCGCTGCACGCCCTTGAGGCCGTAGTGGCGCTGGTAGGGCAGGGTCGCGACCCTGGCGCCGAGGTGGGCCAGGGCGTCGTAGAGGCCGATCCCGGCGGTGACGTAGGGCCGCTCCCAGAAGCGGTGGGTCAGCGGGTAGAGGAAGGGCACGGGCTTGACGAGGTGCGGGGCGAGGAAGTCGAGCAGCAGCTCGCGCTCCCTCAGGGCCTCGGAGACCAGCTTGAAGTCGAGCTGCTGGAGGTAGCGCAGGCCGCCGTGCACGAGCTTGGAGGACCACTGGGAGGTCCCGCCGGCCCAGTCCTGGGCCTCGACGATGCCGGTGCGCAGGCCGCGGGTGACGGCGTCGAGGGCGATGCCGGCGCCGGTGATGCCGCCTCCGACGACGAGGACGTCGAGCTCGGGACCGTCGGAGAACTCGGCGAGCACGCGGTCCCGCTCGGTGCTGGAGAGGGAGGGATGGGCCATGGTGGGAGCCTTTCGGAGCGGACGGGAGAGCGCGATGTGTTCTGTCTCACACTCTGGTGCGGATTGCACCTATGCTCAAATGGAATGAACGGACGTGCAGGAGGGGGTTGCAACCGTGCACGGTGATGCCGAGCTCCACCACGCGGCGGAGCTGTACTACGTGCAGGGCATGACGATGGAGGTGGTGGCGGACCGGTTCGGCGTCTCCCGCCCGACGGTCTCGCGGATGCTGCAGGCGGCGCGGGACCGGGGCATCGTCCGGATCAGCCTCTCGGCTCCCCCGGACGCGGGACACGACCTGGCCCACCGGCTCCGGGAGGCCTTCGGGGTCACGGTGCACGTGACGGGCACCCCCCGCGGCCCCACGGAGCCGCAGCGGCTCGAGTCGGTGGCGCGCTCCGCCGCGGGGCTGCTCGGCGAGTGGTTCGGGGACGGGATGACGCTGGCGGTCGCGTGGGGCACCACGACCTCCGCGATCGCCGGGCACCTCCACCCCAAGGCGACGCGCGACGCCGTCGTGGTGCAGATGAACGGCGCGGTCAGCGCCCGTTCCCCCGGGGCGGCGCAGTCCTCGGCGCTGCTGGGCCGGATGTCGACGGCGTTCGGGGCCGCGCTGATGCCCTTCCCCACCCCGGCCTTCTTCGACAACGAGGAGACCCGCACCCTCATGTGGCAGGAGTCCTCGGTGCGCCGGGTCCTGGCGGCGCGCAACGGCGCGGACCTGGCCGTGTTCAGCGTCGGGGCCTTCCGCGGGCCGATGATCTCCCAGGTCTACAGCAACGGCTACCTCCCGGACGAGGCCTTCCGCGAGCTGGTGGCGCAGCGGGTGGTGGGGGACGTGTGCACGGTGTTCCTGCGGGAGGACGGGACCTACGCCGACCTCGACCTCAACCGCCGGGCCAGCGGGCCCACGCCCATGGAGCTGCGGCGGATCCCGCGCCGGCTGTGCGTGGTGGCGGGGGACCACAAGGTGCCGGGCGTGGTGGGCGCCCTGCGGGCCGGAGTGGTCACGGACCTGGTGATCGACGAGCGCACCGCGGCCTCGGTGGTGCGCCACCTCTTCGGGCGCTGAGCGCTCCCGCGCTCAGCGGCCGCGCACGATGCCGCGCAGCAGCTCCAGCTGCTGGCCGATCTGGCGCTCCCGGCCCCGGTCGACGGGCCGGTAGTAGTCGGTGCCGACGAGCTCGTCCGGCGGGTACTGCTGGGCGGCCACCCCGGTGGGCTCGTCGTGGGAGTACACGTAGTCCCGGCCGTGGCCGAGCTGGCCGGCCCCCGGGTAGTGGGCGTCGCGCAGGTGCGGCGGCACGGGCCCGGCCCGGCCGGCGCGGACGTCGGCGATGGCCTCGTTGATCGCCGTGTAGGCGGCGTTGGACTTCGGCGCCGTGGCGAGGTGGGCGACGGCCTGGGCCAGCGGGATCCGGCCCTCGGGCATGCCGATGAGCTGGACGGCGTCGGCGGCGGCCACCGCGGTCTGCAGGGCGGTGGGGTCGGCCGTCCCGATGTCCTCGGAGGCGGAGATGATGAGCCGCCGGGCGATGAACCGGGGGTCCTCCCCCGCCTCGAGCATCCGGGCGAGGTAGTGCATCGCGGCGTCGACGTCGGAGCCGCGGATCGACTTGATGAACGCGCTGACCACGTCGTAGTGCTGGTCCCCGTTCTTGTCGTAGCGCACGGCCGCCCGGTCCAGGGCCTCCTCCGCGTGCTCGCGGGTGATCACGGGGACCGCCGGAACCGCGTCCTCCGGCTCCGGTCCCGGGTCGCCCTCCGGCGCCCGGGTCCGCTCCGAGAAGGCGGCTCCCGCGGCGGCCTCCAGGGAGGTCAGGGCCTTGCGGGCGTCCCCGCCGCACAGGTCCAGGAGGTGCTCGCGGGCCTGCGCGGACAGCTCCACCTCCCCGTTCAGCCCCCGGGGGTCGACGACGGCGCGATCGAGCAGCCCCGCGATGTCGGCACGCCGCAGCGGCTGCAGGGTCAGCAGCAGCGAGCGCGAGAGCAGCGGCGAGATCACGGAGAACGACGGGTTCTCCGTGGTGGCCGCCACCAGCACGACCCACTGGTTCTCCACCCCGGGCAGCAGGGCGTCCTGCTGGGCCTTGGTGAAGCGGTGGATCTCGTCGAGGAACAGCACGGTGGTGCGCCCGTGCAGGTCCCGGTCCGTGAGCGCCTCGTCCATCACCTTCCGCACGTCCTTGACGCCGGCGGTGATCGCGGAGAGCTCGACGAACTTCCGGGACACCCCCCGGGCGATCACGTGGGCCAGGGTGGTCTTGCCCGTGCCCGGGGGTCCCCAGAGGATGATCGACGACGGCCCGGCCGGGCCGCGGTCCTCGCCCGCCAGCACCCGCAGCGGGGAGCCGGGCCTGAGCAGGTGCTGCTGGCCGACGATCTCGTCGAGGGTGCGCGGGCGCATCCGCACGGCGAGCGGGGACCGGCTGCGCCGGGCCCGGCCGGGGCGGTCCGGGCCGGGCGCGGAGCCGGGGGCGTCGAGGTCGTCGAAGAGGGAGCCGGTCACGGCTCCAGGCTAGTCCCCGGCCACGCCGGGCGGTGCCGTGCCCGGGACCGGGCGGCGCGCGTGGACGGAGGACGGTCCCGGCGCGGGGACGCGGCCTAGGACCTCCGGGGCCGGCCCAGCTCCGCGCTGTCCAGGATCAGGGTGACCGGCCCGTCGTTGACGAGCTCCAGCTGCATCACCGCCCCGAACCGGCCGGTCTCCACGTGCGCGCCGAGCTCCCGCAGCGCCTGCACGTAGGCCTCGAACAGCGGCTCCGAGACCGGCCCCGGTGCGGCCGCGGACCACGAGGGGCGCCGGCCCCGGCGGGCGTCGCCGTAGAGGGTGAACTGGCTGACGGCCAGCACCGGGGCGCCGAGCTCCGCGCACGACCGCTCGCCCGCCAGCAGCCGCAGGTGCCAGGTCCGCTCGGCCAGCTTCGCCGCCGTCGCGGCGTCGTCGTCGTGGGTGACGCCCACGAGGGCCACCAGGCCCGGTCGCTCGATCCGGCCCACCACGGAGCCCTCGACGGTCACGGCGGCACGGGCCACCCGCTGCAGGACGATGCGCATGGACCCCAGTCCACCACACGGGCGGACGGGAGCGGGCCCTCGGCTGCGCCCGTGCCGTGGCGTCCGCGGACACCACGGCACGGACCCGCTCCCCGGTGGCGGAGCCGCCCGCCCCGACCCCGCCGGTGCTCTCTTTCCCGGTGCTCGTCGCGTCCCCGCCGGCGCTCGCCGTGCGGATCCTGGCCCGCCGTGCCCACCGCGGCGGCGCGGCCGCGCGACAGGAGGGCCCCGCGTGCCCGAGGATGGGAGGGTGGACGGCTCCCGGCCGCCCCGACGACCCGATCCCGAGGACCCGCCGTGTCACCACGTCCCACGACCCGCATCATGACCGCCGCCTCGATCGGCGCCCTCGTCGTCACGCTCACCGGCTGCGGCGAGGACGTCCGAGAGGTCGACGCCGACTACGCCCAGATCTGCGTGCGGGAGGACCCCGACACGGGCGAGTCCGTGCGCGTGGACGACGACGAGTGCGACGAGGCCGGCCGCCCGCGCGGTTCGTTCATCCCCATGTTCCTGTTCCTCAACGCGTCCCGGTCCTTCGCCGTGCCGCCGGTGGGCTCCGCCGTGCCGCGCTCCTCCGGCTTCACGACCACCCGCCCGCCGGCCTCCGCCTCCGTGGCCCGGGGCTTCGCCCCGTCCGGGACCTCCGTGGGCAAGACCGGGGTGTCGAAGGGCTTCGGCGGCACCAAGAGCGGGGCGGGCTCCTGATGCGGCGGATCGACGGGCTCCCGCCCCGGCCCGGGTGGGAGCGGATCGTGCACGACGAGGGCCTGACCTACGCCTTCACCGAGCGCCCCGACGGCACCCGGTTCTCCTACTGGAACGAGACGGCCGCCTACGTCCTCTCCCCCGGCGAGGTGGACGAGCTGGAGTCCGCCACCGACGAGCTGTACCGGATGACCCTGGAGGCCGCCCGCTACATGGCCACCGGGGCGCTGGGCACCCTCGGGCTCTCGGAGGCGGCGTTCGAGCTCGCCCAGCACTCCCTGAGCCTGCGCGAGCCCTCGATCTACGGCCGCTTCGACCTCGCCTGGGACGGCACCGGCCCGGCGAAGATGCTCGAGTTCAACGGTGACACCCCCACCGGTCTGGTGGAGGGCGCCGTGTGCCAGTGGTCGCGCGTGGAGGCGCTGCACCCCGGTCTGGGCGAGGAGCAGGGCGACGTCGACCAGCTCAACGGCCTGTGGCCGATGCTCGTGCAGCGGTGGCGGCAGCGGCTGCCGTCGTCGGCCTCGAAGGTCCTCCACGTGGCCTACACCCGCGAGGAGGAGACCGGCGAGGACGCCGCGAACGCGGCCGTGCTCGCCGCGACCGCGGCGGAGGCCGGCTACCGCACGGTCCTGCTGCCCGTGGAGGACGTGCGCTTCGACACCCGCTCGAACCACTGGGTGCACGCCGCCGGCGACGTCGACGACCCGAGGGTGGTCTCGGGCATCGAGGAGCTGTTCGCCCTGCACCCCTGGGAGGTGATGGTCGACGACGGCCCCGGCGGCTTCGTGCTGCACGACCCCCTGCTGATGCACCACTGGTACGAGCCCGCCTGGAAGATGTTCTGCTCCACCAAGCTGCTGCTCGTGGCGCTGTGGCGGTGCTTCCCGGACCACCCCCACCTGCTGCCGGCCTACGTGGACGGGCCCAACGGTCTGGCGGAGTGGGTGCGCAAGCCCATCTTCGGCCGCGAGGGGGACGGGATCGAGATCTCTGCCCGGGACGTGCACGTGCGCTCCCCGCGGCCCCACCCCTCCCCGATGGACGTGTGGCAGGGCTACGTGCCGCTGCGGAACTTCCCCGGCGCGGACGGGGCGCCCAACCACCCGGTCGTGGGCTCCTGGGTGGTCGGCGACGACGGGGCCGCCGGCATCGGCATCCGGGAGTCCGACGGCCCGCTCACCGACTACTGGTGCCGCTTCGTGCCCAACATCATCGACAGGAAGGGTCTGCTGTGACCGCGCACCTGCTCCCCCGGTCCATCTCCACGGCCACCTCCGCGGTGATCGGCGCGACCTCGATCGCCCCGCTGTACTCGGTGGTGGTCACCCTCGGGCTGATGCACGCGCTCGTGGGCCGGTGGACGCCGGTGGTGCTGGTCGCCGCCGTGGTCCCGATGGCGGTCGTCTCGGTCTGCTTCGCCCGGCTGGACGAGCTCTACGAGGACCAGGGCACCGTCTACCGGTGGGCCCGGGAGGCCTACGGGGCGTTCGTGGGCTTCCTGGGCGGCTGGGGGCTGTGGCTCTCGGCGACGCTCGTGCTCGCCTCCCTGGCCTGGGTCACGGCCGACTCGGCGCTCTTCGTCCTGGGCGCCGATCCCGGCCCGTGGGCCGTCACCGCCGTGGCCGCGGTGCTCATGGCGGTCTTCGCGGCGATCTCCTCGACCGGGATCCGGGTCTCCGCCGCCGTGCAGGCGGTCTTCGCCGCCCTGCAGCTGGCCGGGGTGGGGGTGCTGGTCTGGGCGACGCGCACGGCCCCCGTCGTCGACGGCGCGGCGGCCGGGGACGGCGAGTGGGGCGGGTTCTACACCGCCGTCCTGGCCGGCGGGGAGCTCACGGCCGGCAACGTGGCCGCCGCCCTGCTCCTGGCCCTGTTCCTGTACTGGGGCTGGGACTCGACGT
>JAPSHS010000353.1 GCA_031179495.1 Kocuria sp. | reverse complement strand
TGCCGGTGCTGGAACACATCCGGAGCCGGGGCGGGACCGTGCAGATCGGCCACCAGCGACGCTTCGACGCCGGCTACCTGCGGGCCCGGGCGGCTCTCGAGGCCGGGGAGCTGGGCTGGATCCACTCCCTGCGCGCCGTCACCTGCGACATGGCCCCGCCGCCGGTGGAGTTCCTCGCCGCGTCCGGCGGGCTGTTCCGCGACTGCTCGGTGCACGACTTCGACATCCTGCGCTGGCTGACCGGCCGCGAGATCGTGGAGGTCTACGCCCGGGGCTCCAACAACGGTGATCCCGCCATCGGCGCGGTCGGGGACGTGGACACGGCCCTCGCCGTGGTCACCCTCGACGACGGCACCGTGGGCACGGTCTCGGCCGGCCGCTACAACGGCGCCGGCCACGACGTGCGCCTGGAGATCCAGGGCTCCCTGGCCTCGCTGGCCGTCGGCCTGGACGAGCGGACCGCCCTGCGCTCCGCCGAGTCCGGCGTCGGCTTCCCGGGCGGGACGCCCCACCGGACCTTCGCGGAGCGCTTCGCCCCGGCCTACCGGGCGGAGATGGTCGCCTTCGTGGAGCTCGTCCTGGGCCGCCGGCCCAATCCCTGCACCCCGGAGGACGCCGTGGCCGCCGCACGGGTGGCCGACGCCGCGCAGGAGTCCCTGCGCACCGGGGTCCCGGTGCGGGTGGCGGTGGACCCGGCGGGAACGACCCGTTAGGAGCTGCCGGCGCGGGAGCCGCGCACCGGCGGTCCGGCACCCGGCCCGGACGTCAGACCAGGACGATGGTGCGGTTGCCGGAGAGCACCACGCGGCCCTCGGCGTGCCACCTCACGGCGCGGGACAGGGCCTGCATCTCGGCGTCGCGGCCGACCGCCACGAGGTCGTCGGGAGTGTGCGCGTGGTCCACGGGGATGACGCGCTGGGCGACGATCGGGCCCTCGTCCAGATCCGAGGTGACGTAGTGGGCCGTTGCGCCCACCATCTTCACGCCGCGGGCGTAGGCCTGGTGGTAGGGCTTGGCGCCCTTGAAGGACGGCAGGAACGAGTGGTGGATGTTGATGCACCGCCCCGACAGCTCACGGGTCAGCTCGTCCGAGAGGACCTGCATGTAGCGGGCCAGCACCACGAGCTCGGCGTCGTAGCGGTCGACCAGCTCGAGCAGCTTCGCCTCCGCCTGCGGCTTGGTCTGCGCGGTGACGGGCACGTGGTGGAACGGGACGTCGTGCCACTCGACGAGGCTCTTGTGGTCGAGGTGGTTGGAGACCACGGCCACGATCTCGATGGGCAGCTCGCCGATCCGGGTGCGGTGCAGCAGGTCGGTGAGGCAGTGGGAGAACCGGGAGACCATCACGAGCACCCGCGTCCTGTGCTCCACGGAGACCAGGCGGAAGTCCATGTCGTGCTGCTCCGCCACGGGGGCGAAGCCCTCGGTCAGGGACTCGACGGTGGCCGTGCCGGCCTCGCTGACGGTGTGGCAGCGGATGAAGAACTCGTCGGTGAAGCGGTCGGAGAAGTGCTTCACGTCGAAGATGTCGCAGCCCTGCTGCGTGAGGTTCGACGTGATGGCGCTGACGAGCCCGTGGGCCTCGGGGCAGTGGACGGTCAGGACGTGTTCGACGGTCCCCGGGACCTTGTCGGGCATGGGAGGGCTCCTCGGCGCTGGGCAGGTGGTGGGCCGCGCGGTCGGGCGTGGGTGGCGTCCGGTGCGGCCCTACGATCCTAGCCCGCCCGGCCGGGGCCGCGGGACGTCGGGGCCCGCGCCCCAGGGCTCGGCGCCGAGCCAGCGCGGTGTAGACCGATGGCCGCGGGAACGGGCGGTAGGAGTCCGCCCGGCGCGGGGAGAGATGCGCCTCGCTCGGAGGACCCGCGGCCATCGGCAGGCGTTGCACGCCTCAACAGAGGAGAGCCGTGGGCTGAGCGGCTTTCAGAACACGGGTGCCGCAGACGGTGCACCCCCCAGTGCGTCCGAATCGGTCCGACCCGTGCAATTTCCCCCATTGCTGTGGTTTCCACCACG
>JAPSHS010000352.1 GCA_031179495.1 Kocuria sp. | reverse complement strand
GACCTCGAAGGTCGCGGAGGCGTCGGTGACGGGCGCGCCGTCGGGGCCGAGGACGTTGGCCGCGAGGTAGGGGAAGTCGGCGCGCTCGGTGATGCGTCCGGTGAGGTCGTCGACGCCCTGGTCGAACTCGTGGTTGCCCACGGCGGAGGCGTCCAGCTCCAGGGCGTCGAGCACGTCCAGGGTGGGGTTGTCCTGCTGGACGGCCGAGACGTACTCCGAGGCGCCCACGTTGTCGCCGCCGGACAGCAGCAGCGTGCCGTCCTCGTTCTCGGCGCGCAGCTGCTCGATCGCACCCGCGAAGAGCACCGGGTCCGAGGCGAGCCGGCCGTGGTAGTCGTTGAAGTAGAGCAGGTCGACGTCCGTCTGCCCGTCCGCCGCCGCGGTGGGGGACGGGACCACGGTCTCGTCGGCGTACGCCGCGGGGAGGACCAGGACGGAGGAGGTGACGACGCCGGCGGCCAGGGCCGCGTGCAGGGCAGGACTGTGCTTCTTGGGGGTCATGGGAGGGTCCTCCGGGAGCGGGGCGACGGGGCGATGTGCCCATTGGAGCACGCACACGTGAACGTCGGGCGTCGTGGCGGGCACATTTCGCCGGAGCGCCGGAAGCCGGACGGAGGAGCCCGGCGGCAGCACCACGGCCCCCGGCGCGGGGCGCCGGGGGCCGTGGCAGGAGCGGAAGGTAAGGGATTCGAACCCTTGGTACGGGGTCACCGCACACCGGTTTTCAAGACCGGCTCCTTCGGCCGCTCGGACAACCTTCCCCGCGCTCGCCGGGGCCGTGGAACGGGCGGCGGAGCGCGCCGCCCATTCTTCCACGGAGCTGGGAACGCCAGCAAAGCCCCGGCTAGGGTGGGCGCGTGAGCGCACCCCAGAGCCCCGCCCGCGGGACGACGACGATCGTGTGGTTCCGGGACGACCTGCGCGTCACCGACCACCCCGCCCTCGAGGCCGCGTGCCGGCGGGGCGAGGTGGTGGCCCTCTACGTCCTGGACGAGGAGTCGGCGGGCGTGCGCGCCCCGGGCACGGCGTCGAGGTGGTGGCTGCACGGGTCGCTGCGGTCCCTGCGGGCCTCCCTCGACGAGCTGGGCATCCCGCTCGTGCTGCGCCGAGGACCCGCGGGCGAGGTGGTCCCCGAGCTCATCGGCCGCACCGGTGCGGGAGGGATCACCTGGAACCGCCGGTACGGCGGCCCCGAGCTCGCCGTGGACGCCGGGGTGAAGCAGTGGTGCGCGGAGCACGGGGTGGAGGCCCACTCCTTCCAGGCGTCGCTGCTGCACGAGCCGTGGGCGCTGCGCACCGGCGCCGGCGGGCCCTACAAGGTGTTCACCCCCTTCTGGAAGGCCCTGCGCACCCTGGAGATCCGCCAGCCGCTGCCCGCACCGGCGGCGGGGCGGGGCGCGGACCCGGCCGTCGCGGCTCGTGCCGCCGGAGCGGACCTGGAGGACTGGGGCCTGCTGCCCCCCGCCCGGCGCGCGGCCGGACTGGCCGGGGCGTGGACGCCGGGCGAGGCCGCCGCGTGGGAGCGGCTGGACGACTTCCTCGACCGCGCCGAGGACTACGACGAGGGCCACGACCGGCCCGACCGCGACGGCACGAGCCGGCTCTCCCCGCACCTGCGCTGGGGGGAGATCAGCCCCTTCGCGGTGTGGGACGCGGCGCTGCGGCACCGCGCCGAGCACGGGAGCACCCCGGGGCTGGAGAAGTTCCTGACGGAGCTGGGCTGGCGGGAGTTCAACTGGCACCTGCTCCACCAGGTGCCGGAGCTGCACGTGCGCCACGTCCGCCCGGCGTTCGACGCGTTCCCGTGGCGGGACCCGGCCGAGGCCACCGAGGACCTGGGGGCCTGGCAGGAGGGGCGGACCGGCTTCCCGCTGGCCGACGCGGGGATGCGGCAGATGCTCGCCACGGGCTGGATGCACAACCGGGTCAGGATGGTCGCCGGGTCCCTGCTCACCAAGAACCTGCTGGTCGACTGGCGCAGCGGGGAGCAGTGGTTCTGGGACCACCTCGTGGACGCCTGCCCCGC
>JAPSHS010000351.1 GCA_031179495.1 Kocuria sp. | reverse complement strand
GCGCAGGGCCTCGACCATGAGCCGGGAGTCGCGCGAGTGCAGGGGGGAGCGCAGCCGGCACGGGCCGTCCGCGAGGGCGGCCAGGAGCAGGTACCGGTTGGTGAGGGACTTGGACCCCGGCACCGTCAGCTCGGCGACGACAGGGCGCCCGTCCACGAACGGAGCCGGCCACAGCTCGTGCTGCTGGGCCGGCTCCGGCGCGTCGGGACGGAGTGCGGGCGCGGGGGGCTCCGACGGGTTCACGACGGCGGGACCGCGGTTCAGCTGTGCTTGCTGGAGTGCTGGAGCGCCTTCTCGGCCTTGGCGACCTGCTTCTGGGTGTCCTTGCCGAGCTTGGAGGCGCTCTTGCGGACGTCCCCGGCGAGGTGCTCGGCGCGCCACAGGAGGGAGGGGCTGCCCTCGGTGTCCACGGCGGCGAGCATGACGGCGCCGACCAGGGAGGCGTTCTTGAACGCGGTGGTGCGGCGGTCGGCCTTCTGCTCGGCGGTGTCCGCCTCGGCGGCGCGGTAGTCGGCGTAGGCGTTGAGCGCGGTGGTGGTCAGCAGCACCCCGGCCGAGAGGCGGGGCAGCCGGCCGAGACCGAAGAGCACGGCGGCGCCGACCTGGGCGGCGGCGAGCCCCTGGGCGACCACCGCGGGGTTCTGCAGCGCGGGGGCGGCCTGCGGGAAGGCCTTGGCCGCCGCGGAGGCGGCGGGGGCGAGGTGCTGCGCGGCGCGGGACGAGTTGCGGAAGCTCTCGACCCCGCTGGCGACGTAACCGGTGGCCAGCAGCGGGCGGGCGATGCGACGGACGATGCTCATGGATTCCTCCTCGGCGGCAGGCGTGACCGCGGGGCTGTGTCGGACGGTGACTGGTTCGGCGGACGGCGCCGCTCGTCCCATCCTAGCCACGGGGACGGGGCCCCGGTCGAGGAGGGACGCGCCACGGCGGGGAATAGCTGCGCCGGTGTCCTTCGTTGTGCAGGAGGACGGCGACCGGCCCCCACGGGCCGGCCCCGACGGCGATCGGCCGGCCGTCCGCGAGCACACCGGCGCACCGGGGAGAGGAGCAGCCATCAGCACCGCCACCAGCACCCTCGTCCCGGCCGCGGTCGCCCGGCGGGGGACCGTAGACTGGGCCCTGATGAACGAGCAGAACCAGCAGGGGGCCCTTCCCCCGCGCACCGAGCCGCCCGTCGACGTCGACACCGAGACCCCCGAGGCCCGGAAGGCGCGCTTCGAGCAGGACGCCATGGAGTACGTGGACCAGCTCTACGCCGCCGCCCTGCGCATGGCCCGCAACCCCGCCGACGCCGAGGACCTCGTCCAGGAGGCCTACACCAAGGCGTTCTCGGCGTTCCACCAGTACCGCCCGGGCACCAACCTCAAGGCGTGGCTGTACCGGATCCTGACGAACACGTACATCAACCTCTACCGCAAGCGCCAGCGCGAGCCGCAGCAGGCGAACACCGACACCGTGGAGGACTGGCAGCTGCACCGCGCCGAGTCCCACACGTCCTCGGGCCTGCGCTCGGCGGAGGTGGAGGCGCTCGACCACCTGCCGGACAGCGACGTCAAGCGCGCTCTCCAGGAGCTGCCCGAGGAGTTCCGCCTGGCGGTGTACTTCTCCGACGTGGAGGGCTTCGCCTACAAGGAGATCTCCGAGATCATGGACACGCCGATCGGGACGGTGATGTCCCGCCTGCACCGCGGGCGCAAGCTGCTGCGCGAGAAGCTGGCCGACTACGCCGCCGAGCGCGGCTTCGACACGTCCAAGGTGACCGGCGACAAGAAGAAGGAAAAGGACAAGTAGACATGGCCGACTGCGAGAGCCTCGGAGGCTGCACGGACGAGAGGATCCGCCGGATCTACGAGTACCTCGACGGGGTGCTCCCCGGGCAGGACCTCGACGAGATCCACGGCCACCTCCTCGAGTGCCGGGAGTGCGCCCGCGAGTACGACCTGGAGTGCGTGATCCGCTCCGTGGTCCGCCGCTCCTGCACGGAGACCGCCCCCGCGGACCTGCGGATCTCCATCCTCGCCCGCCTGCA
>JAPSHS010000350.1 GCA_031179495.1 Kocuria sp. | reverse complement strand
GTCAAGGCCGACTACGTCAAGGCCTTCTGGAACATCGTGAACTGGGCCGACGTCCAGGAGCGCTTCGAGAAGGCGCGCACCGGGGGCAAGTCGATCGTCTGATCCCCACCCCGCACGGCCGGCGCACCACTCCGCCGGGCACCGCGAGCAGGACCCCCGGACCGCACGGTCCGGGGGTCCTGCGCTCTCCGGAGCTTCCGGTCCCCGGCCCGGGGCTTCCGATGCCGCGGATACCGCCGGTGCCGCCGGACCCGGACCTGGAACGAGCATGTCGTCCCAGGTCGCAGCGGGATCACGGATCGGTCACGGCGCTGGACCCGCCTCCCTCCCTCCGTTAGCGTTCGGGAAGGCGGCGGGGGAGTCGCGCCGATGTCGGGGACGGGAAGACGGAACAGCACATGCAGAACTTCATCGCGGTACTGGCGGCTCTGGCGACAGGGGTGGCGTTCGGAGCGGTCTCGCAGCTGCACGAGGACGGCACGGGCTTCGTGGCCGCTCCGGACGTCCAGGACGCGCTCGGCTGGGACCGTGCCACGCTGCAGGCCAACGCGGCCTCGCTCGAGTTCGTGGCGGAGTCGGAGTCGGTCACCGGCATCTCCTGGAGCTGCTCCCACGCGGAGACCGCGGAGGTCCTGCCCCAGCGGACGGACCTCGTGGTCACCGAGTCCCGGGCGATCGCGAGCCGGCCGGAGAGCCTGTGGGGGCTGCTGCCGGTCCGGGGCTTCCGGCTGCAGGGCTTCGACGGCCGAGGCGCGTCGAGCGCCGTCCCGGAGGGGCCGGCGCCCCACTCCTGCCCCGCCGGCCCGTGGGCCGTGGTCGAGGGCAGCGCGCGGACCGTCGAGACGGCGGGCGAGCCGGTCCTCATGGTCCGCCACGAGGGGACGCAGCACCCGGTGCCCGTGGGCTGAGCCCCGCTCAGCCGCGTGCGGCGCCCAGCCGTTGCACGACGTCCCGCGTGGCCGCCACGATCCCGTCCACCTGCTCCGGGGTGAGCCCGGGGGAGAGCGTGAACCGGACGGCGGTCGTGGCGACCTCCGCCGGATATCCCATCGCGGTCAGCACGTGGGAGGGCTCGGTGTCCCCGGCCGCGCACGCCGAGCCCGAGGAGACGAGCAGCCCGCGGGCCTCCAGGTCCACCAGCACCGTCTCGCCGTTGACGCCGGGGAAGCAGAACGACGCGGTGCCCGGCAGCCGGGACCCCGGCCGCTCCTGCGGGTCGGGGCCCGTCAGGACCGCCGTGGGGACCGCCGCCAGGATCCCGGCGATCAGCCGGTCCCGCAGAGCCGCCAGGTGCGCCGCCCGCTCCCCGCGCTCGGTGCTCGCGAGCCGCAGGGCCGTGGCGAGGCCGACGGCGCCGGCCACGTCCGAGGTCCCGGAGCGCCGGCCCCGCTCCTGCCCGCCGCCGCTGAGCAGCGGCCGCAGGGGAGTCCCGCGGCGCAGGAACAGCGCCCCGGTGCCCTTGGGCGCGCCGATCTTGTGCCCGGCGAGGCTCAGCGCCGCCACGTCGAGCGCTTGTACGTCCAGCTCCAGCGACCCGGCCGCCTGGACCGCATCCGTATGGAACGGGACCTTCCGCGCCCGAGCCACCGCAGCCAGCTCGGCGATCGGCTGGACCGCACCCGTCTCGTTGTTCGCATGCATCACGGACACCACGGCCGTGTCCGCCCGGACCGCCCGCTCCAGCGCCGCGGGGTCCACCAGTCCCTCGGGAGAGACTCCCAGCTCGGTCACCCCGAAGCCGTCCCAGCGGGCCAGGTCGCGGGCCGAGTCCAGCACGGCGGAGTGCTCGATCGCGCTCGTCACCACGTGCGTGCGCGCCGGGTCGCGGTCGCGCCGCCCCAGGGCGATGCCCTTGACGGCCAGATTGTCCGCCTCGGTCCCCCCGGAGGTGAAGACCACCTCCGCCGGCCGGCAGTTCAGCACCCCGGCCACGGTCTCCCGGGCCGTCTCCAGCCCCGCGAGCGCCCGCCGGCCCGCCTCGTGGTGGCTGGCGGCGTTGCCGAACTCCTGGGTGAGATAGGGCCACATGGCCT
>JAPSHS010000349.1 GCA_031179495.1 Kocuria sp. | reverse complement strand
CGGGTGCCCGCCGCGCTGCTGCAGCGGTGGGAGCAGGTCCTGGAGGACCGGGCCGTGTGGCAGTTCCCGCCCCGGGTGGTCCACGGCGACCTGCAGGAGGACGACCTGCTGATCTCCCGCGGCCGGGTGCGCGGGGTGACCGGCTGGACCGACCTGCACGTGGGCGATCCCGCCGGGGACTTCGCGTGGCTCCTGGCGGCCCGTGACGCCCGGCTCGCCGAGGGCGTGCTGGAGGCGTACGCCGCGGCCTGCCGCCGGACCTCGTTCCAGGCCCCGGACCGGGAGCCCGATCCGCACCTGCTGGACCGCGCCCGGCTGGACGCGGAGCTGGCCCTCGCGCAGTGGCTGGTGCGCGCGGTCGACCGCGGCATGGACGCGCTCGTGGCGGACGCGGAGCAGATGCTCTCGACCCTCGCCCAGGACGTCTCCCGGCGCTCCGCGACCGACTCCGGCGGGACGCCGGAGTCGGTCGCGGAGGCCTCGGACCGTGTCGCGGCGGACCGGGCCCCCGGTCACGCGGGCGCCGACGGGCCGGCGACCGGGCATCCGGGCGCTCGGGACCGGGGCCCGGCCGGCGGGCAGCCGGTCGACGGGCACGACCCGGCCGCACGATCCCGAGCCGGTCAGGGACGCAGCACCACGTCGTAGGCCTCGCGGACCACCGCCTCGAGCTCCTCGACCCCCGCGAGGTCGTGCGGGCGGACCACCCGGTCCTCGGCCACGTAGTAGAAGGCCGCCGTGACCTGCTCGAGCGGAACGCCCCGCAGCCGGGACCACGCGAGCCGGTAGACGGCCAGCTGCGCCGAGCGCTCCCGCAGCTCCCGGCCGGCCGGGGCCCGCCCGGTCTTCCAGTCGACGAGCTCCCACGTGCCGTCACCGTTGCGGAACACCGCGTCCACCCGGCCACGCACCGTGATCCCCGCGATCGGGGTCTCGATCGGGAACTCCACGGCGTGCGGCTGCCGGTCCGCCCACGGGCTCGACCGGAACGTCGCCGCGAGCTCGGGCAGGTCGTAGGCCTCGTCGACGTACTCGTCGGCCGTGCCGGGCAGCTCGCCGACGTCGAAGATCGCGGAGCTGCCGTAGTACTGCTCGATCCACGCGTGGAAGGTGGTGCCCCGCCGCGCCGCGGTGCCCGGCCGGCGCGGCATGGGGCGGCGCAGGCCCGAGACCACCTCGAGCGGGTCGCGCGACAGCGCCACGAGCGTCGACGCGGAGACGTGGGACGGCATGGGCACCGAGCGCTCCGTCCGCCCCTCCTCGTGCCGGGCCAGCAGGATCCTCGCCTCCTCGGACCAGCGCCGCGGGTCCGGTGAGCGCCCGTCGCGCTCCCCGACGCCGAGCAGGTCCTCGACGTCCAGGTCCGCGGTGTCCTCGAAGCCGCGCTCCCGGACCGCGCGGGCGGCCCGCTCCAGCCGGGAGCGGCGGCCGAGGTGCGGCGGCGGGCTCACCCGCACGGCGCTCGTGCCGTCCTCGCCGGTCACCGTCTCGGTGACCTCGGGCCCCTCCAGCGGGTCGTAGGGCCACGGCGCGCTCAGCACCGTGGCGGCAGCCGGGTTGCGCGTCCCCTCCGGCACCTCGGCCCAGGGGCCCCGGCGGACGGGAGGTGCCGTCCCCTCCGTCAGCGGCGCCAGCTCGGCCACGAACACGGAGGGCTCCTGGCCCGTGGCCGCCGTGCCGCGGAAGACGGTGCTGGAGAGCTCCAGCACCGTCCGCGCACGGGTCACGGCCACGTACGCCAGCCGTCGCTCCTCGTCCTCGGCGTGCTGCGCCGCGAGCTCGAGGAACTCCGTGTGGGACTCCTCGAGGGCCTTGAGATCGGTGCTGTCCACCGACCACTGCGGCAGGAACCGCGCGTCCCCGCGCAGCGGCCACGCCAGAGCTCCGGTGTCGAGGGTCCAGCGCGCGGGATTGTCGGTCGGGAAGTTCTTGGTGTTGAGGCCGGGCACGTAGACGTGGTCCCACTCGAGGCCCTTGGACGAGTGCACCGTGACCAGCTGCACGGCGTCGTGCCGGGTGCGGTCGGGACCCGGCTCGAG
>JAPSHS010000348.1 GCA_031179495.1 Kocuria sp. | reverse complement strand
CGGGGTGTCCGGGCCGACGATCCCCATGATCCGGCCGTGGAAGAAGACGGCGATGCGGTCGGCGAGCGCGTAGACCTCGTCGAGCTCGGTCGAGACGATGAGCACGGGCACGCCCTTGTCCCGCTCGGCGACGATCTGCTCGTGGATGAACTCGATCGACCCGACGTCCACCCCGCGGGTGGGCTGGGAGGCGAGGAAGAGCTCGAGCGGCCTCGACAGCTCCCGGGCGATGACGACCTTCTGCTGGTTGCCGCCGGAGAGCGTCTGCACGGGGGCGTCCACGGACGGGGTGCGCACGTCGAACTGCTCGACCGCGCGGCGGGCGTTGGCCTGGACCTCGCCGAGGCGCAGCGAGGGCCCGCGGGAGAAGCGGTCGTCGCCGTAGAGGTCCAGCACGAGGTTCTCGGCGACGGTGAAGGGGCCCACGAGCCCGTCCGTGGAGCGGTCCTCCGGGACGAAGCCCACGCCCGCCGCGAGGACCTGGCGCACCGACTTCCCGAGCAGCTCCGTGCCGCCCAGCCGGATCGAGCCGGTGGCGCGCTCCCGCAGGCCCAGGACCGCCTCGGCGAGCTCGGTCTGGCCGTTGCCCTGAACGCCGGCCACCGCGAGGATCTCGCCGCGGGCCACGTCGAAGGTGACGTCGTCGAGCAGCTTCACGCCGTTGTCGCCGACCACGGTGAGGCCGGTGACCTCGAGGGCCCGCTCCCCCGGCTCGGCCTCGTCCTTGGCCACCGTGAGGGACACGTCGCGGCCCACCATCAGGGCGGCGAGCTGGGAGGTCGTGGCCTCCGGGGAGGTCTGTCCCACCACCCGGCCGCGGCGGACCACCGTGATGACGTCGGAGATCTCCTTGACCTCCCGCAGCTTGTGGGAGATGAACAGGATCGACCGGCCCGAGCTGCGCAGCTGGCGCATGATCTCGAGCAGCTCGTCGGTCTCGCGCGGGGTGAGCACCGCGGTGGGCTCGTCGAGGATGAGCACCTGGGCCTCCCGCACGAGGGCCTTGATGATCTCGACGCGCTGCTGCACGCCCACGGGGAGGTCCTCCACGACGGCGTCGGGGTCCACGTGGAAGCCGTAGCGGTCGGAGATCTCCCGGATCCGGCGCCGGGTGGTCTCCAGGTCCAGCGTCGCGCCCTTCGTGCTCTCCGCGCCCAGTGCGACGTTCTCCGCGACCGTGAACACGGGCACGAGCATGAAGTGCTGGTGCACCATGCCGATCCCGGCGGCCATGGCGTCGCCGGGGCCCTTGAAGGACACCTCGGCGCCGTCCACCAGGATGCGGCCCTCGGTGGGGCGGTAGAGCCCGTACAGGACGTTCATCAGGGTGGACTTGCCCGCCCCGTTCTCCCCGAGCAGGCAGTGGATCTGCCCGGGCTCGACGACGAGGTCGATGTCCTCGTTGGCCGCGAAGGCGCCGAACCGCTTGGTGATGGACTGCAGCTCGAGCTTCATGGTGGTCCTCCTCCTGGGCCTGGCGCGGCCCCGGGCGGGCACGCCACCGCCGCCAGGAGCGGCCGGGGGCCGTGCTGGCGGCGGTGGCGTGCGGTGGTCGCCGTCGTCCGGGGTCAGGCCTGCGGCGAGTTCTCGGACTCGACGGTGATGGTGCCGTCGACGATGTCCTGCTTGAGCTGCTCGACCTCGGCCGCGAGCTCCTCGCCCACGGCCTCCTCCTGGTCGTGGTAGGGCGCGATGCCCACGCCGCCGTTCTCGAGGGTCCCGATGTAGGGCTCGCTGCTGAACTCGCCCTCCGCGGCGGACTCCGCGACGTCCTGCACGGAGGTGCTCATCTGCTTGAGCACGGAGGTCAGCTGGTACTGCTGGCCCTGGTCGAGCGTCTCGTAGCCGTCGGCGTCGACCCACACGAAGCGGACCTCGTTGCCGCCGTCGTTGGCGGCGACCACGGCGTCGAGGGTGCCCAGGGCGGCCTGGCCGGCCACGGGCATCACGATGTCCGCGCCCTCGTTGATGAAGTTCTGCGTGGTGGTCTTCGCCGCGGAGGTGTCGGTGAAGCTGTTGACGAAGGTGCCGTCCTGGGC
>JAPSHS010000347.1 GCA_031179495.1 Kocuria sp. | reverse complement strand
CAACGCCCCGGCCGCGGGGACCAACCAGACCGGCCGGATGACCTACGACGACGTCATCATGCGCACCGCCACGGTGCTCGGCGCCGTGGTCGTCGGTGCGCTCGCCGGCTGGATCATGCCGGTGCTGGCCCTCCCGGGCGCCCTGATCGGGTTCGTCCTGGCCATGGTCAACGTCTTCAAGCGCGAGCCCTCGCCGGCGCTGATCCTCGCCTACGGCCTGTTCCAGGGCCTGTTCCTCGGCGGCATCTCCTCGATGTTCGAGGCCATGTACCCGGGCATCGTGGTGCAGGCCGTGATCGGCACCATCGCCGTGTTCGTCTCGGTGCTCGTGCTCTTCCGGTCCGGGAAGGTCCGGGCCTCCCCGCGCGCCACCAAGATCTTCATGGTCGCGCTCATGGCGTACGCCGTCTTCGCGCTGGTCAACCTCGGCGCCGTGCTGCTGTTCGGCTTCGACGTCCGCACGGACAGCCCCTTCGGCCCGTGGCTGGGCCTGGCCATCGGCGCCGTGGCCATCCTGCTCGCCGCCTACAGCTTCGTGCTGGACTTCGACAACATCAAGCGCGGTGTCGAGGTCGGCGTCCCGGAGAAGATGGCGTGGTCCGCGGCCTTCGGCCTGACGGTCACGCTGATCTGGACCTACGTCGAGATCCTGCGCATCCTGGCGATCATCCGGGAGATGACCTCGAACTAGGTCCCGCCACCGGATCCGCCACGACGACGGCCCGGCCCCCGCTCCACGGGGTCCGGGCCGTCGTCGTGTCCCGTCGTGCCCGGACGCACCTCGTCCCCGGGACCGGCCCGTCCGGGCCCGGCTCAGTGGTAGCTGATCCGCGGACCGGGTGCGGGGCGGGTGGCCGCGTGCTCGGCGGCGGCGCTGCGCGGCGGCCGGCCCACGAACAGCCAGCCGAGGACCTTCTCCTCCGGGGCCAGCCCGTAGAACGTGCGCAGCCCGGCCTCGTCGGCGCCGTCGCGGCGCGCCCACACGGTGGCCCAGCCGGCGCCCCAGAAGGCCGCCTCGAGCAGGGGACGGGCCCCGTGCGCGTCCGCGAGCTGCTCCTTCCGGGGCACGCCGAGGGCGTCGTCGGGGCTGAACACCACCGCACAGCCCAGCCCGCCCGTGCTCGCCCACTTCAGCGAGCCCCGGAACGTGGCCAGCAGCCGCAGCTGCTTTCCCTTCAGCCGGGGGAAGGGCGCGGTCATGTTGGGCACCCGCCGCATCCCCGCGACCGCCGCCGCGAGCTCGGGCGCGGAGCGGCGCGTGGTCACGGCCACCCGCCAGCTCAGGCCGGGGTCCGCGGCCGCCGTGCCCGCGGCCGCGCGGAGCACGGCCTCCAGCTCCTCCCGCGCCGGTGCGTCCGGGGTCAGGGCGGGGGCGGAGCGCCGCTGGGCGAGGACTCGGAGGAACGTGCGTGACATGGCGCCAGTCTCTCACCGTGCGCGCGCCGGAGGCAGCCGTCGTCGGCGTGGCCGCGTCGCACGCAGGTCGGGCGGGCGCGGGGCGGGGTCCCGCCGGCGTCGGCCGGGCGTCGTCGGCGGGTCGCACGGGCGTGTCAGGATGATCCCATGCCATCGACTTCGCACGACGCCGAGCGCCCCTCGAGCCCGGGGCGCAGCAACGAGCTCCCGCCGTTGCACGGCAACGCCGCCGGAGGCGTGGCGGTCTCGGTGCGGGTCGCCGCCGCGTGGTCGTGGCGGCTGCTCATCATCCTCGCGGCCGCGGGCCTGCTCGGCTACATGCTCTCGACCGTCACGGTGGTCATCATCCCCGTGCTCATCGCGGGTCTGCTGGCCGGGCTGCTCTTCCCCCTGGTGAAGTGGCTGCGCGCCCACCACGTGCCGGCGGGGCTGGCCTCGGGCCTGGCGCTCCTGGGCTTCGTCGGGTTCGTGGCGGGACTGCTCGTGCTGGCCGGCCGGCAGATCGTGCTCGGCTTCGCCCAGCTGTCCAGGAACGTGGTGGTCGGCACGCAGCAGCTGCTGGGCTGGCTCGAGGACGGTCCGCTGAACCTCAGCGCGGACAGCGTGAACGACTGGATCGACGACC
>JAPSHS010000346.1 GCA_031179495.1 Kocuria sp. | reverse complement strand
AGCAGCGTGGCGAGCGGGAAGGTGATCCAGCGGGCGGGCAGCCGCAGGGCCATCCAGTCGTCGAGGTGGTTCTCGCCCTCGCGCAGGAACCACCAGCCGGCGAGCACCCCGGCCAGCACCGGCAGCACCAGCACGGCGAGCGACCACTCCGGGAGCTCCGCGGGGGGCAGCGCGGCGAGGGCCGGGAGCATCGGGACGGGACCGGCGTCCGTGCCCAGCGGTGACACGCGGGTGCCGGCGCCCACCTCGAACCCCGCGCCCGTGGCCCAGGCCAGGGCGTAGACCGCGAGGTTCGGCAGGTAGCCCAGCTGCAGCCCCGTGAGGGCGGTGTCCCCGGGCACGCCGGTGCCCAGCCGCTGGTAGACGTTGACCACGTCGTTCCAGTTCCACAGCAGCGCGGCGGCCAGCAGCGTCGCCCCGGCGCCCACTCCGGCGACGGCCGCGACGAAGCCCGCCCGCAGCACCGCCCACACGTACGAGCCGGCCCACCGTGAGTACTGGCTGGTCCGCTCGACCCACGCGGCGGCGTTGACGCCGATCAGCCCGGGCAGCGAGCGGGAGGCACGATAGGCCCCCACGAACGCCCCCAGGGCCACCGGCACGAGCGGGAAGACCGCCGCGGCCCCGGGGCTCGCCGCGATCTCGCCGGTGCCGAAGAGCAGCCCGGCCACGGCTCCGGCCGCGGAGTACACGGCGAGCCCGCTCAGGTACGGCTGCCAGAACTGCCCCTCCCAGCAGGCGCGCGCGAGCCGGCCCCCGGCGCGCCACGCGAGCGCGAACGGCACGAGGGTGAGCCCGAGCGGGACGAGGTTGAGCGTCCCGCTGGTCGCGGGCAGCCCCGCCCCGGGGTCCAGGGCGACCTGCAGCGGGGTGAGGTGGGCGAGCAGCCACACCTGGCCGGAGAGCACGAAGCTCCCGGCCAGGCCGAGGGAGTCGGAGCCGTCGGCGAGCCACACCATGAGGACGGTCAGCAGCACCAGCAGGTAGGACACCACGGCCACCGAGCCGAGCTCCACCACGCCCTGCAGCCACAGCGGCATGGGGACACCGCGGCGGTCGGCGGACGGAGCGGGGGAAGAAGAGGCCTGGGAGTTCATCACCGCCCATCTTCCCACGTGCGTCCGGGACCCCGGCCGAGGCTTCACGGCTCCTTCACCGGCGGGTCACGTGCCGCTTCCCGGGGGGACGCCTCCGCGGGAGAGGCTCGGGCCATGAGAGTCGCCGTGGTCGCCGAGCAGTTCCTCCCCCACCTGAACGGTGTCACCCACTCGGTCCTCCGGGTGGTCGAGCAGCTGGGCGCCCGCGGGCACGACGTCGTGGTCGTGGCGCCCTCCTACGACCCCGCACCGCTGGGGCGCCGCACGGAGGAGGTCGTCGAGGAGCTCGACGGGGTCCCCGTGCACCGGCTGCCCGCCCTGCCCCTCACGGGTTATCCCGACGTGCGCGTGGCGGGCGGGACCGTGGCCCGGGTGCGGCGGCAGCTGGAGCGGTTCCGCCCCGACGTCGTCCACGTCGCCTCCCCGTTCGTCCTGGGCCGGCGGGCGATCCTGGCCGCCCACCAGCTCGGCGTGCCGTCCGTGGCGGTGTACCAGACCGACGTGCCCGGCTACGCCGCGAAGTACGGAGCCCCGTTCCTCGAGCAGCTCCTGTGGGGACACGTGCGCAGCATGCACAACGCCGCGACCCTGACCCTCGCCCCGTCCTCGTCCGCCGTCGGGCAGCTCGTCGCGCACGGGGTGCGGGACGTGCACCTGTGGCGTCGGGGCGTGGACACCACCCGGTTCTGCCCGCGGCACCGCGACGAGCGGTGGCGGGCGGAGGTCGGGGGCGGGCGCCGGATCGTGGGCTACGTGGGCCGGATCGCCCCGGAGAAGCAGGTCGAGGACCTCGCCGCGGTCGCGGACCTGCCCGGCACCCGCCTCGTCGTCGTGGGCTCGGGGCCGGAGGAGGAGGCCCTGCGCCGCCGCCTCCCGGGCGCGCACTTCACCGGCCGGCGCTCCGGGGCGGACCTCGCCCGCATCATGGCGTCCTTCGACGTGTTCGTCCA
>JAPSHS010000345.1 GCA_031179495.1 Kocuria sp. | reverse complement strand
CCCGTCACCGAGGAGGTCGAGGCCGAGGTGGCCCCGCCCGAACCGGTCGCCCCGATCGACGAGACCGGGCTGCTGCCCGTGATCGTGCTCACAGGCTTCGGGCTGCTCGTGCTGGGCCTGACCGCCGGCGCCGTGGTGCACATCCGCCACATCGCGCGCGAGGACGCCGACGGCCGGTCCTGACGCGGGGCCGGGGCGCGACACCGCGCGGCCCGCACGAGGTCTGGGGCCCACGGCTTTCTGAGTAGACTCGGGGGCATGTCTTTCACTCAACTGGCTAAGGACCGACCTCGCCTGCTGGTCGTCGGCGGAGGCTACGTCGGCTTCACGGTGGCGCAGGACCTGCAGAAGCGGATCAAGGACTCCGGCGGGATCGTCACCGTCGTGGACCCCAACCCGTACATGATGTACCTCCCGTTCCTCCCCGAGGTGGCCGGCGGCAACATCTCCGCCCGCAGCGCGGTGGTGCCCCACCGCCAGCACCTCAAGGACAGCGAGATCGTCACCGGGCACGTGCTCGGGGTCGACCACGCGAACCGCACCGCGACCGTCAAGGGCATCGACGAGGGCGAGACCTTCGAGCTGAGCTACGACGAGATCGTCATCGCCGGCGGCTCCGTCACCCGCGCCTTCCCGATCGAGGGGCTCGCCGAGAACGGCATCGGCCTCAAGACCATCGAGGAGGCCCTGGCGGTGCGCAACTGGGTGCTCGAGCGCATCGAGGTCGCCTCCCTCACCTCCGACGAGGACGCCAGGCGCCGGGCCCTGACCTTCGTGGTGGTCGGCGGCGGCTACGCCGGCACCGAGACCATCGCCGAGATCGAGGACATGGCCCGCAGTGCGGTCCAGCGCAACGAGCGCCTCCAGGTCTCGGACCTGCGCTTCGTGCTCATCGAGGCCATGGGCCGGATCATGCCCGAGGTCTCCGAGGACCGTGCGGAGAAGGTCGTGGCGCACCTGCGCAGCCGCGGCATCGAGGTGCTGCTCAACACGTCGCTGGACTCCGCGGTGGACAAGCACCTGAAGCTCGTCAACATGCAGGACAAGTCCTCGGCCGGCGAGTTCGACGCCGACACGCTCATCTGGACCGCCGGTGTGCAGGCCAACCCGCTCGTGCGCAACACCGACTTCCCGCTGGACCAGCGCGGCCGCGTCCGCGCCGGTGCCGACCTGCGGATCACCGGCGACGACGGCCCCCTCGAGGGCGCCTGGGCCGCCGGGGACGTCGCCGCGGTGCCGGACCTCACCGGTGGGGGCGTCGGCGGGTTCTGCGTGCCCAACGCCCAGCACGCGGTGCGCCAGGCGCACATGATGGCCAAGAACATCATGGCCGTCCGCGCCGGCAAGCCGCTCCAGGACTACTACCACGAGAACCTCGGCGCGGTCGCCGGGCTCGGCCTCTACAAGGGCGTGGCCAGCATCAAGAACCTCCCCGGTCTGCCGGAGAAGGGCCTCGAGTTCTCCGGCGTCGCCGCGTGGGCGATGCACCGGCTGTACCACGGCTACGCGATCCCGACCGTGGACCGCAAGGCCCGCGTCTTCACCGAGTGGGCCCTGAACTTCGTGTTCGGCCGGGACATCACCACGCTGCGCCACGAGCGGGACCCGCGCACGCGGTTCCAGGTCGCGGCCGGCCAGGCGCCCGCCCCCCGCAAGGCCAACCTCTGACCCGTCCCCTCCAGACCCGACCCCGCCCGGCACCGCGCCGCGGCGGGGTCGAGCCGTCTCCGGCCGACGCATTGCGGGCCGTGCTGGGCACCGGGGCCGCGGCGCGGCACACTGGCAGCGGGGTCCGGCCCGGCGGAACGCGCCGCCGAGCGACCACGGCCGGGCCGGGCCACCCCGATCCCGATCCCGATCCCGCCGGAGGCTGCCGTGAGGACCCGTACCGCCGAGAGCATCGCCATCATGACCATCGGCGACGGCGTGGTCGCCGCGCTCTTCCCCTCCCGGCACGCCGCCCGGTGGATGATCGGTCCGGCCCCCGTGCGCCGCGCGGTCGCGGTGTTCGTGGAGCACCCCGGGCTGATGCGGGCCGTCGGGATCGCCCAGGTCG
>JAPSHS010000344.1 GCA_031179495.1 Kocuria sp. | reverse complement strand
CCAGCGCAGGGACCTGGCGGACACCGTGATCGCGGAGGTGATGCGCCACGCCGTCGCCGAGGAGATGTACGTCTACCCCGCGGTCGAGGAGCACGTCCCCAACGGCGCCGAGGAGGTCGAGCACGACAAGAAGGAGCACGACGAGATCGTGCAGGTGATGAAACGGCTGGAGGACGCCGACGCCTCCGGTCCGGCCTTCCTGCAACTGGTCGGGGAGCTGGAGGCGCAGCTGCGCCACCACATCGACGACGAGGAGTCCGACCAGTTCCCGAAGCTGCGGGCCGGCATCCCCGCCGACCAGCTCGTCGCCCTCGGGGAGAAGGTGCAGACCGCCAAGAAGCTCGCACCGACCCGGCCGCACCCCCACGCGCCGCACTCCGAGCTGTTCCACAAGACGGTCGGGCCGGGCGTCGGGATGATCGACCGGATCCGGGACAAGCTCACGGGACGCCGGACCGGCTGAGCCCGTCCGCGGCGGGCCGCCGACGGCCCGCCGCACGGCGGGCGGGACCGCGCAGGCCTGCCCGCCGGAACGCCTCCCGGCGCACGGCCCCCGCCACCGGGCTCCGCGGGGCCGCCGCCGGTGATGTCAGGATGGTGTCCTGATGAACACCGTGGAGAACGAGTTCCTGCTGACCGCCGTCGACCTGGCGGGGCCCGCCCCGCAGGGCGAGGCCACCCCCTGGGCCGCCGACGTCCTGCGCCGGGGCATCATCGCCGGCCGGCTGCCCCCGGGGACCCGGCTCTCGGAGGCCCGCGTCAGCGAGGTGCTCGGGATCTCCCGCAACACCCTGCGCGAGGTGTTCGCGGTCCTGGGCAACGAGAACCTGCTGCACCGGATCCCCAACCGCGGCGTCTCGGTGGCCCGGCCGGGCGCGGACGACGTGCGGGAGATCTACCGGGTGCGGCTCGCCCTGGAGACCTCGGCGCTGCGCTGGACGGACCCCGGACCGCAGCCCGGGCTGCACGCCGCCGTCGAGGAGGGGCGCGCCGCCCGGCGGCAGGAGGACGTCGGCGGCATGGCGGACGCGAACCAGCGCTTCCACCGCGCCGTGGTGGAGCTGGCGGGCTCGGCGCGGCAGAACGAGCTGATGTCCCGGATCCTCGCGGAGATGCGCCTCGTCTTCTTCTCCGTGCGGCAGGACCCGTCCTTCCACGCGCCCTACATCGAGCGCAACGCCCGGATCCTCGAGCTCTTCGAGCAGGGTCTCCGGGAGGAGTCCGCCGCGCAGATGCACCGGTACCTGCAGGACTCCCGGCACCGGCTGCTCACCGCGCTGGAGGGACCCGGCGCGCGCTGACCGGCCCGTCGGGGCACCCGGCACCGCCGGTCCGGCACGTGCGTGACCGGCACGCGCCCGGCCGCGGCGCTCACGACCACAGCGCGGCGATGCCGCTGAGGGACTGGTAGCCCAGGTAGATGGTCAGCAGCCAGATCACGGTGCCCAGCAGCGCCAGCCACCTGGGGTAGTCGTAGCCGCCCAGCAGGTCCCGGCGGCGCCAGGCCACCCACAGAAGCATGGCGAAGCCCAGCGGGAGGATCAGCCCGTTGACCGCGCCCGCCACGATGAGCAGCGTGGACGGCGCCTGGCCCAGCAGCGCGAACACCGTCGCGGAGACGACGATGAACGCGATGGTCATGAGGTTGCGCGTCCGGGGCCTCGTCCGGGAGGTCGTGAGGAACGACACCGAGGTGTAGGCGGCACCGATGACGGAGGAGATGGACGCGGCCCACAGGATGACCCCGAACAGGCGCAGCCCCACCTCCCCGGCGGCGGACCGGAACGCCTGCGCGGCCAGGTTCTCCCCCGTGAGCTGGGCGCCGCCGGCGACCACGCCGAGGATCGCCAGGAAGAGCAGGAAGCGCATCACCCCGGTGAGCACGATGCTCACCACCGAGCCGCGGGAGATCTGCTGGACGCTCTCCACGCCCGTGATCCCGGCGTCGACGATCCGGTGGGCGCCGGCGTAGGTGATGTAGCCGCCCACGGTGCCGCCGATCAGGGTGGTGATGACCAGGAAGCTCACGTCCTCGGGCAGCACCACGTTGCGCAGGGCCTCCCCCACCGG
>JAPSHS010000343.1 GCA_031179495.1 Kocuria sp. | reverse complement strand
CCGCCGCGTCCCCGGCCGGGTCCGTCCCGGCACCCGGGCCCGCGGACGGGCAGGAGCCCGACGACGGGCAGCGCGTCCCCGACCACGTGGACCACGAGGAGTGGCACGAGGACGACGAGCCGCCCGCCCCGACGGGTGCGGGTGCCGCGGCCGCCGCCGCCGTCGCGGCCGGCACCTCGGACGGCGAGGACCAGGACTCCTCGGCGCCCGAGACGGCAGTGTCCACCGACGTCTCCCCCTCCTACCGCGCGCCGTCCGGGATCGCGGACCGCCCCTCCCAGGACGCGCTCGCCGCGGGCAACCTCGTGCTCAAGGAGGCCGACGTCCTGCGCCGGCTCTCGGCCGCCCAGCGGCGGCTGTTCGGCGAGGACGGCACGGCGATGGACGTCTCGACCGTCCTCGTGCGGATCCGCGCCCTGGGCACCTACTACGACGCCCTCACGCACGTGCGCAAGAACGGCTTCTGGGACCAGCGCCGCACCTTCGACCTGGTCCCGGAGGAGCTGCTGCACGTGCAGGAGCTCAAGGACGAGTCCTACGTGGAGGGCACGGGCGCGCCGCTGGCCATGATGTTCCGCTTCCGGCCGGGCATCCCCCCGGAGGTGTCCTTCGACTACGCGGACGAGGAGGCCTTCGTGCGCTACGAGGAGCGGCTGCCCGCGCAGAACTACCTCGAGGAGCTGCGCATGTACCCGCGGACCGGGGCGAACATCCCGCAGCACATGAACGAGGCGCTGCAGGACTGGAACTACTGAGCCCGTCATGCTGAACTCCGCCGACCGCGGTCCGGCCCGCGTGCCGGACCGCGTCCTCCGCGACCTGCCCAAGGTGTGCCTGCACGACCACCTCGACGGCGCCCTGCGCCCGGCCACGGTGGTCGAGCTGGCCGCCGCGGCCGGGCACCGGCTGCCGGTCGAGGAGCCCGAGGCCTTCGGCCGGTGGGTGCGGACCAGCGCCGACTCCGGGTCCCTGGTGCGCTACCTCGAGACGTTCGAGCACACGGTGGCCGTGCTGCAGACCCCCGAGGCCCTCGTGCGCTGCGCCCGGGAGTACGTCGAGGACCTCGTGGCCGACGGCGTCGTGCACGCCGAGGTGCGCTGGGCCCCGGAGCAGCACACCGCGGGCGGGCTGTCGATGGCCGAGGCCGTCGAGGCCGTCCGGCTGGGGCTCTCCGAGGGCGTGCTCGCCGCGGAGGACGCCGGGCACGTCGTCTCCGTCACCCAGATCCTGTGCGCCATGCGCCACGCCGACCGCTCCCTGGAAGTGGCCCGCCTCGTGATCGCCGATCGGGACCGTGGCGTCGTGGCCTTCGACCTCGCGGGGCCCGAGGAAGGCTTCCCGCCGGTGCGGCACCGCGCGGCCCTCGAGCTGCTCGCGGACGAGCTGGTGCCCGTGACCCTGCACGCCGGCGAGGCGGCGGGCATCTGCTCCATCCGGGACGCGCTGGCCACGGGCCGCGCCCTGCGGCTGGGGCACGGGGTGCGCATCGCGGAGGACATCGAGATCGAGGAGGAGGACGGCGTCGCGGTCGTCACGCTCGGCCGGACGGCGGAGTGGGTCCGGGACCGGGGCATCGCCCTCGAGCTCTGCCCCACGTCCAACCTCCAGACCGGCGCGGTGGCCGCCTTCGGCGACGGTCCGGCGCGGCACCCGGTGGACATGCTCTACCGCACGGGCTTCACCGTGACGATCTCCCCGGACAACCGGCTGATGAGCGGCACCACGGTCACGGACGAGCTCGCGTTCCTCGTGGCGCACTTCGGCTACGGGCTCGACGACCTCGAGCGGCTGCAGCGCAACGCGGCCGCCGCCGCGTTCCTCCCGCTGGAGGACCGCAGCGCACTGGACGGGATGATCACGGAGGGCTTCGAAGGGATGCACGGATGAGCCAGGGGCACGGCACGGACGACGTCCCGGCGGGACTCGGCGTCCCGGAGCGGACCGCGCAGCGATTCGCGGAGCTCGTGGCGGTCATGGACCGGCTGCGCTCCCCGGGCGGGTGCGCCTGGGACGGGCAGCAGACCCACGAGTCCCTCGTGCGCTACCTCGTGGAGGAGGCCTACGAGGTGGTCGAGGCGA
>JAPSHS010000342.1 GCA_031179495.1 Kocuria sp. | reverse complement strand
CCGCACCCCCCGCTCCGGCCGGTCCGGGCTGGGCTCGCGCGCCTACCTCGGCAACACCGTGGCCTTCACGTTCGGCTTCGTCGTGCTGATGGCCTACATCTCCGCCTCGCCCTTCCTCTACCAGGAGATGATGGGGCTCGGCGAGATCCAGTACGGTCTGCTGTTCGGCCTCAACGCCCTCGCCCTGGCCGTGGTCAGCGGCATCTCGGGGAAGCTGGCGGCCACCCGCTCGGTGCCGGGGCTGCTGCGCACCGGGCTGGTGACCGTGCTGGTCGCGGCGACCGTCCTGGCGGTGCTCGTGGCGACCGGCATCCCGGCGGGGTGGTACGCCGCGCCGATCTTCGTGGCCGTCGCGGGCCTGGGCCTGGTCCTGGGCAACGCCACCGCCCTGGCCCTGGCCGCCGTCCCGGGCGCTGCGGGTGTCGCCTCGGCGCTGCTCGGCGCCGCCCAGTTCGCCCTGGCCGGGGCCGTGTCGCCCCTGGTGGGCATCGGCGGGGGCGGCACCGCGGGCCCCCTGGCCGCCGTCATGGTCGCCGCCGCGGTCGTCGCCCTGGCGGGCCAGCTCGCGGCCGGAGGGCGCCGCTCCCGGATCGCCGGCGGCTGAGCACCCCGGGCGGTCGCGACGCCGTGCACGGCGCCGGCCGGGACCGCGCGCCGGTCAGCGCTCGAGCACGGCCGGCCGGTCCCGGCCGCGCACCCGCAGCACGGGCCACCGGGGGTCCACCGACAGCGGCCGGGGGCCGTCGGCGCCGAGCAGCACCGTGTCCTCGATCTTCGCGCCGGGCGCGGACGGGTTCCACGCGAACGCCTGGTCCTCGTGCACCCGGTCGGGGACCCCGGGGGCGAGCCGCGGGTCGCGGCCCGCGTACCCGGCCGGGCCGCCCTGGTGGTGCCGGGTCCACTCGCCGGCGTCGAAGCCGTGGCGCGGATAGGACTGCTGGAGCACCGGCAGCACGTCCGCGAGGGGCAGTCCGGGACGCAGCACGTCGAGGACGTCGGCCTCGACCTCCGCGATCCGTGCCTCCGCGTCGGTCTCCTCCGCGGGTGCGGGGCCGAAGCGCACCCAGCGGGTCACGTTGGCGATCAGGCCGCCGCGGCGGGCGCACACGACGGCCATCGCCCGCCGCCCCAGGGGCCCGGCGGTCGGCAGGGGGTGGCGGTACGCCAGGCGCTCCTCACCGCTGCACAGCAGCACGAGCGGTTCCGCGCCGCGCAGCACCAGTCCGGCGGCGAGCTCGGCGGCGACCTCCCGCTCGGTGGTGCGCGGGGTCGCCCGGCTCAGCACGTCCGTGAGCACGGCCGCGGCGACCCGGCACAGGGCCTCGTAGCGCAGCGCCTCCCCCGGGAGCAGGGAGGCCCGGGCCGCCCGGAGGGGGACCGCGAGGCAGTCCTCGGCGAGCACCGCCATCGAGCGGGCGCCGGGGAACCAGCTCTCCGGAGCGGCGGGGGACGCGTGCCAGGGCAGCTCGTGCAGCCGGACGTCCCCGGGCAGCTCCTCGGCCACCAGCCGGGCCGCCTCGCTGGAGGAGGTCACCACCTCGTCCCCGTCCTGGTGCACCAGCACCCCCGCCACCGGCGGGCCGGCCAGCGAGACGTGCACACGGGCGCCGTCGAGGTACCAGGACACCGCCGTGTGGCTCTCCAGGAGCACGGCGTCGGCGCCGTGCTCCTCCAGCACCCGCAGGACCCGCCGGCGCTTCTCCGCCCGGTCGGCGTCCGGGGAGCTCACGCTTCGCGGCTCTCGGCCGCGACGTCCAGCAGGGCCTCCACCCCGGCGGCGTCGAGCCGGCCGTCGACGACGAGCACGTGCACGGCCCGCTCGACCGGCGCCTCCGGCGACGTGGTCACCGGGGAGTCCCAGGCCAGGGAGAGGCCCACCCCCGGATAGCCCGAGACGCGGACGAACCAGGGGTCCGCCGAGGCCCCGCCGTGGCGGAGGACGAGCGTGGCGGGACGCCCGGAGAACTCGGCGGAGAAGGCCAGCCACGGGGACACGCTGCCGTGCACCGCGTCCTCGCCCGCGGCGTCGGCCGTGAACACGTCCGCGTCCGCGCAGGCCGGCAGGCGCCAGAAGAACCCGC
>JAPSHS010000341.1 GCA_031179495.1 Kocuria sp. | reverse complement strand
GAGGTGGTGCGCCGGAACTCGCGCGGGAACTCCCGCTCCATCTCGGCCACGACGCTGCGCCGCAGGGGGGCGGCGCAGTGCTCCAGGTGCCGGGTGGTGATCCGGCCGAAGCGCTCCCACAGCAGCCGGCGGTTCACCCGGGCCGCGTTCTCGAAGCCCGAGCGCTCGGGGTGGCCCTCGCCCAGGCCGATGCGGGTGCTGGCCTCCACGAACTTCGTCACGCCGCCGGGGGAGAAGAACAGGGAGGGGCCGATCTGGCGGCCGAAGAACATGTCGTCGTTGGAGTAGAGGAAGTGCTCGGACAGGCCCTCGATGCGGTGCAGCTGCGCCTCGACCGCCTGCGAGTTGTAGACGGGCAGCCCGGAGGTGTCCGCGAAGAACTCCTCGCTGCGCACCAGGCGCACCCGGGGGTGCTCGGCCAGCCAGGCCGGGGGCCGGGAGTCGGTGGCGATGTAGACGGTGCGGACCCAGGGCGCGAACATGTGCACCGAGCGCAGCGCGTACTTCAGCTCGTCGACCTGCCGGAAGCGCGCCTCGTGGTCGTCGCCCTCGCCCACCACGGCGCCCTCCATGTAGGAGGCACGGACCCGCCGGTACTCGGCGTCGGAGCCGTCGACCCAGGAGAAGACCATGTCGACCTCGAAGTCGATGTCGCTGGCGTGGTCGGCGAACATGTTCTCGATGGTCGCCCACTGCTGGCCGAAGCGCTGCACGCTGCCGCGCACGGCCTCCGCGCGGGAGACGGTGCGGCGGGTCAGCGAGTTCTCCACCGGCAGGCGGATCTCGTCCTCGCCGAACTCCCACAGCTCGACCTGCACGCCGGTCGCGGCGCCGTAGTACAGTTTCGAGCGCTTCGAGTAGTGCGGCCGGTACAGCCGGAACACGCGGGCGTTGCGGCGGTGCGAGAGCTCCCCGTCCGCAAGCAGCTCGGAGGTCTGCTTCTTCGTGTCCATGGGCTTGACGTAGAACGGCTCGCCCACGGCCGCCTCCACGAGGGCCTCGCGCAGCCGCGCGCGGTCGTGCAGGTCCACCGCCACCACGGGCCGCTCGTCGTTGCCCCGGACCAGGAGGTGGTCGATCCCCGCCTCCTCCAGGACGCGGCGCAGGAACAGCAGGTTCTGCACCATGACGTCGTAGGGCGTCTGGTCGGTGATGTCCAGGGCGAAGCGGTTCTTGTAGCGGACCACGTCCGGGCGCTGGTCGAGCGCCGCGGCGGAGGCGCGGGACGCGCTGCGGAACTCCTCGCCGTCGGTCCCGTCCTCGGGGGCGGGGAAGTAGGCGGTGTCGATCAGTGCGGTGTCGATGGTCGTCTCCTGTTCCGGGGCAGAAACTGCGGCGCTCTCAGGATAAGACCACGCCGCAGCGCGCCGTCACGCCGGAGGCTGGCAGCGCTCGCACCACCACAGCGCGCGGTCCTGCGGCGGGCCGGGGGGCGCCTCCCCGGGGCCGAGCCCGGCGTCGTCGATGCGCGCCTCACGGATCGGGCTCCCGCAGCGCCTGCACGGCTGCCGGCCCCGGCCGTAGACCCAGAACTGCTCGCCGCGGCGGGCCGGGCCGCCCACGGTGGAGCGCTGCGAACGGTCCCGGTTGGCGTGCAGCAGGCGGTGGGAGAGGTCCACCACGGCGCCGAGGTCAGGGACCCCGGCCACCGGGGTGAAGGGGTGCAGCCGCTGCAGGAAGAGGATCTCGTTGCGGTAGACGTTGCCGATCCCGGCGAGGTTGCGCTGGTCCATCAGCGCGGCGGCCACGGGCCGGCGCGGGTGCCGCGCGAGCCGGGCCAGGGCCTCGGCCCGGTCCCAGTCCGGGCCGAGCAGGTCGGGGCCCAGGTGGCCGACGAGCTCGTCCTCGTCGGCCGTGGCCACGAGGTCCAGCATCCCGAGGTCGAAGCCCACCGCCTGGACCCCGGCGGTCTCCAGGACCGCCCGGGCCTGGTAGCCGGGACGCCGCCAGCGGGTGCCGCGCGGATAGACGTGCCACATCCCCTCCATGAGCAGGTGGGAGTGCAGGGTCAGCGGCACCGATCCCTCCGGCCCGCCGTCCAGGCGGATCAGGAGGTGCTTGCCGCGCGGGAGCACCGCGGTC
>JAPSHS010000340.1 GCA_031179495.1 Kocuria sp. | reverse complement strand
CGGGCTGCACGGGCAGCGCGTAGAAGTAGTACATGGTGCGCTCGGGATAGAGGAACCAGGGCAGGTACCCGGCCGCGAACACGCCGAGCAGCGCCCCGGAGCGCCAGTCCCGGCGCACCGCCCACAGCCACGCGGCCACGAGCACGGCCGCGATCCCCGTCCACCACAGCAGCGGGTTGCCGATGTTGAGGATGGCCTGGGAGCAGTGCTCCGCCGTGCACCCGGCCGTGCCCGGCGCGGGGGCCTCGTAGAAGTAGGAGGTGGGCCGGCCCAGGGTCAGCCACAGCCACGGCAGCGCCTCGTAGGAGTGCTCGGTGCCCAGTCCGCTGTGGAAGCCGTAGGCGGAGGAGTGGTAGGCCCACAGCGAGCGCAGCGGGGCGGGCAGCCACAGGACGCCCTCCCCCGGGTGCTCCTGTGCCCACCGGCGGTCGTAGCCGCCGGCCGAGGCGAACCAGCCAGTCCACGTGAGCAGGTAGGCCACCAGCCCCGTCCCGACCACCGCGAGGAACGCGGGCGCCCCGTCCTTGAGCACCCCGGCCGGGAACCAGTGCCGGATCCCGGCCACGCGGCGGGCGTTGAGGTCCCAGAGCACCGTGAGCAGGCCGAGGCCCGCGACGAGGAACAGGGCGCTCCACTTCACGCCGACCGCCAGGCCGCAGGCCGCGCCCGCGGCGATCCGCCACCAGCGCACGCCCAGCCACGGCCCCCACGCGAGGCGGCGCAGCAGCTCCGCCTCCGGCACGGCCTCGCCCGGGGCCGCCCCCAGGCGGGCGGCCAGGCGGCGCCGCGCGTCCTGCCGGTCCAGCAGGAGCAGGACGAGGGCGAGCAGGACGAAGAACATCAGGAACACGTCCAGCATCGCGAGCCGCGACTGCACCAGGTGCAGCCCGTCCACGGCGGTGAACAGCCCCGCCAGCGTCGCCACCGTCACGGAACGGAAGAGCAGCCACCCGGCGGCGCACACCAGCGCGATCGACAGGGTGCCGAACAGGGCCGCCGAGAAGCGCCAGCCGGCGGGGTCCTCGACGCCGACCAGCCACATCCCGAACGCGACGAGCCACTTGCCGGCCGGCGGGTGCACCACGTAGGACGGGCTGTCCAGGGCCTCGGGCGGGGTGCCCGCCACGAACAGCTCGTCCGCGCCCTCCGGCCACTGCCGCTCGTAGCCGTGGCGGAGCAGGGAGTAGGAGTCCTTCACGTAGTACGTCTCGTCGAAGACGATCGCGTCCGGGTGGGAGAGCCGGTGGAAGCGCAGCAGCCCGCCGAGCAGGACCACGAGCAGCGGCGCCAGCCAGGCCAGGCGGGCCGTCACGGCGGTAGCCGGCAGCAGCCGCTCCCGCAGGGCGGCCGGGGCCAGGGACCGGCGCAGCGTGGTCACCGGCGCCGCCGGCCGTGTCACCGGGGCGAGGTCGGGGGCGCGCACCGAGGAACTCACGGAAGTCATCGTAGGGGACGGGCCTGCGGCGGTCCGGGACGACCCGGGGTCCCGGGGGAGCGGCCCGGGACCGGGCCGTAGAGTGGACCCGTGCACACCGAACCCCACGACGACGCCCCGACCGCCGCTCCCGCCGGCCCCTCCGGCGACCCCGCGGGCCCCGGGCGGGTGGTCCTGGCGGGCACCCCGATCGGCAACCTGGGGGACGCCCCGCCCCGGCTGCGGGAGGCCCTGGAGACCGCCGACGTGCTCGCCGTCGAGGACACCCGCCGGCTGCGCCGGCTCACGGCCGGCCTCGGCGTCACCACGCGCGGGAGGGTGCTGACCCACCACGAGCACAACGAGGCCGGGCGGGTCGCCGAGCTGCTCGAGGCCGTGCGCACGGGCGCCACCGTGCTGGTCCTGTCCGACGCCGGGATGCCCACCGTCTCCGACCCCGGCTACCGGCTGGCCGAGGCCGCCGCGGCGGAGGGCCTGACCGTCACCGCCGTGCCCGGCCCCTCCGCGGTGCTCATGGCGCTCGCCGTGTCCGGGCTGCCCACCGACCGGTTCACGTTCGAGGGCTTCCTGCCGCGCAAGTCCTCCGAGCGGGCCGCCCGGCTGGCCGAGCTCGACCGGGAGCGCCGCACCATGGTCTTCTACGAGGC
>JAPSHS010000339.1 GCA_031179495.1 Kocuria sp. | reverse complement strand
TGAACGCGCGGACCCCGCCCAGGTCGAGGAACTGGCGCGGGCAGGACATCAGCTGCTCCCCGCGCTCGTCGTAGAGATCGGCCGTGGTGAACGGGCGCGGATCGGTCATCTGCTGCTCCTCGGTCCTGGGTGGCTGGTTCCGGGACCAGCCTAGTCCGCGGCGTCCGGGGACCGGTCCCCGGCGCGCTCCGGGGAGGCCCCCGCAGCCCCCTCGACGGCGCTGCCCGCGGTCGTCCCCAGTGGGACCTCCTGGATCAGCAGGGACAGGACCAGGCACGCCGCCGCCACGGGCAGCCCCCACAGGAAGATCGGGGGCAGCGCCTCGGCGAAGGCCTGCGCGACAGCCTCCTGCACCGGGACGGGCAGGGACGCGAGCACCTGCGGGCTGAGGGTGTCGAGGGCGGACACGGGGCCGCCCGGGGGCAGGCCCGCCCCGAGGGCACCGTCGAGCCGGGCGACGAACACCGAGCCGAACACGGCGATCCCGAAGGAGGCACCGATCTGCCGGAAGTAGTTCGACGACGCCGTCGCGACCCCCACCTCCGCGGGCGGCACCGCGTTCTGCACGATCAGCACGAGGTTCTGCAGGAGGCAGCCGATCCCGAAGCCGGTCACGACCATGCCCGCGGCCGTCAGGGCGTAGGGCGTGGTCTCGTCGATGCCCGAGAGCAGCACGAGGCCCGCGGCCGTCACCGCCGAGCCCAGCACCGGCCACCGCCGGTAGCGCCCCGTGTGCGCGATGCAGCGCCCGGTGCCGATCGTGCCGACGAGCAGCCCCACCGTCACGGGGATCATCATCAGCCCGGCCGCCGTGGCCGAGGCGCCCTCCGCCATCTGCAGGTACGTGGGCAGGTAGGTGATCGTCGAGAACATGATCACGCCCGTTCCGACGGCCGCCGCGGTGGGCACCACGACGTTGCGCACCCGGAAGAGGTGCAGCGGGATGATCGGCTCCGCGGCGCGCCGCTCGGCCAGCACGAACAGACCCGCCAGCAGGGCGGCCGCCCCGGCCAGCCCGAGGATCGGCGGGCTCGTCCAGGCGTACGCGGTGCCGGCCCACGTGGTCAGCAGCACGAAGGCGACGCTGGCCAGGGCCAGCAGCGCCGTCCCGAGCACGTCCAGCCGCACCCGTCCGCGCCGCACGTGCGGCAGGTGCAGGCAGCGCGGGATGAACACGAGCGTGACCAGGCCCAGCGGCAGGTTGACGTAGAACACCCACCGCCAGCTCGCGAGGTCGGTGAGGAGACCGCCCAGGAGCGGCCCGCTCACCGAGGCGAGGCCGAAGGCCGCCCCGATCACGCCCATGTACCTGCCGCGCTCGCGCGGGGGGACGAGGTCGGCGATGATCGCCTGCGCGCCGATCAGCAGACCTCCTCCGCCCAGGCCCTGCAGCGCGCGGAAGGCGATGAGCTGGGTCATGCCCTGAGCGGCGCCGGCGAGGACCGACCCCAGGAGGAAGACCACCACGGCCGCGAGGAAGACCCGCTTGCGCCCGTAGAGGTCGCCCAGCTTCCCGTGGACCGGCAGGCCTACGGTGGCCGCGAGCACGTACGCCGTGACCACCCAGGAGATGCGGTCCAGTCCGTCGAGGTCCCCGACGATCGAGGGCAGGGCCGTGGCCACGATCGTCTGGTCGAGGGCGGCCAGCAGCACCGCCATGAGCAGCCCCAGGAACGTGAGCCGCAGCTGCTGCCGCTCGGAGCGCCCCGGAGCCCCTGTCACCGGGTCAGCGATCGACCTTGACGACGGAGCCGTTGTCCACGTTGACGTACACGTCCACCGAGGTGCCCTCGGTGTCGTCGACGTCGACCTCCCACACGGTGGCGCCGTCCTCCGTGTCGAGCTGGGCGCCGTCGAGCGTGCCGTCCACCTCGTTCAGCGCGGTCCGGACGGCCTCCTCCAGCGAGACCTGCACCTGGGCGACCCGCTCGCGGTCCTCCTGGTCCAGCTGGTCGTCGCCGGCCTGCGGGGTGGCCTCGGAGCCGTCCTCGGAGACGTCGACCTCCTTCTCCCGGTCACCGACGGCGAGCTTGACCTCCCAGCCGCCCCCGCTGTCCTTGCGGTCGATCTCGAACGCCTGGCC
>JAPSHS010000338.1 GCA_031179495.1 Kocuria sp. | reverse complement strand
GCAGCGGGGCTGGAGCGGCGGCTCGCCCGCGCGGGGTCCGTCACCACGGTGGCCGACTTCCGCGCCGAGCAGCTGCTGTTCGCGACGGGAGGCCTGCTGCTCGGCGTCCTGCTGGGCCTGGCCGGCGCGGCCCGCTGGGACACGGGTGCCGGCGGTGTGGTGCTGGCGGCGACCGCCACCGCGGCCGCCGGTCACCTGCTCCGCGACCACCTGCTGAGCCGGCGGATCCGCGCCCGGGAGACCCGGATGCTGGCCGAGTTCCCTGCCGTGGCCGAGCTGATGGCGCTGTCCGTGGGCGCGGGCGAGAGCGCAGTGGGCTCGCTGGAACGGGTGTGCCGGGTCGCTGACGGAGAGCTCACGGCCGAGTTCCGCGAGGTGCTGGCCCAGACGCGGTCGGGGGCCGGGCTCGCCCACGCCCTGCAGGACTTCGCGGCGCGCACACCGGTCGCCCCGATCGGACGGTTCGTCGACGGCATGGTCGTCGCGATCGAGCGCGGCACGCCCCTGGCCGACGTCCTGCGGGCCCAGGCCCAGGACGTGCGCGACAACGACAAGCGCGAGCTGATGGAGGCCGCCGGCCGCAAGGAGATCGCCATGATGGTCCCCCTGGTGTTCTTCGTGCTGCCGCTGACCGTCGTGTTCGCGGTCTACCCCGGGCTCGCCGTGCTGGAGCTCGGCTTCTGAGAGCCCACCCGCGCCCGGCACCCGGGCCGCGACACCACGAAAGGACACCTCCCGTGAGAACCACCACGAAACCCCTCCCTCGGCTCACCGCACTGCTCGGCCTGCTGGCCCTGGCCCTGACCGGCCTCTGCGGCCGACTCGCCGCGGACGACCCCGACCGCGGCGACGTGCCCGGCTGGGTGATGCTGACGCTGATGTCCGCGGTGCTCGTGGCCGGTCTGCTGCTCGTGGCCCAGCCCGCCCTGGAGGGGCTCTTCCAGGACGCCATGGCGCGGGTGAGCCAGAACTGAGCATGCGCATTCCGCACGGGCTCCGATGGTGGCGGACCCGCCGCCCGCACCGGGGAGCCCGCGCCTCTCCGGCCGCGGACCGGGGCCACGCCGTGGTGGAGTACGTGATGGTGGCCGGTCTGGTGGCGATGATCTTCGCGGGCACCCTGCAGCTGGCGCTGGCCCTGCACGTGCGCAACACCCTCGTCGACGCCGCGGCGGCCGGGGCCCGGTACGGCACCCTGGCCGACCGCTCGGCCGAGGACGGGGTGCGGCGCACCCGGCAGATCGTCTCCGACGCCCTCGGGCCCCGCTACGCCGGGGACGTCGCCGCGTCGTCCGTGACCGTCGGGGAGGTGCGGACGCTGGAGGTCCGGGTCGTCTCCCCGCTGCCGGTGGTGGCGCTGTTCGGCCCGCCCGGCTCCCTGGAGGTGCGCGGCCATGCCGTCCTCGGCGACTGAGCCGCCGGCCGGGCCCGGGCAGGACCTGCCCGGGGACGAGGGCAGCGCGGTCGTGGAGTTCGTGGCGCTCGGGACGCTGCTGCTGGTCCCGGTCGTCTACTTCGTGCTCACGGTGGCGCAGGTCCAGGCCGGGGCGTTCGCGGTCGTGGCCGCCGCGCAGCAGGCGTCGCAGGTGCTGGCCCGGGTCGAGCCCGGCGAGCTCTCCGAGCACGACCTGTCCGCGGCGGCGCAGCTGGCGGCCGCGGACCAGGGCTTCGCCCCCGAGCAGCTGGACGTCCGGCTGGAGTGCTCGGACGGCCGCTGCGCCACCCCGGGTGCGGTGGCCACGGTGCACGGCACGCTCGAGGTCCCGCTGCCGCTGGTGCCGGGCTTCACGGACCTGGAGGTCGCGGTGCTCACCTCCTCGGCCACGGTCGTGCTGGGGCGGTACGGATGAGCCGCCGGGGCGAGGGCCCGGGGGAGGGGGCGGACCGGAGCCGGGACGGCAGCCCGGACGACGGGCAGGTCACGATCCTGGTGATCGGCTTCGCCGTGGTGTCCCTGCTGCTGACGGTGGTCGTCATGGGCGTCACGGCCGTCTACGTGGGGGAGCGGAAGCTGCAGGTGCTGGCCGACAACGCCGCGCTCGCCGCGGCGGACACGTTCGTGGAGCTGCGCCCCGGAGCGCCGGGC
>JAPSHS010000337.1 GCA_031179495.1 Kocuria sp. | reverse complement strand
CGCACCTGCCCGAGACCGAGACCAGCCTCTCGCCGGAGTCGGTGCGGGACCGGCTCGCCGCGCTGGGCTACCGGGACCCGAAGGCCGCCGTGCGGCACATCGAGGCGCTCACCCGCGGGGTGAGCCGACGCGCCGAGATCCTGCGGACCCTCCTGCCCGTGCTCCTGTCCTGGCTCGCGGACGGGGTCGACGCCGACGCCGGCCTGCTGGGCTTCCGGCGGCTCTCGGAGTCCCTGGGGACGACCCCCTGGTTCCTGCGGCTGCTGCGGGACTCCAACGCCGCCGCCGAGCGGCTGTGCCAGATCCTCTCGAGCTCCCGCTACGTCGCCGACCTGCTGGAGAACTCCCCGGAGGCCACCGCCTGGCTCGGCCAGGACGACGACCTCTGCCCCGTCCCCTTCGACACCATGTGGAGCGAGATCCGCGCCCAGATGGCCCGCCACCCCGATTCCGGCGAGGCCGTCCGGATGATCCGGCTGATCCGCCGCCGCGAGGAGCTGCGCGTGGCGCTCGCGGACACCTCCGGACTGCTCGACGTCGAGCAGGTCGCCGCGGCGCTGTCCGACATCGACCGCGCCTGCATCCTGGGCGCCCTGCACGTCGCCGAGCGCGAGGTCTACGACCGGTCCGGCCGGCTCGCGGAGGTCCTGGTGGTCGCGATGGGCCGGCAGGGCGGCCGGGAGATCGGCTACGGCTCGGACGCCGACGTCATGTACGTCTACGGTCCGGTCGGGGACGCGGATCCGGGCGCCGCCCGGGAGCAGGCCGAGGTCCTGCTGCAGCGGATGGTCCAGCTGCTCAAGGCGCCGTGCGCCCCGCCCATCGTGGCGGAGCGCGTGCTGGAGATCGACAACGACCTCCGGCCCGAGGGCAAGCAGGGGCCCATGGTGCGCTCCGTCGACTCCTACGCCGAGTACTACGCCCGGTGGGCGCAGACCTGGGAGTTCCAGGCCCTCACCCGGGCGGCGCCGATGGCCGGCAGCGACGACCTGGCGGAGGCGTTCCGCCGCGTGATCGACCCCCGGCGCTATCCTGCCGAGTTCACGGAGCGCCAGCTGCTGGAGATCCGCCGCATGAAGGCGCGGGTGGAGAACGAGCGCATGCCCCGGGGGGCCGACCCCTCCCGGCACGTGAAACTGGGCCGGGGCGGGCTCTCGGACGTGGAGTGGCTCGTGCAGACGCTCCAGCTCCAGCACGCCCACCGGGTCCCGGGCCTGCGGACCACGAGCACGCTGCGGGCCCTGCGGGCCGCCGAGGAGGCCGGGCTGGTCGCGGCCGAGGACGCCGCCGCCCTGGCCGCCGCCTGGCGCCTGGCCACCGCCGTGCGCAACGGCAACGTCCTGCGCACCGGCCGGCCCTCCGACGCCCTGCCCGCCAAGCGGGGGGACCTGGAGGCGGTGGCCCGCTGGTGCGGCTACGGGCACGGCGGCGCGGGCCGCCTCGAGGAGGACTACCTGCGGACGACCCGCAAGGCCCGCGCGGTGTTCGAGCGGCTGTTCTACGGGCACTGACGGCCCCGCCCGGGGGACCGCCGCACGGGGAAGGCCCCGGACCCTTCGACAGGGTCCGGGGCCTTCCCCGTGCGGCGGTCGAGATCCGGACGGATCAGACGCCGTAGTACAGCGAGAACTCCAGCGGGTGCGGGACCACGGAGAGCGGCTTGAGCTCGAACTCGCGCTTGTACTCGATCCAGGACTGGATGGTGTCCTCGGTGAAGACGTCACCGGCGAGCAGGAACTCGTGGTCCTCCTCCAGGGCCAGCAGCGCCTCCTCGAGCGAGGCCGGGGCCTTCTTGATGTCCTTGGCCTCCTCGGCGGGCAGCTCGTAGAGGTCCTTGTCGATCGGGTCGGCCGGCTCGATGCGGTTGCGGATCCCGTCCAGGCCCGCCATGAGCTGGGCGGCGAACGCCAGGTACGGGTTGCACGAGGGGTCCGGGGCGCGGAACTCGAGGCGCTTGGCCTTGGGGTTGGTGCCCGTGATCGGGATGCGGATGCCGGCGGAGCGGTTGCCCTGCGAGTAGACCATGTTGACCGGCGCCTCGAAGCCCTTGACCAGGCGGCGGTAGGAGTTCACGGTCGGGTTGGTGAACG
>JAPSHS010000336.1 GCA_031179495.1 Kocuria sp. | reverse complement strand
CCCTGCACCGGATGCAGTCCGGGCTCGGGTCCCTGCGCACCTATGTGGACCTGTACCAGTCCTACACGCGCACCGAGATGATCTTCGACGACACCCGCACCCGGCAGCTCAACGACTCCCTGCCGGCAGGCACGCCCGAGGACCAGACCTTCGACGTCCGCTCCATCGACTGGGCCGACTACTGGAAGAACGTGCACCTGCCGGCGCTGACCACGATGACCAAGGCCTACGGGCGGCTCCAGGCCGCGTCCAAGCGGCGCCACGCGACGAAGCGCGGCCTCAGCGAGGGCACCGACGTGCTCGCGGTCTTCGACCTCGAGGGCACCGTGCTCAACTCCACGGTCATCCACCAGTACCTGCAGCTGCGCCGCCGCACCCTGGGCCTCGCGAAGTGGCCGGCGGAGGTGGCCGACCTCGTCTCGAGCGCCCCGACCTACCTGAAGGCCGAGAAGCGGGACCGCGGCGAGTTCATCCGCGCGTTCATGCGCCGCTACCAGGGGGTGCCCGCCGGGACCGTGCGCGAGCAGGTGGCCGGCCCGCTGGGCCGGGACATGCGGCGCCTCCTGCGCCCGGGAGCCCTGGCCCGCATCGAGGAGCACCGCGCTGCGGGACACCGCACGGTGCTGGTCACGGGCTCCATCGACCTGCTCGTGGAACCCCTCGCCCACCTCTTCGACGAGGTCGTGGCCGGGCGGATGGACGAGCGCGACGGCGTGATGACCGGCTACCTCGCGACCCCTCCGCTGGTCGACGAGGCGAGGGCGCAGTGGCTGAAGAAGTACGCGGAGCAGGGCGGCTACGACCTCACCCGGTCCTACGGCTACGGGGACTCCCACGCGGACGCCAGCTGGCTGCTGCTCATGGGCCACCCCTACACCGTCAACCCGGACCTGCCCCTCTACCGCCTGGCGAAGAAGAACCACTGGCCCATCGAGGACTGGAAGACCGCCTGATCGCCCCGGCGGCGCATGGCGGACGGGAGGGGCGACGATGACCGACGAGGACCGGGCCGATCCACGGACCGTCAGCACGGACAAGAAGATCACCGCCGCAGCGCTGGCCCTCCTCCGGGAGGGCGGGCCGCAGCGGGTGAGCATCGAGGCCGTCTCGGCGGCCTCCGGGGTGGCCAAGACGTCCATCTACCGCCGCTACGCCAACAGCCTGGAAATGCTGGAGGGGGCCCTCGAGGACGCGGTGTCCACGTACTCCCCGGAGCGGCCGAGCGCCCCCGCGAGCTGGGACGAGGGCCTCGCCGAGGCGCTGCACTTCCTGCTGCACGACATGGGCATGGGCGTGGCGGTCTCCCTGCTGAGCGAGCCGCACTCGGAGACCTCGCGGATCCTGCGTGCGCACCTGGTCCGCCCGCGCGTGGAACGGCTCAAGGAGCTGTTCGCCGCCGAGACGGCGGCGGGACGGCTGAGCTCGGAACTGGACGTCGACGTCGTGCTGGACTTCGTGCTCGGCTCGGCCTACTCCCATGTGGCCCGCTACGGCAGCCTCGGCGAGGACTGGCCGCAGCGGGTGCACCGGACCCTGACGGGAGTCCTCGGGGCGCACCGAGGGTGAGCCGGCCCGTGCCCCGGAATCAGAAGATCTCGCGCTCGTCCGGGCGCTTGGCGAGCTGCGAGGCGACGTAGTCCTCGACGGCCGTGAGGGTCGCCACGTCCTTGCCGGCGCGCTCGGACATGAACCAGCGGTGCTCCAGCACCTCGTGCACGATCTCGGCGGGCTCGAGCTTGCGCCGCATCGGAGGGGTGACCGCCTCCATGATCGGGGTGAAGACCTCCCGCATCCACAGCTGCGCCACGAGGTCGTCGGGCAGACCCGGATAGAGCGCCTGGCCGAGCTGGTCGATGTCCGTCAGCAGCCGCCGCGCCTGGTTCTCGTGCGTGCGCAGCCCGGTGAGCCGCTGCAGACGGCGGGTGTGGTGGCCGGGCTCCACGACCTGCGGCCGCAGCCGGACCCGACCCCCGACGGTGTCCAGGGAGGCCTCCTCGACGTCGAAGCCGAGCTCGTTGAGCCGGCGCACCCGCTCGACCACGCGCCAGCGCTCGTCCATGCTGAAGGACTCCTCGTCCATCAGCTCGCTCCACAGGGAG
>JAPSHS010000063.1 GCA_031179495.1 Kocuria sp. | reverse complement strand
TGTTGTAGTCGTTGACGTAGAGGCTGATCACCGGCGTGCTGCGGCGGGCCAGGCGCACGGCGGCGGCCATGCACGGCACGGCCAGGCCCCGGCCCCGGTGCGCCGGGTCCACCCACACCCCCTGGACCTGGGCCACCCCGCGGGCGATCGAGCCGAGGTCGGCCTTGAACACCACTCGGCCCCGGTCGTCGGTCAGCACCAGGCACCGTCCGGAGCCGACGAGCGCGGCCACCCGGTCGCGGTAGCCGCGGTCCCCGCCCGTGTACGGGGAGTAGCCGACCTCCTCCTCGAACATGGCGGCGCTGGCCGGCAGCACGGCGGGCAGGTCGTCGGTCGTGGCGAACCGGACGCCGGGGTGGGGCGCGGGCGCCGGGTCGTGGTCGATCGCCAGCAGGGGCTGCACGGGCCGCACGTCGAAGGGGCGGGGCCACGTGCGCTCGAGCCGCGACCACAGCCCGAGGACCGGTTCGGCGGGGCCGAAGATCGAGGCGTACCGGGACCCGCCCCGGCGCAGGTGGCCGGCGACGAGGTCGAGGCCCTGCTCGTCGAGGGCGACGGGGACCACGTTGGTGCCCGTCCAGCAGGCGCCGGTCAGCCGCCCGTCGGGTCCGGCCGTGCCGAGGACCGGGGGGATCCGGGAGCCGCTGCCGCGGCGGTGGGACTCGACGTGGGCGGCCACGAAGGCGTGGGCGACGGGGTCCGCCCCCAGCAGCCGGTCCAGTCCGGCGGCGTCGAGCTCCCCCGCCGGCACCAGCCGCTGCGACGTCCTCCGCTGCGTCCTCACCCGATCGTCACCGGCCCGTCAGCTGACGCTCACGACGGGGCTGCCCGCCGTGGTCTCCCCGTCCTCGTCCACGTCCATCTCGGCGGCGATGCGGTTGGCCTCCTCGATCAGGGTCTCCACGATCAGGTGCTCGGGGACCGTCTTGACGACCTCGCCCTTGACGAAGATCTGGCCCTTGCCGTTGCCGGAGGCCACGCCGAGGTCGGCCTCGCGGGCCTCGCCCGGGCCGTTGACGACGCAGCCCATCACGGCGACCCGCAGCGGGACCGTGAGCCCCTCGAGGCCCGCGGTGACCTCGTCCGCCAGGGTGTAGACGTCCACCTGCGCGCGCCCGCACGAGGGGCAGGAGACGATCTCGAGCTTGCGCGGGCGCAGGCCCAGGGACTGCAGGATCTGGTTGCCCACCTTGACCTCCTCGACCGGCGGCGCGGAGAGCGAGACGCGGATGGTGTCGCCGATGCCCTGGGAGAGCAGGGCGCCGAAGGCGGTGGCGGACTTGATGGTGCCCTGGAACGCCGGACCGGCTTCGGTCACGCCCAGGTGCAGGGGCCAGTCCCCGCGCTCGGCGAGCAGCTGGTAGGCGCGCACCATGGTGACCGGGTCGTTGTGCTTGACCGAGATCTTGAAGTCGTGGAAGTCGTGCTCCTCGAACAGGGAGGCCTCCCACACCGCGGACTCCACGAGCGCCTCCGGGGTGGCCTTCCCGAACCGGTCCATGATCCGCTGGTCGAGGGAGCCCGCGTTCACGCCGATCCGGATGGAGACCCCGGCGTCCTTGGCCTCCCGGGCGATCTGGGCGACCTGGTCGTCGAACCTGCGGATGTTGCCCGGGTTCACGCGCACGGCCGCGCACCCGGCCTCGATGGCCTTGTACACGTACTTCGGCTGGAAGTGGATGTCGGCGATCACCGGGATCGGGGACTTCATCGCGATGATCGGCAGGGCGTCGGCGTCGTCCTGGGACGGGCAGGCCACCCGGACGATGTCGCACCCCGTGGCGTTGAGCTCGGCGATCTGCTGCAGGGTCGCGTTGATGTCCGTGGTGGGGGTGGTCGTCATGGACTGCACGCTCACCGGCGAGTCCGACCCGACGCCCACGGACCCGACCCGGATCTGCCGGGTCTTCCGGCGCGGGGACAGGACGGGCTGGGGAGCGGCGGGCATGCCGAGGCTGACCGGGGTCAAGGGCTTCCTCCGAGGAGTTCGAGGGCAGGTGCGGGAGCGGTGGCGCCGGGACCCGGTCGCCGGGTCCGTCGTCGGTTCCCATTGTGCCCCATGCCCCGGGACGGTTCCTGGGCGCGGCCCACGGATTCCGCCGTGGCCGAACGGCTCAGAACAGCCGGACCGGCTTGACGATGTCCGCGTAGATCAGCAGGACCGACATCCCGATCATCAGCACGGCCACGGCGTAGGTGAGCGGGAGCAGGCGCGCGGGGTCGAACGGTCCCGGGTCGCCGCGGCCCAGCAGCCGGGCGCTCCCCCGCCGCAGGCCCTCCCACAGGGCGCCGGCCACGTGCCCGCCGTCCAGCGGCAGCAGCGGCAGGAGGTTGAAGACGAACAGCGCCAGGTTCACGGAGCCGATGAGCCCCACCAGGGAGGCCGCCTTGTCCCGCAGCGCGATCTCCTCGTGCGCGGCGATCTCACCGGAGATCCGGCCGATCCCGACCACGGAGATGGGCCCGTCCGGGTCCCGGGGCGCGTCCGAGAACGCGGCCTGCCCGACCTCGTACACCCGCTGCGGCAGGTGCAGGACCACGCCGGCGATCTGCCCGAGCCCGTCCAGCACGGCGCCGGGCACCGCGCCGAGCGGCTGCCGGACGGGGGCGAGCGTGGGGCTGATCCCGATGAAGCCGACCTCCTCGTAGCGGGGGGCGCCGTCCGGGCCGGGCACGGGGGCGCCGGTGTCGTCGGCCACCGGGCGGGAGGAGAGGATCGGGGTGAGCGTGGTGCGGACGGTGGCTCCGTCCCGCTCGACCACGACGGGGATCCGTTCCCCGGCCCGTTCCCGGATCCGCGCCGTGAGCTCGTCCCACGTGCCGACGGGGGCGCCGCCGACGGCGGTGACGACGTCCCCGGGGCGCAGCCCCGCGGCGTTGGCCGGGGCCGGCGGGTCCTCCGGGCGGCACTCGGTCTGCCCCGCGGTCTGCCGCCCGGCGGGCACGACGCACTCGGAGACCCACGCCACCGTCGTGGTCGGCGTCGCCGTCCCGAACCCGGTGAGCAGCACGGTGAGGCACACGGTGCCCAGCAGGAGGTTCATGACGGGGCCGCCCAGCATGATGACGATCCGCTTCGGGACGGGCAGGCGGTAGAAGACGCGGTCCTCGTCCCCGGGGGCGAGCTGGCCGGCGGAGGCGCCCCGTGCCTCGGCGGCGAGCTGCTGGAACACGCCGGTGCTCGAGGCCCGGGCGGTGACGCCCGCGCGCGCGGGCGGGTACATCCCGACCATGGAGATGTAGCCGCCGAGCGGCACGGCCTTGAGCCCGTACTCGGTCTCCCCGCGCCGGCGGGAGAACACGGTGCGCCCGAAGCCGACCATGTACTGGGTGACCCGCACGCCGAAGAGCTTGGCCGGGACCAGGTGGCCGATCTCGTGGAGGGCGATGGACGCGACCACGGCCAGGGCGGCGAGCAGCACGCCCACGAGGAACAGGACCACGCCCATCCGGGAGCCTCCGGGGATCGTCGGGCGTCCCCGGCGGGCGCCGGGGACGGCAGGGGGCCGTGCGCGCACGGCGAGCACCAGTGTGCACCACGTTCCTGGGTGGTGCGTACGGGGCGGCCCCGCGGACGACGACGGCCGGCCGCCTCCACGGGGAGGGGCCGGCCGGCGCGGGCGCTCCGGGGCGTCAGCGGCGCAGGATGCGCCGCGCCATCCGGTTGCCCACCAGCTGGACCAGCTGGACGAGGACGACGATCACGGCGACCGCGGCCCACGTGACCTCGTCGTTGAACCGCTGGTAGCCCAGCCGCAGGGCGAAGTCGCCCAGGCCGCCGGCGCCGATGGCCCCGGCCATCGCGGACATGTCCGTGATGCCGATGACGAGGAACGTGTAGCCGAGCACCAGCGGGCCGAGGGCCTCGGGCAGGATGACCGTGGTGATGATCCTCCCCCGGGAGACGCCCATGGACCGGGCCGCCTCCACGACGCCGGGGTCCACCGACATCAGGTTCTGCTCGACGATGCGCGCCACCGCGAACATCGCGCCGATGGTCATGGCGAAGATCGCGGCGTTGGGGCCCAGGCGGGTCCCGACGACGTCCTCGGTGACCGGGCCGAGCGCGGCGAGCAGGATGATGAACGGGATCGGCCGCACGAAGTTCACGACCAGGTTGATCGCCTCGTGCACCGCGCGGTGCTCCAGGATGTTGCCCCGGCGCGTCACGTAGAGGCCCACGCCGACGAGCAGCCCGAGCAGCCCGGCGAGCAGGAGGGTGACGGCCACCATGTAGAGGGTCTGCCCGAGCGCGGAGAGCAGCTCGGGACCCAGGACGGTCCAGTCGTTCACGCGGCCACCTCCCGCAGGGTCGTGATCCGGGAGAGCTCGTCGACCACGTCCTGCACGGCCGTGTCCTCGCCGATCAGCTCGAAGGTCAGGGATCCGAAGGACTCCTCCTGGAGCACGCTGATCCCGCCGTAGGCGATGGTGAAGCGCACACCGCGGGCGGCGCCGTCGGAGAGCACCCCGCCGATGTCCACGCCGTCGCCGACGTCGACGATCACCAGGCGCCCGTGGTGGGCCCGGCGCAGCCGCTCGACCTCGCGCTCGTCCGGCACCGAGTGCAGCACGGAGGAGACGAAGCGGCGCGCGGTCCCGGTCCGGGGCCGGGCGAAGATGTCGACGGTGGAGCCGTGCTCCACGACCTTGCCGTCCTGCATCACCGCGACGTGGTCGGCGATGGCGCGCACGACGTCCATCTCGTGCGTGATGAGCACGATGGTGATGCCGAGCTCGCGGTTGACCCGCTGGAGCACCTGCAGCACCTCCTGGGTGGTGTCGGGGTCGAGCGCGCTGGTGGACTCGTCGGCGAGGAGCAGCTTCGGGCTGGTGGCGAGCGCCCGGGCGATGCCCACGCGCTGCTTCTGGCCGCCCGAGAGCTGCTCGGGGTAGTTGCCGGCGCGCCCGGACAGGCCCACGAACTCCAGCAGCTCCGCGACCCGCGCGCGGCGCTTGTCCTTGGGCCAGCCGGCCCGCTTGAGCGGGTACTCGACGTTGCCGGCCACGGTGCGGGAGGTGAACAGGTTGAACTGCTGGAAAATCATTCCGATCTCCTGCCGGACGGGTGCGAGCTCGGTCTCCTTCCGGCCCGCGACCTCGAAGCCGTTGACGGTGAGGGAGCCCGAGGTGATCGGCTCGAGGCCGTTGATCAGGCGCACGAGCGTCGACTTCCCGGCACCGGAGTAGCCGATCACGCCGAAGATCTCCCCCCGCCGGATCTCGAGCGAGACGCCGTCCACCGCGACCACTTCGCGCCGGGCCTTCGCCGGTCCCGTGACGAAGGTCTTGGTGACGTCCTCGAAGCGGACGATGACCTCGCCGTCGGGGTGGCGGGTCCGGTCCGGGTCGGCCGGAGCCGTCACTTCTCGAGGTCCTCGGCGTACCGGTCGACGACCTCGATCAGCTCCTCCTGCGGGACGTCCATGGACACGGCGGTGTCCTTGGTCTCCGCCTGCTCGGCCGCCAGCACCGCGTCCGTGTGGAAGAGGTCCGCGACCTGGTGCAGGGTCTCGTCGTCCTTGTTGCCGCCGGCGGCCGCGAAGAAGTTGACGTAGGGCAGGGCGTTCTCGTTGTCCTCGCCGTCGGAGTACAGCGCGGAGTTCGGGTCGATGTCGGCCCGGGTCAGGAACGTGTTGTTGACCACGGCGCCGGCGGTCGAGCTCATCGACAGCACGGTCTGCTCGGCCGAGACGGGCGTGACCCGGACCTTGGAGGCCTCGGTGTCGATGTCCAGCTCGGACGGGGCCGTGGTGTCGGAGGTGAACTCGACGAGCCCGGCGGACTGCAGCAGCAGGAGCGCGCGGGCGAGGTTGATCGCGTCGTTGGGCACCGCGATCTCGTCGCCCTCCTGGATCTGGTCCAGGGACTCGTAGCGCTCCGAGTAGAGGCCCAGGGGGTAGATGGAGGTGGACCCGATCGGGACGATGTCCTCGCCGGAGTTGTTCCGGTAGTCGGCCAGGAACGCCCCGTGCTGGAACCAGTTCATGTCCAGGTCGCCGCTGGTGAGCGCGGCGTTGGGCTGGTTGTAGTCGGTGAACTCCACGAGCTCGACCTCGACGCCGGCCTTCTCCGCCTCCTCGAGGAAGGCCTCGTGCACCTGGGTCCGGCCGTCGGTGCCGATCTTGATGACGCCGTCGTCGTAGGGCGCGGCCGCCTGGTCGGAACCGCCGCAGGCGGTGAGGGTGAGGCCAAGGGCGGTGGCGAGGGCGAGGTGGGTGAGGCGCTGCGATCGCATGTCGTGCCTTTCCGTGGGTCCAGGATGTCGGAGGTCTCCACCGGGCCCGACAGGTCCGGCGGCCACGGTCGAGGGCGCACGGGAGGGCTCGTCCACGGTCGAACCGTACTTGCCGCCGGCCGTCGATGGCCGGTGCCGGATGGTTCACCTGGGGCACCCCACTACGGGAGAGGGTTGCCGCCCAGCAAGCCAGGGCTACGCGCTGGGACTCGTCATCCGCCGCACAGACTAGCACGTGCGGCAGGGGCGGATCCCGGCCCCGTCAGCCGCCGAGGAGCTCCTGGGCCCGGCGCCGGGCCCAGCGCTCCGCCTCCAGGACGGCGTCGAGGTCCAGGTGGCCGCCGTCCTCGTGCTCGCCCAGCACCTTCTCGACCGTGTCCACGATCACCGGGAACCGGATCCGGCCGTCGTGGAAGGCGTGCACCGCCTCCTCGTTGGCGGCGTTGAACACCGCAGGGTGGGTGCCCCCGCGCTCCCCCGCGGCCTTGATGAGGTCCACCGCCGGGAACGCGTCGCGGTCCAGCGGCTCGAAGGTCCACTCGGCCGCGCGGGTCCAGTCGCACGCGGGGGCCGCACCGGGCACGCGGTGCGGCCAGGCCAGGCCGAGGGCGATGGGCAGGCGCATGTCCGGCGGCGAGGCCTGGGCGAGGGTCGAGCCGTCCACGAACTGGACCATGGAGTGCACGACCGACTGGGGGTGGACCACCACGTCGATGCGCTCCAGCGGCACGTCGAAGAGCAGGTGGGCCTCCAGCACCTCCAGGGCCTTGTTCACCATCGACGCCGAGTTGGTCGTGACCATGACGCCCATGTCCCAGGTGGGGTGGCGCAGCGCCTCCTGCGGGGTGACCGCCTCCAGCTCCGCCCGGGTGCGGCCGCGGAACGGCCCTCCCGAGGCGGTCAGCACCAGCCGGTCCACCTCGGCGCCGCTGCCGCCGCGCAGCGCCTGAGCCAGGGCCGAGTGCTCGGAGTCCACCGGGATCAGGGCGTCCGGGCGCCCCGCGGCGGCCTCCTTGACCAGCGGGCCACCGGCGATCAGCGACTCCTTGTTCGCCAGCGCGAGCCGGTGCCCGGCCCGCAGGGCGGCCAGCGTGGGGGCGAGGCCGATCGAGCCGGTGATGCCGTTGAGCACCAGCTCGGCGTCCGGGTGCGCCGCGGCCACCGCGGCGGCGTCGGGGCCGTGGAGGAGCTCGGGGCGGTAGTCGGCGGCGCCGGAGGCCGCGGCGCACTCGGCGATCAGCCGTGCCAGCTCCCGGACGTCGTCCCCGGTGCCGCTCGTCGCCACCAGGGCGGCGCGGGTCGCCACGGCCTGCTCCGCCAGCAGCGGCAGGTGGCCCCGGCCGGCGGCGAGGGCCACCACACGGAACGGCGTCGCGCCCTCGAGGGCGTTCGCGGCCCGCACGACGTCGAGCGCCTGGGTGCCGATCGAACCCGTCGACCCGAGGACGCAGATCCTGCGGGGTCCGGCGGCGGCGAGGGCACGCAGCTCGGGCGTCGGGCGGTTGCGGAGCACGGAGGAAGGGGACGTCATGGCCCCAGTATCCCCCAGCCGGGGCGGGCTTCCCGGGCCCCGGCACGGCAGAGGCCCCGGCCACCGTTTCCGGTGACCGGGGCCTCTGGCTCCGCTGGAGTGCGGGTCAGTGCGTGCGGCCCTTGCGGCCGGTGACCGCGCCCCAGATGAAGAGCACGATGAGCGCTCCCACGACGGCGGTGATGATCGTGCCGATGTCGAACACGGAGTCGAGGCTGCCGATGCCGATCAGCGAGCCCAGGAAGCCTCCGAGGAGGGCTCCGACGATGCCGAGGACCATGGTGACGATGATGCCGCCGCCCTGGTTGCCCGGCATGATGAGCTTGGCGAGGGCACCGGCGATGAGGCCGAGGACGATCCAGCTGATGATTCCCATGATGGCTCCTTATCCGTCCCGGGAGGGACTTTCATTGTACGCAACCGGTGAGTATTCGAGGAATATCCTGTGGCTGCTTCTGACTCCCACCCTATCGGACGCTCAGCCGCCTGTCCGTTTCCGTTAGCAAATCACAACGTGTCCCCGGACACGGGCCGGCCCGCCGGAAGCCGAGGCTTCGGGCGGGCCGGAGATCGTCCCAGGTGGGAGCGGAGATCGCCTCAGTGGGCGACAGGCTTCTCCGCGCCGATGCCTGTGAGGGAGCGCACCTCCATCTCGGACTGCTTGACCGGGTCCTCGAGACGGCGCTCCGTCATGGACCCGATGAAGCCGAGGAGGAAGGAGGCCGGGATCGAGACGATGCCCGGGTTCTGCAGCGGGAACCACGCGAAGTCGGCCGTGGGGATCATCGAGGTCTCGGCGCCGGACATCACCGGGGAGAAGATGATGAGGCCCACCGAGATGAACAGGCCGCCGTACATGGACCAGACCGCGCCCCGGGTGGTGAAGCGCCGCCAGTACAGGGAGTACAGGATGGTCGGCAGGTTCGCCGAGGCCGCGACCGCGAAGGCGAGTGCCACGAGGAACGCGACGTTCTGGCCCTGCGCCCCGATGCCGCCCGCGATGGAGACGAGCCCGATGACCACCACCGTGGTCTTCGCGACCCGCAGCTCCTTGCGGGGATCGGAGTCGCCCTTCTTGATGACGCTGGTGTAGATGTCGTGGGCGAAGGAGGCCGAGGCGGTGATGGCCAGGCCGGCCACGACCGCGAGGATCGTGGCGAACGCCACCGCCGCGATGATGCCCATCAGCAGCGACCCGCCGAGCTCGAAGGCGAGCAGCGGCGCCGCGGAGTTCACGCCGCCCGGAGCCGCCTGGATCCGCTCGGCGCCGATGAGGGCCGCCGCGCCGAAGCCCAGGATGAGGGTGAAGAGGTAGAACAGGCCGATCAGGCCGATCGCCC